>NZ_QVGZ01000006.1:0-154406 GCF_003603345.1 Faecalibacterium sp. AM43-5AT
CCCCGCCTCCTTGTCAACACTTTTTGACAACTTTTTTCCAATTTCTTTGCAGAACAAAGAATCCTCCTGTTTTTCACCCGTTTCAGGGCGTGCCTTTTTCTTGACAAGACAGTGCACAGAACGTATTATGGAATCATCCCCGTATCCTGTGTTATATAGCTATACTTATTCTATAAGGGAGAAGCGCCATGTCCTGTGTCAACATCCGCGGCTGGCGCGCTATTCGGGCGCGCTATTATATTATATATACATTATATTGCGCTGCAGAGGAGGGCTTTGTTTATGATACTCACCGTCAACATTGGCAACACCCACATCACCGTGGGCGGCTACGAGCAGGATACTCTGCGTTTTTGTGGACGGCTGCACTCTGATACCGCCGCAACGGTGGACGAATACGCCATCCGTCTAGTGAATCTGCTCTCTCTGCACGGTGCATCACCGGCACAAATTGAAGGCGGTATTCTGGGCAGTGTAGTGCCCGTGCTGAGCGGCCGGGTTCTTTCCGCTTTGCGTATCCTCTGCAATGTACGCATCCTGACGGTCGGCCCCGGCCTGAAAAGCGGCATCAAGCTTCGGCTGGACAACCCCGCCCAGCTGGGCGCCGAGCTTTTATGCGGTGCTGTTGCTGCACTGGCAGAGTGTTCCGGGCCGCTGGTGGTGATCTCAGCCGACACCGCTATCTCCATGATGGCAGTCAATGCCAAGCAGGAGCTTGTGGGCGGCGTGATCCTGCCCGGGCCGCAGCTCTCGCTGAGCGCACTGGTAAAGAACACCGCTCAGCTGCCGCAGATTGACCTCGCTGCAAAGGCTCCTGCATCCATTCTGGGCAAGAGCACCTCTTCCTGCCTGCAGAACGGCTTTGTGCTGGGCACCGCCAGCCTGCTGGACGGTCTGGCGGAACGTTTCTGCGCAGAGCTTGGCCCGCAGACAGCATTCTACGCCACCGGCAATCTGCCCATTCCCATCCGGGAAGCATGCTGCACCCCCATTCTATACCGGGAGACCCTCATCACAGACGGGCTGTACCGCATCTGGATGAAAAACAAAAAAGGATAGCTCGAATCCTCCCGGCGCACTGAAAAAAGAAAAACCAGAACACGAATGTGTTCTACGGGTTTCAGGACAGTTCGATTTTTCCCCGGATGAACGGTAGTCCTCTTGTTAGACATTCCTACAGGTTGGCAACCGCAGGGCCTGACGGGTTGCGTTTGCTGATTTTTCTGCAGCCCCTTGGCAGGGCTTTAAAAAATCAGAACGCGGCCCCAACAACTCCTCCCTGTTTCAGCCGCTGGCTGCGGTCGTCGTCGTTGCTGTTCGAATCCTCCCGGCGCACTGTAAATCGCAGCCTGTTGTTAGACATTCCTACGGGTTGGGAACCGCGGGCTAAGCAAAGCCGCACTGTGGCTTTGCTTGCGGCGCTGTGCGCCGCCGCCCTGTTCGAATCCTCTCCGGTTGCACAAAAAGAATCCCCGGCACACGAAAGTGTGTCGGGGATTCTTGGTGCGACCGGGAGGATTCGAACCTCTGGCCTTCCGGGTCGGAGCCGAACGCTCTATCCAGCTGAGCTACGATCGCACATATTCATTTCATCGGTGTAAAGTAGTATAGCACAGCCGCACAAAAAAATCAAATATGAAATGTCGATGCTATCTTGCAAAAGCCGCAGCGGCCCATATAATAGAGGTGTGCCCCGGTGTGCGCGGGCACGGTTTAGGTTAAAGGATACAAAGAGAATATGAAATCAAATACCAAAACACTGACCGAAGGCCCTCTGGCCAAACAGATCTTTCTGGTCAGTCTGCCGCTGGCGCTTTCCAACCTGCTGCAGGTGCTGTTCAACATGTCGGACGTGGCCGTGGTAGGCCGGTTTGCAGGCTCCACGGCGCTGGGCGCGGTGGGTTCCACCAGCATCCTTGTCAGCCTGTTCACCGGCTTCCTGATCGGCCTGAACGGCGGCATCAACGTGTTGGTGGCCCGCTTCTACGGTGCACGGCACGAGCACGATGTGGAAAAGACTGTCCACTCCGCCGCCATCGTCAGCCTGATCGCGGGTGTGGTGCTGCTGTTCGTCGGCCTGCTGGGTTCCCCCTTCATGCTGCGGCTGCTGAACACCAAGGACGACCTGCTGCCCGGTGCCATCCTGTACCTGCGGGTGTACTTCCTTGGTATGCCCGCTCTGGCCTTGTACAACTTCGGCAACGCTGTGTTCAGCGCCATCGGCGACACCAAAAAGCCGCTGATGTACCTGTCCATTGCGGGCGCACTGAACATTGCACTGAACCTGTTCTTTGTCATCGTGTGCCAGTTAAGCGTCATGGGCGTGGCGCTGGCCAGTGCCATTTCGCAGTGCGTCTCTGCCGGGCTGATCCTGCACGCTTTGACCAAAGTGCATGACTGCTACGTGCTGGACACCAAAAAGCTGCATCTGGACCCCGCCACAACAAAGAGCATTCTGGGCCTTGGTCTTCCGTCCGGTTTCCAGAATGCCATTTTCGCCATTGCAAACCTGTTCATTCAGGCAGGGGTCAACTCCTTCGACTCTCTCATGGTCAAGGGCAACAGCGCCGCCGCCAATGCCGATGCCATGATCTACGACTGCATGGCCGCATTCTATATGGCCTGTGCAAGCTTTATGAGCCAGAACTACGGCGCTGGCAAGCCAGACCGCGTAAAGAAGAGTTATTTCATCAGTCTGGCCTACTCCTTTGGTGTGGGCCTGATCCTGGGCGGAAGCCTGTTCCTCTTTGGCCGCACCTTCCTTGCCCTGTTCACCACCGAGAGCGCCGTCATTGATGCCGGCATGAAGCGCGTGGGCGTGATGGGCTTTGCCTACTGCATCTCCGCCTTTATGGATTGCACCATCGCCGCTTCCCGCGGACTTGGCAAGACGGTGGTGCCCACCATTATTGTGGTAATGGGTTCCTGCGTATTCCGGGTGATCTGGGTATACACCATCTTCGCGCACTTTCACACCATTCCCTCGCTGTACGCACTGTACCCCTGCAGCTGGGCGCTGACCGCCCTTGCCGAGATCGTGTACTTCGCACACTGCTATAAGGAATCGATGAGGATTTTTGAGCAGCCAAAAGCTGCCGCATAAAGCACAAAAGCTCCTGTCTGAATGGGCAGGAGCTTTTGTGTTACTGAACTTTTACTTCACCGGCCAGAACGCGCTTGTAATCCTCATAGTTGCGGGCCAGCAGGGCGGGGGTATCCAGACCATATGGGCACTTGGCCTTGCACCGGTTGCAGTGCAGGCAGCCCTCGATCTTTTTCATCTTGGCCTGACCTGCGGGGCTGAGATGCTCTGCCGAGGGCGAACGCCGCAGCAGCAGGCTCATGCGGGCGCAGTTGTTGATCTCGATGCCTGCCGGGCAGGGCATACAATAGCCGCAGCCGCGGCAGAACTCGCCACACAGCTCGGCACGATCCCCCTCAATGACGGCACGGATGTCGTCGGTCATGCGCGGCGGGTTGTCGATATAGGAGAGGAACTCGTCCAGTTCCCTTTCACGCTGCACGCCCCAGATGGGCAGAACTCCATCGAACTGCGCCTCAAAGGCATAGGCTGCGGCACTGTTGGTGATCAGTCCACCGGACAGGCCCTTCATGGCGATAAAGCCCATATTTGCCGCCTTGCACTTGTTCACCAATTCCAGCTCCTGCTCACCGGAGATATAGCTGAACGGGAACTGCAGCGTCTCGTACAAACCGCTGTCAATGGCATCGTGGGCCACCTTCAGGCGGTGGTTGGTGATGCCGATATGCCGGATCATGCCCTTGGCTTTGGCCTCCTGCATAGCCTCGTAGAGGCCGGAGCCGTCGCCGGGCTTCGGGCAGAATGCGGGATTGTGGAACTGGTACAGGTCAATGTAATCGGTGCGCAGGTTGGTGAGTGAGACGTGCAGATCCTTCCAGAACTCCTCTGCGTTCTGCGCTGCCGTTTTGGTGGCGATATACACTTCCGTGCGGATGCCGTCAAAGGCTTCGCCCAGCTTCACCTCGCTGTCGGTGTAGGCGCGGGCGGTATCAAAAAAGCGGATGCCTGCCTTGTAAGCCTTGCGGGCCAGATAGACGGCATCTTCCTGCGAGATGCGCTGGATGGGCAGTGCGCCGAAGCCATTTTTGTTCACCGTGATGCCGGTGCTGCCAAGGGTGACCATATCCATAGCTGTTTCCTCCACTCGTGGGTGTAAAGACTCTCCTTTTTCATTATAAAACGAACAATTCTGCTGTGCAAGAAGTTAGGCAAAACAAAAGAGCCTTCCCCGAAGGAAAAGCCCTCTTTGCTTACTTTTTACTGATAATCGTGGTTCAGGAACATTGCCTTGATGACCACCACCTCGTCGTATTCCTCCTGTTCCACCTGCACGTCTGCGTTCAGGGACTTCAGGCGGTTTTCCACGGCAGTCAAAGCTTCCGGCACCGTGACGGCGCGGCCCTCTTCAATGGCATCGCTCATCTGCTTGAGCACGATGGGATGGGCATACCGGCTGGGTACCGGGAACGCACCGCTGGGGTAGTGCTTCACGTACTCCGCCATGGCAGCTTCGGCCTTCTCGGCCCGCTTCATGATGGCGCTGTGGTTGTTGTGGGCGGTGGGCAGCATGTTGTAGCTGGAGAACAGGAAGATGGCTGCAAAGCCAAACAGTGCAAAGTAGATGCCATAGCCGCCTGTGTGGTTGGTAACGGCATACAGGCCGTAGGCCGCGGAGACGATGCCCATAACAAAGATGGCAAGTGCCACATAGCGGTACACCGGCTTGCTTTGCAGCTGGGCGCGCTTGCGGCGCTCGGCTGCACTCAGCTCATCGGCGATTTCCGGCTTTGCTTCCAGATATTCCTTTGCCCTGCGCAGCACGGTGATGCTGTGACGGGCATCGTCGGTCAGCTCGCTTTCCGGCAGCTTGCGGGAGGCCTTTTCGGCTTCCTTCTTCTGCAGCATCTGCTCACCGGCTGCGCTGAGCAGATGGATCTGCGGCTGCTCTTTGGCCAGCACCTCCAGCAGCTTGTCCACATCCCGCTCGTCCTTGAAGTTGCACTGCTTCTGCTTGCCGCCATCGTACTCCACCACAAGGTAGGCCATGGAGGCAAACATGCCCTTGCCGGTAAAGCCGCCGGAGCTCATAGCCACCCGCTTGAACACGCGGCTGATGCTGCCGTAGGGCAGATAATAGCGGCGGTCGATGTAAAAGCTGTTGAGGTACAGCGCCTTTTTGCCAACGCCGCAGGGGCCGATCTTTTTGCAGGACTTTCTGTCCTCCACCAGCTCCTGTTTATCAAGCTTTGCCATACCCAGCTGTGCAGGTTTGAAGATCATGGAAGTTCCCTTCTTTACTGTTAGTTTCCGGTCCAGCCGCAGATGCTGCAGCCATTCCAAAATAAAATCACCGGTTCTATTTTCGCACCTCAGCCCTCAAAATGCAACCCCTTCTGCTGCTAAGATTTGCACAAAAGGTTTGTCTGTTATGTCAAAACACCCCCGTCACTGCGGGGTGCAGCGGCGGGGGGGTCAAAGTTTAAGGCGTATGCGGTGCGGCAGACATCCTTATGCCTTCTGAGAAGCGGTGTGCTTCTTGGTGGCATGGATGAAGAGTGCCAGCATTGCGATTGCAAAGATGATGCCGATGGGGTATGCAACGGCAGTGTTGTAAGCGACCAGCTTGCCGTCTGCGTAAGTATTGATCATCTTGCCCAGGCACTCAGGTGCCAGCACGAAGTAGGTGCAGGACACAGCGCTCATGAAGGTAGCGGGCACAGCGGTGATCCAGTAGTTCTTCTTCTCCTTGAACAGGTACATGGATGCAGCCCACAGAACGATCATGGCCAGCGTCTGGTTGGTCCAGCTGAAGTAGCGCCAGATCACGGTGTAGTTGATGAAGCCCAGTGCGTTGCCGATGCCCAGGAAAGCACCAACGCCCAGCACAGGGACACAGAGCTTCAGGCGGTTTGCGTAGCTGTCCTGATCGATCTTGAGCCAGTCGGCCAGAGTCAGACGAGCGGAACGGAACGCGGTATCGCCGGAGGTGATGGGGCAGATGACAACGCCGATCATTGCCAGAGCAATGCCAACGCCGCCCATGGTCTTTGCACACACGTCGTAGATGGCAGCAGACTGACCAGCAGCCAGAGCCTCGGCCAGCCCAGCCATCTTGCCGTCGGTGATGGTGTACAGTGCGCAGCCGGCAGCGGCCCAGATCAGAGCGATGACACCCTCACAGACCATTGCGCCGTAGAACACGAAGTGGCCCTGTTTCTCACTCTTCATGCAGCGGGCCATCAGAGGCGACTGGGTGGAGTGGAAGCCGGAAATAGCGCCGCAGGCAACGGTGATGAACATGAAGCTCCAGATGGGAGTGCCCGACGGATGCATGTTGCTGAAGTTTGCCCAGATCTCGGGGATGGTGTAGGCAGGGTTGGTAAAGATGCCGAAGATAACGCCCACAGCCATGATGATCAGGCAGATGCCGAACACGGGGTAGATCTTACCGATGATGGCATCAATGGAGATAAAGGTTGCGATGAAGTAGTACACCAGAATGATGATCAGCCAGAACAGGGTGGTGGTCAGCAGACCGGACATGCCGCTGTTCTTGCACAGGGTAACGATCAGGCCTGCGGGGCCCACTGCGAACACGGTACCAACCATGATCAGCAGCACAACAGAGAACACACGCATGATGTTCTGCATGACAGGTCCGAGGTATCTGCCGGTGACCTCAGCGATGGATGCGCCATCGTTGCGCTCGCTCATCATACCGGAGAAGTAGTCATGCACACCACCTGCAAAGATGGTGCCGAAGGTGATCCACAGGAACACCACGGGACCCCACAGAGCACCCTGCAGTGCACCAAAGATGGGGCCCAGACCTGCAATGTTCAGCAGCTGGACGAGGAACAGCTTCCACTGGGGCATCACAACGTAGTCAACGCCGTCGTTGATGCGCACAGCAGGAGTTTCGCGGTCGTCCGGTCCGAACGTGTTGTCAACGATCTTGCCATAGACAAAGTAGCCGATGATCAAGAGCGCCAGACAGAGTAAGAAACTAATCATACCAGAAACCTCCTTTTTGATTCAAACCGCAGCCAGCATTTTGCGTGCCTGACCACGGCTCTGACCAATCTCTGGCTTCATGTTAACACTTTTTTCATAAAACGGTTAATATTTTTCTGGTATAGTTCCCATATCAAAAAGTATATGACAAGATACTCCTGTAGAATACCGAAAAAGAGTTTTTATCGAATTTACGGCAAATTTTCTTAATTCTCCGGTAAAGACCTTTTCCGGGACCAGTCAAAGCCGCTGCTGCCAAACTTTCTGGCCCGCTTTTGTGCAAATTGCTCAATCGTTTTCAATTTTCTCCGCAAATCGTGATTTCTCTGCCTGAAACGCCGCAAAATACAAGGCATCCTCCGCCGAGCCAGTTCAGCGGAGGATGCCTTATTCAACAGATTATTTGTATATATCTTTGTATATATCGTGTCATGCCTTCTGGGCTGCCTTCTTCGTTGCGTGGAGGAAGACTGCCAGCATTGCAATGGCAAAGATGATGCCGATGGGGTATGCAACGGCGGTGTTGTAGATGGTTGCGCCTTCTGCGGTCTTGGCGTTCAGCAGGCCGCCCAGACATTCGGGAGCCAGAATGAAGTAGGTAGAAGAGACCGCGCTCATGAAGGTGGCAGGCACAGCGGTGATCCAGTAGTTCTTCTTCTCCTTGAACAGGTACATGGATGCAGCCCACAGAACGATCATGGCCAGCGTCTGGTTGGTCCAGCTGAAGTAGCGCCAGATCACGGTGTAGTTGATGAAGCCCAGCGCGTTGCCGATGCCCAGGAAAGCGCCAACGCCCAGAACCGGGATGCAGAGCTTCAGGCGGTTTGCGTAGCCGTCCTGATCGATCTTGAACCAGTCGGCCAGCGTCAGACGGGCGGAACGGAATGCGGTATCGCCGGAGGTGATGGGGCACACCACAACGCCGACCATTGCCAGCGCGATGCCCACGCCGCCCATGGTCTTGGAGCAGACATCATAAATAGCCTTGGACTGGCCCATGGCCAGTGCTTCGGCCAGACCGGTGTTCAGGCCGCCGGTCACCTCGTACAGGCTGCAGCCAGCAGCGGCCCAGATCAGAGCGATAACGCCCTCGCAGACCATTGCGCCGTAGAACACGAAGTGGCCCTGCTTTTCACTCTTCATGCAGCGTGCCATCAGGGGCGACTGGGTGGAGTGGAAGCCGGAGATCGCACCGCAGGCCACCGTGATGAACATGAAGCTCCAGATGGGAGTGCCCGACGGATGCATGCTGCCAAAGTGATCCCAGATCTCCGGGATGGTGTAGGCGGGATTGGTGAAGATGCCGAAGATGACACCGATGGCCATGATGATCAGGCAGATGCCAAAGATGGGGTAGATCTTGCCAATGACGGCATCAATGGAGATAAAGGTTGCAATAAAGTAGTACACCAGAATAATGATGAGCCAGAACAGCAGCGAGGTGAGCACGCCGGAAGCGCCGCTCTGACTGCACAGCTCCACGATCAGGCCTGCGGGACCCACCGCGAACACAGTACCCACCATGATGAGCAGCACCACCGAGAACACGCGCATGACATTCTGCATCACAGGGCCTAAGTACTTGCCGGTGATCTCGGCGATGGAAGCGCCGTCGTTGCGCTCGCTCATCATGCCGGAGAAGTAGTCGTGCACGCCGCCTGCAAAGATGGTGCCGAAGGTGATCCACAGGAACACCACCGGGCCCCACAATGCGCCCTGCATGGCACCAAAGATGGGGCCAAGGCCGGCGATGTTCAGCAGCTGAACGAGGAACAACTTCCACTGGGGCATCACAACGTAGTCCACACCGTCATTGATGCGCACAGCAGGCGTTTCGCGGTCGTCCGGGCCGAAGGTGTTGTCCACGATCTTACCATAGACAAAGTAGCCCACGATCAGGATCGCCAGACAGAGTAAGAAACTGATCATACCAGAAACCTCCTTTTTCTTTGTGCCGGAATTATGGAAGTATTTTCCATATTTTCCATTCATCCCGGCCAGCTTTCTGGGTCTATGTTAACATATTTTTCATAAAAGTGATAATATGCTTCTGGTATGGGGGCATATCAAAGACCATATAGCCGCAAAGTTTTTTAGCTGATGTTTCGTCTCTTTTTCGTGCGATTCACCAACAAAAAGACAGTCGCAGCGGTTCATCCGTCACGGCTGTCTGCCAAATTTCTTTGCTTTGCACCGGTTTCTTTTCCGGGATGTTTTGCCAGTTCTTAACCGGTTTCGGCGGTCATTTCACGGTCAGCGCCGCCTGCTTGTGCAGCAGCTGCACAAAGGTCTGCTCTTCCGGGCGCAGGGTCCCCCTGTCCGGATAGACTAGAACATCCTTCATGCGCTGGCGCTGGGCCGGGCATTTCCTGAGCACCAGATGGTATTGTTCCAGCGCCCGCTTTGGCATGGGCGAAGCCCACATATAGGCATTGGGCAGGTTCTGCAGGATGGAAAACTGGCTGCACCGCTCATACACATGGATGCGGCGGTTCGGGTTCGTATGCCAGCGCAAGCCGCTGTCCTCACCGCCGGGCAGCTGGAAATCACCGTGCAGGACTTCCATATAGCTGTTCAGCTGGGTGATATCGGTCACTTCGCACTTTGCCAGCGGGCCTTCGCGGTTGGTCAGCAGCCGGTATTCAAACTCCATCACCGGCTCCCGGTGCAGGCCGTGACGGTCGCAGTAGCGGCGGTAATAATCCTCATCCTCCTCCGCGTAGCGCAGCAGGGCCAGATGATAGCCCCGCCGCAGTACATGGTCCAGTGCTTCCATGGTGCCGGATTCCCGGATATGCACCCGCAGCTGCTGGCTGTCTGCCATCTGCTGCAAAAAATCCACCGTCGCGTAGGAAGCGTAGGTGGCGTGGGGCAGCACCACCCGCAGCTCCGCACAGCTGCTCTGCCGGCTGCGGGCATCCAGATCCAGCCGGTCCACCTCGTCCAGCACCCGCTCTGCCTGCCGGATAAAATGCCGTCCCTGTTCGGTGGGGATCATGCCGGTGGACGAGCGCTCAAAGATGCGGATGCCGTATTCCTCTTCCAGATTCTTGAGCGCCTTGCTCACATTGGGCTGGGCCGCATACAGCTGCTTTGCCGCCGCGCTCACGGAGCCCCACTTGCGGATGGCCACCAGATAACGCAGTTCCGTAATATTCATGTGACTGCCCCCTGTTCCAAAAATCATTCCTATTTTATCAAGCCGGGCGGCTGGCTGTCAAGCCAAATGCGGTTGACGCGCCCCGCGCAGAGCTTTATAATAAAAATGCTGTATTTACAAAAAGGAGTTTAGCTGCTATGGAGACTACCTACCGCGTTCTGCGCATTGAAGAGCAGATGTATGGCTGCGAGGAGCTGCCCGCCGGTCAGCCGGTGCTGTGCGATGTCACGCTGGCCGACCCCGCCGGGGCCCGGCGCACCCTGCCCTACCCGGACAAAGAGCTCACCCGCCTTGGCATCGACGAGGGCAGCATGGTCGTCCTGACCGCAGACGGAACGCTGAAAAAGGCATAAAACACAGGAGGAACACATGAAAAAGATCAAAACCTCTGCCCTGATCGGTCTGGGCGCACTGGGCATCCTGTTCGGCCGCAAAATGCCCGGCGTGCAGGTCATTGCCGATGCGGGCCGCATTGCCCGCTACTCTGCCGAACCGGTCGTCTGCAACGGCGAAGAATGCAAGTTCTCTTATGTCACCCCCGCCGAGGGCAGGCCGGTAGACCTGCTTCTGGTGGCCGTCAAGGCTACGGTGCTGGAACAGGCCATTCAGGACATTGCAAAGTTCGTAGGGCCGGACACCGTGATCCTCAGCGTGCTGAACGGCATCACCAGCGAGGAGCACATTGATGCAGCCTATCCCGGCCACACCCTGTGGAGCGTTGCCATCGGCATGGACGCCACCCGCACCGGGCGCACGCTGGTGTTCAATCAGGCGGGCAAGATCCAGTTCGGTGAGCGCAGCGGCGAGATGACCGACCGTGTGCAGGCCGTGGCTGACTATCTGGACGAGTGCGGCATTGCCAACGAGCCCTGTGGGGATATCCTTTACAAGCAGTGGAACAAGCTGATGGTGAACGACGGCCTGAATCAGGCCGCAGCCGCCTTCGACCAGCCCTACGGCGGCCTGCGCCAGCCCGGCGAGGCACAGGACATGATGCGCGCGGCCATGCAGGAGGTCATCCGGCTGGCGAACCTTGAGGGCGTGCCCCTGCCGCCGGACAACGATGTGCAGTTCATCGATGCCATGATGCCCACCTTTAACCCCGAGGGCATGCCCAGCATGCGGCAGGATGTGCTGGCAAAGCGCCCCACCGAGGTGGAGGAGTTTGCCGGTGTGGTGCGCCAGCGGGCCAAGAAGTACGGGATGCCCACCCCTGCCAACGACTTTTTCTACACCCGCATCCGCGAGATCGAGGCGGGATACGACCAGTAAGGAGCCACCCATGCATACGCTTTATTTCACCCGCCACGGAGAGACCGTCTGGAACGTTGAAAACAAGATCTGCGGCATGACCGACAGCCCCCTCACCGAGCGGGGCCGCCAGCAGGCCCGGAAGCTGGGCGAAGCCGTCAAAGCCAGCGGGGTGCACATCGATGAGATCCTGTACTCTCCCCTGTCCCGCGCCGCCGACACCGCCATGGCCATTGCCGAGGCCACCGGCCTGCCCGCCCGGTGTGAGCCGCGCCTGCGGGAGCAGTGCTTTGGCAAATACGAGGGCACGCCCCGCAACGGCGGCGAGTTCCGCGTTTCCAAGACCCACTTCGCCGACCGCTACGACGGCGGCGAGAGTATGATGCAGCTGGCCCAGCGCATCTATAACCTGCTGGACGAGCTGAAGGCTGACACCGACAAGACCTATCTTCTGGTGGCCCACAACGGCATCGCCCGGGTGGTGCAGTCCTATTTCTACGATATGACCAACGAGGAATACGCAGCTGCGGGTATCAGGAACTGCGAACTGGTGGAATACCATTTTGAATGATATCAGCGGGAAGCAGACGATTTAAAATGCCCTCCGCTTCGCTCTGGGCATCTTTAGCGGAACGATTATTTTTATAGAAAGAAAGCCGGAAAATCTGCGGATTTTCCGGCTTTCGCTTTTCACGGGAGAGAACTGGACGGCAAACGGCAGCGCGGGAGAAAGCAGGCTAGCCCTCTCCGTCAGTTCGTTACACTCACTGCCACCTCTCCCAAAGGGAGAGGCCTTGGCATAGCGGCAAAGTTACTGGCTCGAGTACAAAGCTTACGAGCGCGCCAGCTCCCCTGCGGGGAGCTGCCGCAGCAGCGGCTGAGGGGCCTTGAAATCGGCGTAACACAAAAAAACCTTTAGCGAAGCGACTTGGATTTTTTGTATGGAGCCCATCTTCTTTGGGGTTACTAGGGGCGTGCAGCCCCTAGTTCGTGCCCCCCGCGCCTCGAAAGTAGCGGGTGCTTTTCTGGTTCTCTTTTGGCACGCAAAAGAGAACATACCCGGCGGCGATGCATTTTGCAAAAGGCATCAAACTTTAAACACGCGACCACTCTCTGCGCGGGAAGCATCCCCCGTATCATAAAAATCAGCCTTTATACAGCCCAAACAGCTTGAGCAGCTTCTGCCAGAAGGTCAGGGTCACAGCTGCCGGTTCCGGCTGGGCTGCCGGGGCCGGGGCCGTGATGGCAGTGGTCTGCAACGCAAACTGCACCGCGCCCACCTCGGTGTTCTCTGCCGAGGTGAAGCTCTGCACCTCCCCGCCGCCGGAAAGGCTGTTCAGCAGGCCGTCCAGCTGGGCACCCATGTCGATGCCGGAAACGCTGCTGCGCAGCTCGCCGGTGCCGCCGGTCAGCTGCAATGCACCCTCCGCCAGCTGCGCAACGCCCGCCTTCAGCTGGGCTACACCGTCGGTGTAGGCGTTCAGGCCGTCGTCCAGCTGGACGTACTGGGCGGCAAGCTGGTTCACGCCGTCGGTGAGCACCGAAAGATTGCCCAGCATCCCAGTAAGCACACCGGCCAGCTGACGCACCCCGGCATCAAACTCGCCGTAGCTGCCGTTCAGGGTGCTGCTGCCCTCGTGCAGCTGGGCAATTCCGCCGTTCACGGTGTCGAGATAGGTCTGCATGGCATCGATGTTGGCCGTAGACCCCTGCAAAAGCAGGATCACATCCTTGAGCTGCGGCATCATCCACACCATTCCCTGCAGCTGCTGGATGGCCTTGGCATTGCCATCCTTTACCACGTCAAGGTCAAGGCCGTTCTCTTTCAGGATGGCCTTGTAGGCTTCAAAGCTCACCTGCTGCTCCAGCTGTGCCGCGCCCTCATCCAGCCGGGCAATGCCGTCCCGGATCTGGGTGGAGGCATCCAGCAGGGTGTTCAGCTCGTCGGTGGAGGCCGAGATGCCGTTCAGCGCGGTCTGCATCTGGGTGAGGGCGGCACGCACCCGGGCTGAGCCGCCGGTCAAGGCACCGGAATTGCCGTTCAGGGTGTCGATGCCCGCCTGCACCTGCGCAATGCCGTCTGCCAGCGCGTTGGCACCATCGTCCAGCTGAACAGAGCCGCTCTGCAGCTGTTCCAGCATCCCCGTCAGGTCCATATCCCCGAGGTCGAGGTTCAGGTTCAGCCGCACGCCGTTCAGGGAAACGGCTTCCATGGCAAAATCCGTCACATCGGCAGTGACGGTCACATCGCTGTCCGCGCCCGGCAGCAGGATGTAGGAAAGCTGCTTTTTGCTGCCCACATTCGCCACCGTAGCGCCCGGCGCGCTGATGTTCCGGGCAAGGCCGGTGTCCAGACCCATGGTCACCTGCAGCGCGTAGTCGTCAAAAAAGCTGCCGGTGCAGTCCGGGTTGCGGCTCACCTGCAGCCGGATGGAAAGGGCACCGCTTTTGCCGCCCAGCTCGTCGGGGCTGATTTCTGCCCCGTCCAGCGTATAGGTCAGCTTTACCACCCACGGCAGGGCCGTGGCGGCATCCATGGTGCCCTCATAATAGAGCTTGCCGTCCTCTGTCACATGCACCGTGACCGTATCGCCGCTCTGCTCCACGGCATCGCTCGTGGTCATGTTGCGCACGGCAGTGTAGCTGCCATGGTCCGCAACGGTGTCCCCCGCCTGCACGGAAAAGCTGTTCACGGCGTACACGCCGGTCACAGCACCGGAGGCCGTAAGATTTGCATAAATGACCTCTTCCTTGGCAGTGGAGGCTGCTGCAAAAGCCGGCAGACTGCTGCCCGCCAGCAGGCAGCCTGCCAGCGCCAGCGCCGACACCCGGCGCACAAATCGATGTTTCATCTCGGTCAAGCCTCCTTCGGCTGTTTTTTCTTTTTTATAATGAGCGGGTCGGCCAGATACAAAAAGCCCGGCAGTGCCGAAAGCACGATGGCCAGCGACACCAGACTGCCCACGCCCAGAAAATTGCCCAGCTGGCCCAGCAGCTGGTTTGTGGAAATGGCTCCCATCAGGAAGCCCACCACCGCCATGGCGCTGCCGGTGGTGCTGACCGAGGTGGTCACGGCGGACACCGTGGCCGCAACGGCTTCTTTGCGGCCCAGCGTCTCGCGGAACTCCTGATAGCGGTCGGAGAAGAGGATGGCGTAATCCACCGTAGCGCCCAGCTGCACCGAGCTGATGATGAGGTAGGCAATGTAGAACACGTACTGGCCCCGGAAGTACGGGATGGCCAGATTGATCCAGATGGCGGTCTCGATGCTCAGCACCAGGATCACCGGCAGCAGCAGCTGACGCTTCATGATGAGCAGGATCAGGAACACAGCACCGATGGCCAGCAGGTTCACCTTGACCATGTCGGCCGTGATGGTGTCCATCAGGTCATAGGTGCTCACGCCCTGACCGGCCAGATAATCATTGTCCGGGTAATATTGCTGCACCGTGGCGCGCACCCGCTCCACCAACGCAAAGGCCCCATCGCCCTCGGTGTCGGCATCCACCGTAAGCACCATGCGGGTGTAGCCGCCGGAGACCAACAGCCCCAGCGTATCCCCGGGCACGAACTCCGGCGGAATGGACGCGCCTGCGTTGTCCACATAGGAAAGGATGCCGGTCACCTCCGGGATGGCGTGCAGTGCATCCGAAAGCTTTTGCTGCGTGGCGGTGTCGCCCTCTGGCACCAGTACAACGTAGGTGTCGCTGCGGCCAAAGGTCTCCTCGATGGCGGCGGTGTCCGCACCCAGACGGGTGTTCTCGCCAAACATGTGGGCGGCACCGTAGTAATACTGGTTCGAGTTGGAGGCCAGATAGCTGGGCACCATCAGGATGACCAGCACCAGCGCCATGGGCAGCATGATGCGGGCTACAAAGCGGCCAAACTTATCAAAGCTGGGCAGCAGAGGCTTGTGGTGGGTCTTATCCATCCACTTGTAGCACGCCAGCGTGAGCGCGGGCATAAAGGTGAACACGGTGACAAGGCTCAGCACCACGCCCTTTGCCAGCGCAAGGCCCAGATCCGGGCCGATCTGGAACTGCATGAGCACCAGTGCCAGAAAGCCGATGACGGTGGTCAGGCCGCTGGACAGGATGGAGCCGGTGGATCTGCACAGGGCATCCACCATGCACTCCTCCGGGCTGGCATCCGGGTTTTCAGCCCGGCACTCCGCAAAGCGGTGGATCAGGAACACCGAGTAGTCCAGCGACACCGCCAGCTGCAGGATGCTGCCCGCCGCATTGGTGACAAAGGAGATGGTGCCGAAGATGAGGTTCGTGCCGTTGTTGAGCAGGATGGCCGCCCCCAGACCCGTCAGCACCAGCAGCGGCTCCGCCCAGGAATCGGTGGTCAGGATCAGGATGAACAGCACATACACCACCGCGATGGCGGCGATCTTTGCCACCTCGGTCACGGTGGAGTTGGTGGCAACGGCAGTGGAGACTGCCGCGCCCTCCAGCGCGTTGCCCTCCCCGATCAGATCCCGCACGGCAGCCACGGCTTCCAGACGCTTCTCGTCCTCCACCGTCACGGTGAACAGGGCGCAGCCATCCTTATAATAGCTCTCCACCGTGGCGGTGTCCTGCATCTGCAAAGGCACCGTCACATCCAGACTGTCGTCCAGCCATGCAACGGAGGACACTCCATCGATGGCGGCAAGCTTCTCCTTGTACTCCAGCGCCTGCGGCACCGTCACATCCCGCACCATGACCCGCATGTTGGGGATGCCGCCGGTGAAAGCACCGTTCATCACCTCGATGGCGGTGGTGGAGGGGGATTCCGGCGGCAGGTAGTCGTTGATATCGTAATCCACCTTTACCTGACGCACAGCGAACACGCTCAGCACAGCCGCCAGTGCAAACACCGCCAGCACCAGCCTGCGGCGGCGCACGATGGCGGTATAAAAACGTTTCATCAAAACAGGAGTTCTCCTTTCCGGATCCATAAAAAAACTTTTATCATTCTAACAGGTTTGATAAACGTTGGAAAGAGACAGTTTATGAATTTTGACCCTCAAATGCCGATTTTTTTGATTTTTCTGCCTTGACAACAAAAATAAATTCTGATATGCTCTTTTTCGGTTCATCGGAGGACCGTTTTCAACGTAATTTGAAACGGGCCGGATAAGATGCCGTGCAGACAGCGCCCCGCCGGAGGTTTCGTTGCCGTAGTGACGAAGCAGATCGAGGCCGGGCGTGCACTCACGGACATTTATCCGGCCCGTTTTTTGCACCTTGTGCAGAAAGGAGGACGCCATGTCCAAGCAGCGGATCCAGCTTTCCGATCATTTTACCTATTCCCGCCTTTTGCGGTTCGTGCTGCCCTGCATCGGCACCATGCTGTTCACCTCCATCTACGGCATCGTGGACGGCCTGTGTGTCTCCAACTTTGTGGGCAAGACGGCCTTTGCGGCGGTCAACCTCATCATGCCGCTGCCCATGCTGCTGGGCACCATCGGCTTTATGCTGGGCACCGGCGGCAGCGCCATCGTGGGCATCACGCTGGGCGAGGGCGACCAGAAAAAGGCCGACCGCTATTTTACCCTGTTCCTGCTGGCGGCTCTGGTCTCGGTCAGTGTGCTGGCCGTGCTGGGCATTGTGTTCCTGCGGCCCATTGCCGTGCTGCTGGGCGCAAAGGGGGAGCTTTTGGACTATGCGGTGCGCTATGGACGCATCCTGATGCTGGCTCTGCCGCCCTTTGCGCTGCAGAATATGTTCCAGAGCTTTTTCGTCACCGCCGAAAAGCCGCACCTCGGCTTCTGGTTCACCGTGGGCGCGGGCTGCACCAACATGGTGCTGGATGTGCTGATGGTGGGTATCTGGGGCTGGGGCGTGGAGGGCGCTGCCATTGCCACCTTTATCAGCCAGCTGGTGGGCGGCGTACTGCCGGTGTTCTACTTCATCGACCGCAGCAACTCCAGCCGCCTGCACCTGTGCAAGACGAAAGTTTATGGCGGCGTGCTGCGGGACGCCTGCATCAACGGCTCTTCCGAGCTGATGACCAACCTTTCCATGTCGCTGGTCAATATCCTGTACAACTACCAGCTGCTGCGTCTGGCCGGTGAGAACGGCGTGGCCGCCTACGGTGTCATCATGTACGCAGCCTTCCTGTTCGTGGCGGTGTTCGTGGGCTATGCCGTAGGCAGTGCGCCCATCGTCAGCTTCCACTACGGTGCCCGCAACCACGCCGAGGTGCACAACCTCTACCGCAAGAGCCTGCGGCTCATCGCCGTGGTGGCTGTGACCCTGACGCTGGCTTCCATGTTCATCATCCCCTGTGTAGCGCGCATTTTCGTGGGCTACGATGCGGAGTTGCTGGCCCTGACCAGCCGGGCCTTCCGGCTGTATGCGCTGAGCTTCCTCATCATGGGCTTCAACGTGTATGCGTCCTCCTTCTTCACGGCGCTGGGCGACGGCGTGACCAGCGCGTTGATCTCCTTTTTGCGCACGCTGGTATTTCAGGTGATCGCCATTCTCCTGCTGCCGCTGCTGCTGGGCATCGACGGCATCTGGCTGGCCGTCACCGCCGCCGAGCTGGCGGCTCTGGCCGTGAGCGCTGCCATGCTCCTTGCCAAGGACAAGGTGTTCCATTACCGAAAGGCCTGATAAGATCCCCTGCTTTCTGCGAAACGGCGAAAAGCGGGGGATTTTTTTGGTGATTCTGGCTCTGCCGCTGGCAGCAAAATCGTGTTAAAATGGACACAGCCTTTATTCACTTTTTATGAGGAATCATTATGACATTGTTTTTGACCAGCAGCCCCAGCGGCTGCCCCTTTGAGCCGGGGCCGGATATTCCGGTGCTGGACACGCGCAACCACTTTGTGGCGAACCTGCGGGCCGTCTGGCCGGATCACGCCGTGCTGGGCCTTGCCATTGCGGCAGACCCCTATGCCTACGAGCAGAACGACGAGATGTGCCGGGTGTTTGCTCAGAGCTTTGCGAACGCCCACCTGCCCCTGACGGCGCTCATCCCCTGCGATGCCCGCAATGCCGAGGAGATCGGTTCTCTTCTGCCCCAAAGCGGCTTTGTGATGCTGTGCGGCGGGCACGTGCCCACCCAGAACCACTTTTTTGCTCAGCTGGGCCTGCCGGGGCTGTTCCACAACTACCACGGCATCGTGCTGGGCGTGAGTGCCGGCAGCATGAACGCCGCCCACATCGTGTACGCCGCGCCCGAGGAACCGGGCGAAGCCGCCGACCCGCACTACTCCCGCTGGATGAACGGCCTTGGCCTGACCGAGACCCGCATCCTGCCCCACTACCAGTTCATCCGGGATCATGTGCTGGACGGACAGAAGGTGGAGGACATCGCCCTTGCCGACAGCAAAAAGCGGCATTTTCTCGCTTTGCCGGACGGCTCGTATATCCTGTGCGCCGACGGCAGCGAGGCGCTGTACGGCAGAGGCTGGTACTTTGCGGATGGGATGATGGAAGAGATCAACGAGGATGAAGATGTGCTGCCACTGCGGTAGCAATAAAAAAGAAGCACGCAGATGCGTGCTTCTTTTTTTATGATGTTCTGCTGCGCAGAAATGAGGTTGCTGCGCAAAATGATGTGTGCTATCGCACATTCTATCATGCCCCGCAGGCAGACATCATTGCGCATACAATGCGCACATCATTCCGCCGCAAGGCGGATAAAGGGCGCTATTGCGTTAGCGTCGCCGTGGCGGACGATGGAGTAGGTGATGTCGCAGTAGGGCTGGATGGCGGTACTCTTTTCCACGGTGGAGATGAGCAGCACCTGCAGCTGCAGGCGGCGGAACAGCTCCATCATGGGGCGGATGCGGTCGCTGGTCATCTTGCTGAAGGCTTCGTCCAGCAGCACAAGGCGGATGCTGTTCTCGCTCTTCTCATAGATCTGCAGAAGGCTGGCGCAGATGGCCACATAGAAGGGGGCCTGATTCTCGCCGCCGGAGGAATCGCGGCTGACGCGGGACAGATACGCCTGCTGGCCGGTGACCCGGTTCGTCACCTTGATGTCATAGTCCAGATAGGTGCGGTAGTCCACATAGTCCGACAGGGTCACGCCGCCGGTGCGGCCCTCCTGCCGGGCGCGGGTGTTCTCGTCCACATCCGCCATGATCTTTTCCATCAGCTCGTCCACCTGACGCTCGTAGGCCGGGTCGGCGGTGGCGGCAAGGTTGTCCAGCGAGTCGCCCTCGGTCATCTGCTGGTTGCCCTTGTCCACGATGACCTGATAGAAGGCCGCCAGCTGCGGGTCGCGGCTTGGCTCCAGCTCAAAGCGGTAGACCTCCTCGCCGTAGGTCAGCTGCTCCATCACCTTGTTCAGCTCCCGGAACTGCCGCCGTGCGTTGAAGATATCGTCCTTCATGCGGAACAGGATATCCTTGCGGAAGCGGTCCTTGCAGTCCCGCTGGGCCTGCTCCAGACGGGCGGCGTAGCGTTCCAGATCGATGCGCACAAGGCTCTCGTGCTGGGCGCGGTACTGGTCCAGCCCTGCAAGGCCCAGCGGATAATCGCACACATAGTGCTCGTTGTAGGCTTTCTGGGCCGGTTCCAGCGTGCCGGTCAGATAGACGGCCAGCGCATCGTCCAGCTTGGCCTGCGCCTTTTCCGCAGCCTGTGCGGCGGCGCGGGGCTTATCTGCCGGGGCCAGCGCCAGCATCCGGGTGCGGGCCAGCGGCTCCACCAGCGGATGCGCCGCAAAGAAGCTCCGGGCAGCATCGGCGCTCTGCTGTGCCGTTTCCCCTGTCTTTTTCTGCTCTGCTTCGCAGGAGGCGATCTGCTTTTGGCACACGCGGATGTCGCCGCCCGCCTGCTCCACGGCGGCGCGGACAGCCTCCCACGCGGCTTCGCGGGCTTCTTCCTCCTTGTAAAGCTGCTGCAGCAGCGGGTTCTCGCGGCACTCGGTGAGCTTTGCTTCCTGTTCGGTCACAGCATTCTGTGCGGCAGTCAGTGCGGCGCGGGCATCCCACAGCGCAGCCAGCTCGTCCAGTGCCGTGCCCCGCAGCAGGGTCTGGTACTGGTTATAGGCGGCTTTCAGGTTCTGTTCTGTCTGGGCGGCAGCACGGGCGCTTTCCCCCAGAGCTTCCAGTTCGGCCGCCAGCGCCCCGGCGCGGGCGCGGCGTGCGTCCAGACCGATATACCGCTGGGGAGTGCGCAGCCGTTCCAGCCGGAAGGGGTGGTGGCGCAGAAGGTCGCGGGTGGCGCTGTCCGGGTACTGTTCCAGCGTATCGGGGGTGTCGCAGCAGACGATGCGGCCCAGAATGGTCTGGGCATACTGTGCAGCCAGCGGGTTTTCGCTGCTCACCTGCGCGGCAAGGCTGTCCGGGCCGTACTTGTCGGCGCGGCGGTTGGCCTTGCGGATGCCCGGGGTGTCCAGCAGGCTGATAGGCCCCACCTTGTCCCTCAGGGCCACAAAGGCGCTCTTGGCGGCTTCGTAGTGGGCGGGCGGCACAAGGATATCAAAGCGGCGGTCACCAAGGCAGGCTTCCACGCAGTCCTGCCAGCTTTCGTCCTCCACGTTCAACAGTTCACAGAAAATTTTCGCATCCGGCTGAATGCCCCGGCTCTTGAGTTCCGCATTCACGGCATCCCGCACCCGGGTGGCGGCATCGCCGTGGGGGTAGACCCACTTGCCGCCGGACACCGCGTCCAGCTCGGCGCGCTTGCCGGCCTGCTCCTTCTGCAAAGCAGCAGTGTTCTGGCGGGCAGCAAAATAGGCTTCCTCCAGCGGTTTTTCCTGCGCAGAGAGCCATGCGGTGAGCTGCGGCAGAGTGTCCGCCGTCAGCTCTTCGGCCTTGATGCCGGCAGCAAAGCCGCTGCGGCGCAGCATAGCCAGCAGGCTCTGGGTGCGGGCAAGGGCACTTTCTGCCTTTTCGGCTTTGCGTGCGGCGGTATCCAGCGCCGTTTTGCGGCGGGAAAGCTCCTCGGTCAGGGCGTCCAGTGCCCGGCCCTCGCCGCTGGCGCTGGCGGCACCGTGGGCGGAAAGATAGGCCCGGCGGGCTTCCGCTTCGGCATTTTTGGCCTCGGCATAGCGGGCGCTCAGCTGTTCCAGCTGGCGGCGGCCCGCATCCAGATGCTCCTGCCAGGCGGTCTGTTCGCCGCCGTCGGCAGCGGCGCGGGCCAGCAGCGCTGCGCCCCGGTTCACAAGGGTCTGGGTCTGCTTTTCGGCAGCTTCGCGGCCAAAATCCACGATCTCTTCCAGCGCGTCGGCGCGGGTCTGTGCTTCGGCCAGCACGGCGTGCAGATTTTCCAGTTCCAGCCGGTCGCCCTGCAAAGCGTCCAGATCCAGCTCCGGCTGGGGCAGGATGTACTGGTACAAAAACTCCCGGAAGTTGGGGATCTCGTCCATGCTGGTGCCCATCTGGAACACCTCGTTGAACTTTTTGCCCAAGGGGCTGGAGGCGCGCCCGATGCCCAGCGCACGGCAGATGCGGTCCCGCGCTTCGCTGGGGCTGCGGGTGTAGGAGAGACGGCCCGTTGCGGGCTTGAAGTCCTCCTTTGCGCTGGGTGCACCGGTGCGCGGGTCGATGAAGGGCAGCTGTTCCAGCGTGCAGCCGTCCTCCGAGAGATACCATGTCTGATCGCCGGGGTGCAGCTCCTGCATGGGGCCTTCGGACTCCACCCGCACCGCGATGACGAAGGGGGTGCGCTTGACGCTGTCCCAGAACTCCGCCCCGATGTAGGCCACGGTATGGCCCGGGCGGCGGTAGGCGTTCTCGCCGCGCTGCTTTGCGTGCACCGAACCCTGCAGGGTGCGGCCGCTCTTTTTATTGCCCAGCGCATTGAAATTGCGGTTGGTGGTCAGGCAGTAGCGGATGGCATCCAGAATGGTGGTCTTGCCCACGGCGTTCACGCCGATCATATAAGTGAGCCGTGCGCAGTCGAAGGTGACATTTTCAAAGTTGTGCCAGTTGATAAGCTTCAGCCGTTTGAGTTCGATCATTCTTCACCCTCCCCTGCTTCTTCCGGTCGTTCATAAAGGCCAAGCTCTGTGCGGGTGCGGGCAGATTCTGCCGCTGCATCCGCAAGGTCGGCATCCGGCAGGGCCAGCAGCACGGTGGGAAATACTTCAATGCGGCTGTCCAGCCCGGAAAGCCGCCCCACAGGCCGCGCCAGATTGTACCGGCGCAGGGTGCGCATGAGGTTTTCCAGCGTTTTCTGGTCCAGACGGCGGGGCAGATTCATCTTCTGCAGCTCGGTCTGCACCTCTTCCACCGTCACCAGCACCTCGTCGGCATTGGCCGCAAGGCTCTCGCGCTTTTGCAGGTACAAAAGCCGCAATACCAAAAGCAGGATGCTCTCGTATTTCAGCAGCCGGGCCTGACTGCCCTCGTGGCCGTTGACCAGAGCCGCCGCCTGCAAGGGTGCCGGGTACAGCAATACAGAATAGCCCAGCGGGGCGAACACAGCGCGCACCTCGTCCAGATGATCCTGCACATAAAGATATTTTGCCCGCTGATCCTCCACGCCGCCCAGCACGAAGCAGTGGTTCAGCAGGTAATTCGCGGTTTCTTCCAGCATGTTAATGGTTGCCATTTTCTTCCTCCCTGCGGCGGGTGAGGATAAAGTCCTCAAAGCGGAAACCGCCGCGCTCCACCCAATTGCCGGTGAGCTGAATGTCATAATCCCGGTGCGGCGACTGCGAGTAGGTGTGCAGGCCGATGATGCGGGCAAAATCGTTCGGGTATTCCTCTGCCAGCACCGACGCGTTCACCTGCGGGCGGGCGGCAAGGGCCTGCCGGACCAGCAGGGCCACGTTCTCTTCGGTGACGGCAAGGCGGGCGTAATCCAGCAGCAATTGCTGCTCTTTTTTGAGCTGTTCCGGATCGAATCCTTCGGTGCGCACCGGGGCCAGCGGCTCGGCGGTGCGCTGGGCAGCGGGCGGGTACAGAAATTTCTCCCCGAATACTGCCGCCGGGTACAGATGCAGCCGCTTTGCCACCGGGCCGTCGTCCGGCTCAAACAGCTGCTCCGGGGTGCGGATGTCCTCGGCGTAGCGGCGCAGCAGGGCGGTGACGCTGCCCTGCGAAGAGCGGTCGCTCAGCAGCAGGAACTGTGCCCGCTGCACAGCCCGCTTGCGGTAGCGGATGTGGCTTGCATCGATCTCGCGCATGAGCAGGCTCATCTCTTCCAGCGCGTCCCGCTGCTTCTGGATGAGTGCACGCACGGCAGGTGTCGCTTCGTTCGGGGCGCAGCGCTCCACCCGGGCATAATCAAAGGCCAGCTGCGGCAGGTAGTTCTCCTCGCAGTCGTCCAGCTCCTCTTCCAGATAGGCGCGGTAGTTGAACAGGTTGTCGCTGGTCTTGAAGCGGTGGTAGGCCGCCGCCACCACCTTTTCCTCGTACTGGTCGAACAGTTCCAGCACCTCCTGCGGGGTGCGGTTGCGGGTAAGCCGGTCGATATAGTGGCCGATGGAGGCGTTGAGTGCCCGGAGAGAGCGGTTCAGCGCTTCGAGGTCTGCGTCCACCTCCCGCAGAACGTTCTCATAGGGGCTTTTTTCCTGCCCGATGCTGCCCAGCAGCTGCCATGCCTTGTACAGCTTGCCGGTATAGGTAACTACGCGGGGGTTCAGGATCTCTTCCAGCGCTTCCAGCAGCGGCGTTACCTCCGGCACAAAGGCAAGGGACGCTTCCCCCTCGTAGCTGCCGGGCTGCTCTTCCAGCCAGCCGGTGCGGCGCAGCCGCAGCAGAAAGCCCACGGCCAGCGTGTGAGGGTCGCGGGTGGGCTGCTCGTCCTCATCGCCCGCACCGTCGGCATCCAGCGCAAGGGGCTTTGCCAGTGCGGCAAAGTAATCCTCGGCACGCCAGACGGCCTCCGCACGGGAAATGCTGTAATCCGCCGTGTGGCGGCACTCCTCCCAGAGCAGAAGCAGCAATTCCGCATAAAAAGCCCGGTTCGGCCCCGCCAGCGGGCGGAACAGCCGCGGGGACACCAGTTCAAACAGCTGCATGGAAACGTCCTTTCCTGTTCACATCAGAATACGTTTTTATTGTACCACAAAACGACACGGTTTGACAGAGAAACCATTCAGAATTGCCGCCGGGAGGGGCGGGGCAGACTCCTTCCGTCAAACCCTGCGGGTTTGCCACCTCCCTCAGTGAGGGAGGCAACCCTCTCCGTCATCGCTGCGCGATGCCACCTCCCCCGAAAGGGGGAGGTTTATTGCATCTGACCGGAAGGCGAAAGGCTCCCTTTTTGAGGGACGATTTCCCCCGGCCGGGGGAAAATGTCGCGCAGCGACAAAAGGGGGAATCTGGCACGCCGCAGGCGACTGGGGGAGTTTGCCCCCAAACACAAAAAAGCCCCGCAGAGCGGGTGCTCTGCGGGGCAGGGATGCAAGTTTTGAGAAGGTACGCTTATTGGCTGACCACGAAGAGGACCAGAGTGTATTCCTTCTGCTTGGTAACGGTAACGCCGAACTTGGTCGGATTCATAACGCCAGCCTGTTCCAAGTTACTCTGAATATCCGGTCTCAAAGCGGCATAGGCATGGGCCAGAGTATCCTTGGTGACTTCCTCTTCGCTCGAAAAGTCCACGGGCACCAGCGCAGCCGTTTTGCCCTTCTTTGCTTCAGCAAAAAACGTCTCCCGCTTTTTCACTGCGTCAAAATAAGCCTTCTGATCAATCGGAGAAGTAAGCCTAGCATCCACCGCCTTGACAGCAACAGGCAGGCACTTATTGCTGATCTCTGTCAATTCCGAATCAACGGTCAGTGTCGGGTTTTGGTTCTTGCCCCATTCCACAGTCCACTTGGCAACATCCCTTTCCAGCGCAGTATCGCGCATTGAAGGTGCGCTGGGGGTAACGCCGCAAGCGGTGAGCATTGCCAGCGCCATGATGCCGGTCAGAAGAACGGCCACAAGACGTTTCAACTTTTTCATGTTAGGTCTCTCCATCATAAAATGAATTACAGGCCTTTTCCGCGTCCCAAATGCCCGGAGGGCCTATGTATATTTTACAGTTTTCCCCTCCCCCGCGTCAATGTACAGACTACCTATCGTTTCCAATCATTTTTGAGCCAATACGTCAGTTTGTTGGATACAAAAAGCCCCGGGGCGGGGCAGACTCCTTCCGTCAAACCCTGTGGGTTTGCCACCTCCCTCAGTGAGGGAGGCTCTGGCGAAAACGGAAGCTTTGCACCTGAGCCGGAAGCTTTGCCGCCGCGAAAGGCTCCCTCTTTGAGGGGGCTGTCGCCGCAGGCGACTGGGGGAGTTTGTCCCGAACGCAAAAAACCCCGGGGAGCGGGTGCTCCTCGGGGCAACAAAACTTTATTAACTACGAATCGTACCTTCACACTTGATGGCAATGCCAATATAAGTCTTGCCATTGGAGGCCGTGTAGGTTGCAACACCGACATCTTTCATGGTAGACAGCTTTCCAGAAGGAGTGCCGGGGGTCGCATTCTCCAGGACATCATCCAGTTTTGCCTTGAATTCATCGTTAACTTCCAGCGGCTTTACATCTTTCAGTTCAGCTTTTGTAACCGGTCTCAGCATTTCATCCATTTTATTCGGGTCAAATACATACATCACAAAAGAAACAGTATTTTCAGCTTCATTCATATTGAGGTCAGAAACACACTGCATGTATTGGGCCGTTCCGCTTTCATCATTCTGCACATACGGAACATCTTCTGCTTTGATAACGCCAGTATCATCCGTTTTGGCCAGAACGGCACGAACCTTGCTCTGCAGATCGGCATTATTGCTGTAGCTTGTGCCATTGACAGTATTCAGATACTTCAGCACCTTGCTCTCGATCTCATTCGAGCTGCTTCCACCAGCGCCACCGCCGCAAGCGGTCAGCATTGCCAGAACCATCACGCCGGCCAGAAGGGCGGCTGCGAAACGTTTGAACATTTTCATTGTAATGTTCCTCCTGCTTTCAAATTCTGACGGTTTGGGCGACCCCAAATCGCTTTACCCGTCTGAATTTATTTTATCCATACCCCCCCCGCATGTCAACAGGCAGATCGCCCAAATTCCGCAGTTCTTTTTGGCAATTGTCCCCAAACGCAAAAAAGCCCCGGGGCGGGGCAGACTCCTTCCGTCAAACCCTGCGGGTTTGCCACCTCCCTCAGTGAGGGAGGCTCTGGCGAAACCGGAAGCTTTGCACCTGAGCCGGAAGCTTTGCCGCCGGGAAAGGCTCCCTCTTTGAGGGGGCTGTCGCCGCAGGCGACTGGGGGAGTTTGCTCCTAAACGCAAAAAAGCCCCGAAGGGCGGCCTTGCGGCCACGCTCCGGGGGAAAGGGTGAGGAATTTTTTTACTTTTTGCCCTTGAGGCGGATGGAAATACCAATGTAGCTCTGCTCGTTGTTGCTCTGGACCACAACGCCTATATTCGACCAGTCGCCGTTCTGGTTCACCGTGACACCAGTATTCGTGTCAACGTACTCCGAGATTTTCTTCAGCACAGCGTTCAGAAGGGTATCCTTATAATCATACCGGGCGGTGATGGTAATGACCCGGTCATTTCCCACCTTTTCCGAATGGAAATTGAACGCTGTCAAGTAGCCAGCAATCTTGAACTTCGCATCAAGATCCTTGCGATCCTCGTTCAAGTGCCCTTCAGCCACTGCGCGGAGCTCTGCGTCATTGGTCGCCTGGACGCCCTTCTCCTGACTGATTTTGGCCATCACTTTCTGCTCTTCGGTTTGACCACCGCCGCCACAGGCGGTGAACAGGAGCATGGTCAGCGCGCCTGCCAGAAGCAGGGCAACGATCTTTGACAATTTCTTCATAAGGTATCCCTCCAGTCTTGTTTTTTGTGGTTATGTTTCTTTTTTGGGGGGTGACCCCCTTTGTGTCACGGGGGGTTTTTCTGGCCTTATTGTATCCGACAGCAGTTGGTTTTGTCAATTGAGAAGATGCATAAAGTTTCCGAAACATTTTCGTTCAAAATCAACGAAACAGCGGCTTTTTGTTGCAGTATTGAGATACACCGTCCTTATTTCGCAAAGGTTCTTTACCGTACTGGAAAATCTTCTTCCGGCCGGAAGCTCCATGCTGTTCTTTTCCGGGGCACAGTCCTTCCCGGTTTGGACAGATGTTGTGTTCCGATCCATCTTTCAGAATTCTTTCAAAAAATTACGATTTTACACAATTCTACCATTTTTGCATGGTAAAATAAGGTCGTAGAAAAAACAAAGGATGTGGCTCAATATGCAACACTGTCCCGCCCGCGCGGCACAGCGGCTGGCGGCGGCAGTTCTGGCGCTGTGCCTTGTGCTGGCTCTGGCCGTTCCCCACGCACACGCAGCTGCCCTGCAGGAAACGCACGGCATCCGGATGCTGGACTTCAGCACCAGCCAGATCCTTTCCATCGGCAACCAGACCTCCGGCAAATGCAGCTGGTACGCCTTGCGCTATGCACGCACCATTCTGGATGGAAAAGTTTCCTCCGGCAGCGGCATGTGGTCAAACGGTGCGGTCTGGTCTGCGGGCGGCTACTACGGTTATTCCGGCAGCCTGTCCGAGTGCCTGCAGAAGCTTTACAGTGAGCTTTCCGCCGGGAAGCCGGTGATCGTGCACCTGAAAAACACCGCGGTGAGCGGCGTAAAACGGCACACGAACCGCACCTCCAGCTATGAATACCACCTGACCGGCTCCGGCTGGAACGAGGTGAACTACCCCCATATCGCCACCAGCGCCGCCTATGGCCACTGGGTCTGCGTGGTGGGCATCCGCCCGGATGCAGACCCCGCGAACCTGAAGGAGAGCGATTTCTACGCGCTGGACCCGGCCCGTGTTTCCGCAAACGGCACTCTGGCTGTGACCCGGCTGCTGGACGGCACCATCTGGACAGACAATTCCCCGCTAAAAACAGCAGGTTGATAAATTTAGAAAGAGCAAAAAAGCTGACGCTTTCGCGTCAGCTTTTTTGTTTGCAGTTCAGATCAATACCCCTTTACCGAGAAGCCCCGCTCCCATGGGTCGGGCGGCAGATCCTTCTGGCGGATGCCGGTGATCTGGATGTAATCGCTTTTCTGGATCATGGCGAACAGCCGCAGAAACTTTTCCGGGTCGCCCTGCACTTCCAGCGTCACGCTGCCGTCGTCCTCGTTCTCCACCCAGCCGGTCAGTTCCAGCGTCTGGGCCGCATAGCGGGCGCGGTAGCGGAAGCCCACCCCCTGCACCTGCCCTTCGATGGAATAGCGGCGGCGCACAGTGCCTTCCGGCAGGGAGGGCGGCGTGGCATCCTGTGCTTTTTTATGCAGAAAATCAAACATCTTACAGCTCCTGATAGGCGGTCATCAGCGCCGGGATGAACTGCTTTTTGCGGCTCACCACACCGGGCAGGGTAAAGCTGCCGTCCTCGGCGGGCTGGGTCTCAAAGCCGTCGGCCAGCACCTCGGAGGCATAGCGGCCATTGCTGATGACCACGCTTTCTTCCTTGGGCACATCGGTAAGCAGCATGTAGATGTCCTCCACGTTCTGCTTGTTGCGGGCTTCTTCCAGATAGGGCTGCAGCAGCGCTTCGGCGGCAAGCAGGTTCTTGCGGGTCATGTAGCTGCCCTGTGCCACGCCAAAGCGGATATCACCGCACATGAACACCTTGAAGTCCTGCAGGAACACCTCCTCGGCGGTCTTGCCGTCCAGCTTTTCGCCTGCTTCGAACATCTCATTAGCAAACTCGTTGATGTCCACCCCTGCAATTTTGGCAAGGCGGCGGGCGCTGGCTTCATCCACGGGGGTGCAGGTGGGGCTGCGGAACATCAGGGTATCCGACAGGATAGCCGCCAGCAGCAGACCGGCCGTCTGGGGCGGGATCTCCACGCCGTTTTCGTCGTACATCTGGGTGACGATGGTGGCGGTGCAGCCCACCGGCTGGTTGCGGAAGTACACCGGGCCGCTGGTTTCCAGACTGCCGATGCGGTGGTGGTCGATAATCTCAAGGATCTCGGCCTGGTCGAAACCCTCCACGGCCTGTGTGGCTTCGTTGTGGTCCACCAGAATGATGCGGCGCTTGCGCAGATTGATGATGTTGCGGCGGCTGACCATGCCGCAGTATTTGCCGTCCTCGTCGAGGATGGGGAAATAGCGGTGGCGCACCTTGGCCATCACGCGGGTAACATCGGCCACCGGCGTGACGAGGGTGAACTTCATGATGTCGCTGCGGGTCATATAGTAGGAGATGGGCGCACACTGGCTGATGAGCTTACCGGCAGCATAGGTATCCACCGGGGTGGTCATGATGGCAACGCCGGTCTCCTCGGCAATGCGCTGGATGGTGCGGCCCACCTTGGCGTTGTTGCACAGGATGAGCAGGGACGCTTCCTTCTCGATGGCGCACAGCTGGCTCTCGTAGCGGTTGGTCAGGATCACGATGTCCCCTTTTTCCACCGTGCTTTCCAGCATTTCGGGCGTAGCGGTGCCGATGCGGATGTGGCCGGTGGTGCACACGTCATCCTCACTGCCCACCGCCATGGTGCCGTCCAGCGTTTCCAGAATGTTCCGGAAGCTGGTGCGGCTCTTGGCAAGGATGCCGGTATCGAACACGTCCATGTTGGCTGTGGCGATATCCTTCACGGTGATCACGCCTTCCAGCTCGTTGTCTGCACTGGTAACAGGCAAGGTGTCGATCTGCTGGTCACGCATGATCTCCCACGCCTTGCGCAGGCTGGTGGAGCCGGGGATGCCGGGCATCTCGCGGTAGTCCACATCGCGGATCTTCGGGTTCACGTCCGTGCACATGCGCGGGGGCTTTACCCCGAACTTTTTGAGCACGAACTCGGTCTCCTGATTCATTTTGCCTGCACGGCGGGGCTCACAGACCAGATCACTGGTCTTATTTTTCAGCTCTGCATAGGCAATGGCCGAGCAGATGGAGTCGGTATCCGGGTTGCGGTGGCCGATCACGACCACCTTATGGGCTGCTTTTGGCATATTGTTCCCCCTTTGGGTTCTGATTTACCTTTTATTTCTTATCTCATTTACCACAGTGCACTCCCCGCTCCTGCAAAGCGCGGTGCACCTCAGGTTTATTTTAGCACAATTGCCTGCACGGGTAAAGTGGAACAAACACGCTGCGGCGCGGCTTTTCCGCCTGCCGCAGTCCTTGACAGACCCTGCAAAAAACGGTAAGCTTTACCTGAAAAAAACATAAATGGAGGCATCTATGAAAAAACAGTTTTTCCGCATCCTCTCCTGCTGCGTGCTGCTGGCCTGCCTGTGCGCCCTGCCCGCCTACGCACAGGAGCCCAAGGCCGCACAGCCCGCCGCAAAAGAGGATAAGGTGGTAACAGATATCACCGGTTCTGCCGACCTGATGCTCAATATCGTTGGCTTTACCACCAACTTTGGCGGGCCGTACCACTTTGCGCAGGCAGACCACAAGTCCCCTGCGCAGGCCTACGGTGATGCCCCTGCCGAGGGAGCCGTTGCGGTGCTGCGGCTTTTTGCCCGCGCCGATGACCACGGCGATGTTCCCCTCAACACCAGCGGACACAGCTTCCTCACCATCACCAATGTCTCGGAGCAGGATATCAATGTGGGCGGACTGCTCATTGCGCCGGATACGTCCATCACCGTAAGCACCCGCGGCAACCGCTGCGAGCATTCCGGCATCTGGTACAATCTGGAGGGCTACTACAAATATTACCTGAACGCTTCTTACTATCAGAATCTTTACGGCATTCAGGTCTCACTGGACCAGAGCCAGCTAGACACTGTAAATCAGGCATTGGCCAACGCAGACCACTGGTCGGCTATTTACAACTGCACCTCGTTCTCTGCGGGCCTCTGGAATGCCGTGTGCTCCGATACGCTCTGCGCCGGTGTGCCCGAGACCCCGGCCGACCTGAAAGCGGACATGCTGAGGAAGTACCCAGACAAGACGGTGTTCGGGCCGACCGTCCCGTATGATTATATCGTATATTACGGCACCAGCCTGACCCCCAGTCGGGAATTTTCCTGACAGAAGATTTTCTCTTGTAATTCTGCGCGTTCTGCTGTATGATATAGGTCATGTATCCAAGTGTATCTTGTCACCGTCACGGAGGAACCTATGACAGCAACCAAAACGCCCGCGTTCCATAAGCCGCCGCTGTTCACCCGGCAGCAGCTCATTGCCCTGCTGCTGCCGCTGATCGCAGAGCAGGCGCTCAGCGTGACCATCGGTCTGGCCGACACGCTGATGGTCTCCTCGGTGGGGGAAGCCGCTGTTTCCGGCGTGAGCCTTGTGGACAGCTTCAACACCCTGATGATCCAGATCATGAGCGCCCTTGCCACCGGCGGCGCGGTGGTCACCAGCCAGTACATCGGCCGGCAGGAGCCAAAGGATGCCAAGAATGCAGCGGCGCAGATCCTGTTCATCCTGTCCAGCTTCAGCCTGCTGGTGGCCGCCGTTGTGGTGGCGGGCCGCCATGCCATCCTGCGCGGCATCTTCGGCTCCATCGACGTGGACGTGATGCGCTATGCCGAGACCTACTTCCTTCTCTCGGCCCTGAGCTACCCGTTCATCGGCCTGTACAACGCCGGTGCGGCCCTGTTCCGGGCGCAGGGCAACAGCAAGATCAGCATGATGTCCAGCCTTGTGATGAATGTGGTGAACATTGGCGGCAACGCCGTGCTGATCTACGGCTTCAAAATGGGCGTGATGGGTGCCGCACTGGCCAGCCTTGTGTCCCGCGCCATTGCCTGCGTGGCTGTGCTGTACCTGCTGCAGCGGCCCGCCTGCCCGCTGCGGGTGGACGGCCTGCAGGCCCTTGCCCCGAAGGCACGGCTCATCCAGCAGATCCTGCGGGTGGGCATCCCGGCCGGTATTGAAAACGGCATGTTCCAGATCGGCAAGCTGTCCGTTTCCAGCCTGACCTCCACTCTGGGCACCGCCGCCATTGCGGCCAACGCCGTGGCAAACACCACCACCACCTTTTTGAACATCCCGGCCAACGCCGTGGGCATGGCTGCGCTGACCGTGGTGGGCCAGTGCCTTGGCGCAGGCGAAAAGGATCAGGCCGTGTATTACTCCCGCCGCCTGATGCTGTTTGCCTACTGCGGCGCATGGTTCATGAACCTTTCGGCCTTTCTGTTTGCCAACAGGTTTGCGCTGAGCCTGTTCAACCTCTCGCCGGAGGCCTACGCCATGGCGCTGGAAGTGATGGTGTGGTTCAACATCGTTTCGCTGTTCATCTGGCCTTCCAGCTTTACCATGCCCAACATCCTGCGTGCGGCAGGCGATGCCCGCTTTACCATGACCGTGAGCATCGTGTCCATGTGGGCCTTCCGGGTGGGCTTCTGCTACCTGTGTGTGCTGGCCTTCCACGGCGACCTGCTGGCCATCTGGATGGGCATGTATCTGGACTGGGCGTTCCGCTCCCTGTGCTTCTTTGTACGCTTCCTGCGCGGCAAGTGGCTGGAACAGCAGGTCATCTGAATCTTTCCTCTGCATTTTATAAGAGCCTGCCGCGAAGGCAGGCTCTTTTTTACGCAATACGCACAAATAATTTATTTGTTTTTCAGCAATGTTGTCTGCTTTCGTTCTTGTTTTTGTCACATTCCCGGCGTATAATTTCACAGTGCTAAGAGCTTTCACTTCTGCAAAAAGGAGGCTTTTTCAATGAAACGCAGTTGGTTTTCGCGCCATCCGATTTGCTTCATGGCGCTGTATCTCATACTTTATCTTTCCGCATTCAATTTCCTGAACACCCAGATCCATATGCCGCACATCCTCGTGCACTGCCGGCTGGACGATCTGATTCCCTTCTGCAAATATGCGGCCATCCCCTATTTTGCATGGTTTCCGTGGATCCCGTTCACCCTGTTCTTCCTTCTGTGGAAGGCACCCCGGGAGGACTTCTGGCGGCTGTGTATGCCGCTGTTCAGCGGTATGACCATTGCGCTGGCCTGCTACGTGATCCTGCCCACCGGGCTGAATCTGCGCCCCTGCTATGTGCCGGGCACAGACATCTTCGCCCGTGCGGTGCGGTTCCTGTACAGCACCGACACACCCATCAATGTCTGCCCGTCCATCCATGTGTTCAACTCGGTCACGCTGATGCTGGCCTATCACCGCTGCCGCATCTTTGAGCAGCCCCGGTTCCGCTGGATGCGCCCGGCCGCTGATGTGCTGTGCATCTCCATTGTATGCTCCACCATGCTGCTCAAGCAGCACAGCTGCATCGATGCAGCGCTGGGCGCTTTGCTGGCGCTGGCACTGGATACCGCGTTCAGCCGTATGATGGACACCAACGATCTGCCGCAGATGCGCCGCATCTGAATCTCTATAAAAAAGAAATGCGCTGTCATCGGGGGCAGCGCATTTCTTTTTTGTTCAGAACAGATCCTCCGGCAGGCAGACATCCTGCTTTGGCACCTTTGCCCAGGAAAAGTCCTTGATCAGGCTTTCCGGTGTGCGGGGCGCAGGCTCCGGCTGCAGGCCGTAGGCGTAGGCAAGCTTGCCCACGATCTCCTGCGCGGTATACTTTTCCCGCAGGTTTTCCAGACTCTGGTCGCCGTCGCGCTTGGAGAGCCGCCGCCCATCCGGGGCCAGCAGCAGCGGGCAGTGGGCAAACCCCGGTGCCTGCAGGCCCAGCAGGCGGTACAAATACAGCTGCCGTGCCGTGGACGAAAGCAGGTCTGCACCGCGCACCACTTCGGTAACGCCCATGCGGGCATCGTCCACCACCACGGCCAACTGATAGGCAAACACGCCATCTGCCCGGCGCAGGTAGAAGTCACCGCAGTCGTGCAAAAGATTTTCGGTGTGCAGGCCCATGCAGCCATCCACAAATGTGATGTCCTCGTCCGGCACCATCAGACGGTAGGCAGGGGCCTTCTTTTTGCTTTTTTCCTCAATTTCGGCAGCGGTCAGGCCGCGGCAGGTGCCCGGATAGACCACGTTGCCGTCCGAGGTATGGGGCGCGCTGGCCGCGTGCAGCTGGGCGCGGGAGCAAAAACACGGGTACACAAGGCCGCGCTCTTCCAGCTTTTTGTAGCTTGCGGTGTAGATCTCCGCGCACTCACTCTGGTAATAGGGGCCGTTCGGCCCACCGGTGCTGCCGCCCTCGTCCCACGCAAGGCCCAGCCAGTCCAGATCCTGTTCCAGCAGGTCGGCATAGATGCGCGGGCAGCGCTCGGCATCCAGATCCTCAATGCGCAGCACGATACGCCCGCCCTGACTTTTTGCGCTGAGCCACGCCAGCAGGCTGCAGGCCAGATTGCCAAGATGCAGCCGCCCGCTGGGGCTGGGGGCAAAGCGGCCAACCACCTCAGGTGTTTTTTTCTGGTTTAGAAACGGTTTTTCCTGCATTGAAAATTTCCTTTCGCAATTTGTAAGCTTTCTCTGTACTGGCAGGCCATCGTGGAGCTTTCTCCGCCGTCCTGCCTAGAAAAGTGCCCTGTCCAGCCGCCGCTCCACCGCCTGCCGCACCTCCGGCGCGCGGATGCCGTACACGATCTGCACATCGCAGCCGCTTTGCACCACACCGCTGCAGGGCAGGGCTTTCAGGGCCTGCTCCTTGACGAAGGCCGGGTCGTTCACCGTGACACGCAGGCGGGTAAAGCAGTTGTCCACCGTGCGGATGTTCTCCCGCCCGCCAAAGGCTGCAATGAGCTTTTCTACTCCCTGCTCGTCCAGCGGCAGGGCCTTTTCCGGCCGGGACGGCTCTTCCGGGCGGCGGCCCGGTGTGGGCAGGTCCAGCGCCTTGATGAGCACAGTGAACACCACAAAATACACCGCGATCTGGGCAAGGCCCAGCAGATACAGCACCGGGTAGTTCGTGCGGGCCGCACCAGCGGAAAGGTTCATCACAAGCGACCCCAGAAGGTTCGAGGTAAACGCCGTGACTCCGCACAGGTGCAGCAGCACGATGAAGATGCCGGAGATGGCTGCGTGCGCCAGCCACAAAACCGGTGCCGAGAAGCAGAACAGAAAATCCAGCGGCTCCGTAATGGAAGCCAGCGATGCCGTAAAGGCCAGCGGCAGCAGCTGAAGAGCAGTCTTTTTGCGGCTGCCCCGCCGGGCACAGAAGATGAATGCCGCCGCAATGCCAAAGTAGCCGAAGGTCTTGGTAAAGCCGGTGTACATCCACACGATGCCATCCGAAAACGGCAGGCCGAGGTTATATTCGGTCATCGTGACCACATAGGCACCGGTATAGGTGATGCTGCCCACCGTGAGCTGACCGCCCAGCTGCGAGAACTGGAACGGCATATACACCAGATGATGCAGCCCTGTAGGGATGAGCAGCCGTTCCAGAAAGCCGTACAAAAACAACCCGATATTGCCGGAAGCGGCAATGAAGCCGGTGACGGCCGCAATGGCCTTCTGGACAGGCGGCCAGACAAAGCAGGCCCCAAAGCCCAGCACCGCCGCCAGTGCCGCCATGCAGGCAAAGGACCACCGCACACCGGAGAACACACCGCCCAGAATGCCGCGGTGGGCTTTTTCGCAGGTGCGGTCATACACAAAGGCGGTGAGCAGGCCCAGCAGAATGCCGCCGAACACGCCGGTATCCACAGTCTGGATGCCCAGCACCATGGTCTGGCCTGCGCTGTACAGGCCGGTAAGCGCATCCGGCTGCGCCAGCAGGCCCAACTCGGTCAGCGTTACATTGCCCGCTGTCAGGTAGACAAGATAGCTCATCAGGGCGATGAACGCCGCCTGATGCTTTTCCCGCTTTGCCAGCGCCGCCGCAAGACCGGTGCAGAACAGCACGCTCAGATTTGAAATGACCGCCGTGAGGCATTTGTAAATGATCCTGCCCGCCAGCTGCACCGGCTCCCACCGCAGAAAGGGCAGCACCCCGGCCAGCGGCGCACTGGTGAGCAGTGCGCCCACCACCAGCAGCAGGCCCGCCGCCGAAAGATAGCTCAGCGGTGCCAGCATTGCGCGGGAGAACCGCTCCAATGCGGCTGTGATGCGGTGCTTCATGGGCGTTTCCCTCCTTTCCGGCTGACGTGGGCAGACACTATACTTGTAGTCAACCGATTTTTGCAAAAAATGTCAAGAATGCAAAGTTCCCAAAAATACATTCCTTCTTTGTGCAGGGTGCATATTTTCTGCTTGAAATTCGTTCTGCGCTGTCCGATTGACAACCGCCGCGGCAGAACGTATACTTAGGGTGTATCGTTTTGAAGTGCTGCGGCCCGGCTGCGGCACCGCTCAAGGAGGACACTACTATGAAATCAAGATATACCCGCATCCTCTCGCTGCTGCTCTGCGCAGCGCTGGCCTGCAGCATTCTGGCAGGCTGCGGCGGCTCAACCGCCAGCAGTTCCGAAGCGCCAAGCTCTGCCAGCAGTTCTGCAAGCTCTGCTGCTTCCGGCGAAGACCTGCCCGATTCCACCACCCGGGCCGACACCTCCGGCCTGAACCCCGGCGATTTTGACGAGAACTCCATCTTCTCCATCACCGGCACCGCTGCCGCCTTTGAGCCCTGTCTGGGCTGGGGGCCGGGTGTTTCCGGCTGCTCGCTCAAATCGGTGATCGCAGCGGCATCCCTGCTGCAGTGGGCAGAAAACGCCCGCCTTGCCTCCCGCACCCCGGAAGCCGTGCAGGAAGCTTTCTACAGCTGGTACGACACGCTGGACGCTGATGAGCAGGAAAGCTTTGCCGAGGCCTGGACGATGATCGAGCCGGACGCGCTGAGCCTTTTGAGCGACAAGGACAGCATGGCTGGCCGCATTGAGGATGCCGGCCTTGACCCGGACACCCTGCCCGGCTGCACCCTGAAGAACTGGCAGGCCCTGCAGACCGTGCTGGACGACTGCGTGCCCGCAGCGGGCCAGTGAACCCAACAGAAAAAGAAGCTGACCGGGCTGGTCAGCTTCTTTTTGTTTTTGCGGAAAAGGCCGGGGCCGCCTGCGGCATCAGACCTTCTTCAGCACATACTGGCGGGTGCCCATGCCGATCTTCTCGGCCTGCTCCAGCGTGGCCTTCCACTCGATATTGGGGTTGGAATCCTTGAAGTTGTCGTGGTGGCAGTTCCAGCCGGGCTTTGCAAGGTTCTGGCCCAGCTGGCTGTTCGGTAGCGGCTGTGCATTCAGGCAGGCGTCCGCGCAGGCCTGATCCAGCGCCACCGGGTCAAAGGACGCAAAGATGCCGATATCCGGCAGAATGGGAGCATCGTTCTCGCCGTGGCAGTCGCAGTTGGGGCTGATGTCCTGCACCAGAGAAATATGGAAGCAGGGACGGCCTGCGCATACGGCAGCCGCATACTCGGCCATTTTGCGGTCCAGCATCTCATTGGCGCTGTCGCACTGGGAATAGATCGCGTCAAAGTTGCAGGCACCGATGCAGCGGCCGCAGCCCTTGCACTTGGTCTGGTCAATGACGGCCTTGTTGTTTGCATCGTAGGTGATGGCATCGGAGCCGCACTCCTTCGCGCAGCGGTGGCAGCCGCGGCACAGGCTCTGCTGCACCTCCGGGTGTCCGGCGGCGTGCTGTATCATCTTGCCTGCGCGGGAGCCGCAGCCCATGCCGATGTTCTTGAGGGCACCGCCGAAGCCGGTGGCTTCGTGGCCCTTGAAATGGGTCAGGCTGATAAAGATATCTGCGTCCATGATGGCGCGGCCGATCTTTGCCGTCTTGCAGTATTCGCCGTTCGGCACCGGCACCTCTGCTTCATCGGTGCCGCGCAGGCCGTCCGCAATGATGACCTGACAGCCGGTGGTCATGGGCCAGAAACCGTTCAGCTGGGCGCAGGTGAGGTGCTCCAGTGCGTTCTTGCGGCTGCCCGGATACAGGGTGTTGCAGTCGGTCAGGAATGGCAGACCGCCCTGCTCCTTGCACAGGTCGGCCACCACCTTGGCGTAGTTGGGGCGCAGGAATGCCAGATTGCCCAACTCACCAAAGTGCATCTTGATGGCAACGAACTTTCCGTCCATATCAATGTCCTTGATGCCGGCAGCAATGCACACGCGGCGCAGCTTGTCCAGCAGGCTGGTGCCCACGGGACAGCGGAAATCTGTATAATAGACCTTGGATGCTTCCATAGCAGGTTCCTCCATTTTGTTTGCGCGGCACGCTGCCGCATACTCTCTTGTTTTGTAGTATAGCACATCTTTTTGCAAAGAAAAAGTGCTGTCGTAAAGGGCGGCGGGCACGCCCTCCACGTCCTCGCTTCCGGGTGCCAGTCCATCCAGCGCGGAAAGCCCTCGCACTCCGTAAAAACGGCATCTTTAAATCTGGCAAAGTCCTGTGCCCTTTGGCAGACAATGGCATCGCGTCAGCGCTGCCGCAGAGGGCGCACCCGCCTTGGCTGCATCGAAATTTTTTGCCGCTCACAGCACCGTAAAAAAACAAATGCCGCTTGCCTTCACGACCCTTCCCGTGAAAAAACGACCCCGGAAAATCCGCAGATTTTCCGGGGTTGTAAATTATAAAAATAATTCTTCCGCTTAAAATCAGAAGATTGCCGTCGCAGCCGCCACTGCCAGCACGATGATGCCCAGCACGATGCGGTAGGCACCAAAGAACTTGAAATCGTGGCGCTTGACGTAATCCATCAGGAAGCGGATGGCGGCAAGGCTCATGCCAAAGGCCACCACACAGCCCACTGCCAGCACAGCCACCTCGGTGCCGGTCATCACAGAACCGCCGACAACGAACTTGACCACCTTGAGCAGGGATGCACCCGCCATGACCGGGATGGCCAGATAGAAGGTGAACTCTGCCACACAGGCGCGGGACAGGCCCAGCAGCAGGCCGCCCACGATGGTGGCACCGGAGCGGGAGGTGCCCGGAATGATGGCCAGACACTGCCACAGGCCAATGATGATGGCATCGCGGTAGGTGATCTGCTCCAGTCGGCTCACGTGCGGCGCGGCGCGGCGGTTCTCCACAACAAAGAACAGCGCGCCGTACAGAATGAGCATCGCGGCAACCGTGATGTAATTGTAGAAGTGAGCTTCCATCCAGTCGTCCAGCGGGCTGATGATGAGCACCGGGATCGTGGCCGCTACCACCTTGAACCACAGGTTCCACACACTGGGCTTGGAAATGACCCTGCCCTGCTTCATGCCAAAGGGCCACAGCTTGCCCCAGAACAGCACCACCACGGCCATGATGGCACCCAGCTGGATGACCACACGGAACATGGACATGAACTCTTCGCTTGCGTTGAATTTGATGATCTGCTCCAGCAGGATCATATGACCGGTGGACGAAATGGGAAGCCACTCGGTAATGCCCTCCACAATGCCCATCAGGATGGCTTTGATGATCTCAAAAAACGTAAGTACCCCTCCTTGTGCACAAAGGCACAGCAGCTTATTTTCTTCCAGTATACCATACTATGTCTCTGCACGCACGCAGAATGCGAAAATTTTTACGCCCGCCGCCACTTTTGCCCTGCAGGCTGTTACTGCGTCGGGAAATGTGTTATACTGATGCAAAGACCCTTTTCCTTCTATTTTATCCGCAAATCAAAACAGAGTTTAAACACTTTTGGTATTTTTGTTGAACCATTCTACAACGAGGTGAATCCATATGAATATTCTGGTGATCGGCTGCGACCAGGTGGGTGCTTCCCTCATCCGCGATCTGGAACGCATCGGCCATGATATCTCGCTGATCGAAAAGGATCCCGAACAGCTCAAGCGTCTGGATGCCTTTGACGACTACAGCTTTGGCGGCACGGCACTGGTGGGCGACCCCACCGACCCGGATACCCTGCGGCAGGGCGGCATTGACAGCTGCGATGCCGTGGCCGCTGTGAGCGAGGACGACTCGGTAAATCTGATGGCGGCACAGATCGCAAAAAGCATCTTCCGCCGTGAGAAGGTGATCTGCCGCGTGTCTGACCCGCACCTGCAGGTGCTGTACCACAAGGCTTACGAGATCGACACCATCTGCCCCACGGTGCTCACCGAGCAATCGGTGTTCCGCGCACTGGCAAAGTAAAAAGTGAGGGAAGCATATGAAAGTTTGTATCGCAGGCGGCGGCAAGGTGGGCATGTATCTGGCCCAGAGCCTGCTGGCCCACCGCCACAAAGTGACCATCATTGAACCGCAGGAAATGCTGTGCCGTTCGCTGGCCGATTCGCTGGATATCCCGGTGATCTGCGGCGATGCCATCAGCTTTGACACCATGCGCACGGCCGACGTTGCCAGCTGCGATGCCTTTGTGGCCGTGACCGGTGCGGACGAGAACAACCTTGTGGCCTGCCAGATCGCAAAGCGGGAGTTTGGCGTGAACCGCACCGTGGCCCGGGCCTCCAACCCCAAGAACCGCGAGCTGCTGCACACCTTAGGCGTGGACACCGTAGTGTGCGGCACCGACAACCTGAGCCACATCCTTGAGCGCGAGATCGAGACGGATACCATCCGCCAGCTGCTCTCGCTGGGCGGCGGCACTGCCAGCCTGAACGAAATTTTGCTGCCGGAGAACTTCCAGTTTGCAGGGCAGGCGGTCAAGGACATCCCTATGCCGGGCGACGTCATTCTGGTGTGCATCACCCGCGATGCGGAGTTCATCATCCCCCACGGCAATACCACCTTACTGCCGTGGGACCGCATCCTCTGCCTGACGCAGGATGACACCCTGCACCTGCTGATGGATGCATGGGGCCTTTCCGGCAAATGACCGAACGTGACCTGCTGCGCACGGCGCTGATCATTCCGCCCAAGGGCCGGGCCGTACTGTGCGTCTGGGCCGCTGTTCCCGGCGTGTTCTGCGCGCCTTTTGTGTTCTGGCAGAGCCTGTTTGCCGGGTGTATTTTCTGTGCCCTGTGGGCGTGCCTTGTGTTCGCCGCGTGGGCAAGAGCCTGCAGCTTTACCGCAGTGCTCACCGCCCGGAACACTGCCGTGCGGGCCGGTATCGCCGTTCCCATCACACGGCAGCTTCCCCGCCGGGCCGTGACTGGCGTGTGGACCCTGCGCACGCCGCTTCTGTGGCTGGCCGGGTGCAGCGTGCTGGTGGTGCACGGCCCGGGCGTACAGCTGTTTCTGCCGGGCGTGGATGCCCTGCAGGCGCAGGCCCTTGCCGCTGTGCTGATGGAGGAAACGCCATGACCGAACGCGGCTTCCACCCGTTTGCGGTGCTGCATTTTCTGCGCAAGACCATTCTGCTGTATCTGCTGCCGCTTTTGCAGGTGCTGTTTGCCCGCAACTGGGCGGCGCTGCGCACGGCTCTGGTGCAGGGCGCGGCGCTGCTGACAGTGCTTGCCGCTGTGAGCGCCGCTGTGCTGCACGCAGGCCGCTGGCGGGTGGATGTACAGGGGACCCTGCGGGTGCGCTGGCGGCTGGGCGTGCGGCTGGACCGCTGCCTGAAAGCCAGCCAGCTGGCAGCGCTCACCATCGATCGGCCCCTGCTCTACCGGCTGGCCGGTGCCAGCCGGGTGGTGCTGTACCCTGCCGGGCAGAAGCGCACCCTGACCCTGCTTTTGAGCGCGCAGAACGCGCAGTTTTTAGCTGACCGCATGATGCCGCGCCGGGATGCTGTGGCCCACACCCCGCGCGGCGGCGAAAAGCTGGCCTTTGCGGTGCTGGGTGCCAACGGCCTTTCCACCCTTGCTTTGCTGGCGCTGGCCATCAAACAGAGCAGGCCCTATGCGCCGGATGCCCAGACGGCGGCCTTTGCCCACCTGAACCGCATTGCGGCGTGGGCGGCGCGCTGGCTGCCCATGGGCACAGCATGGCTGCTGGTGCTGGGCGGTGTGCTGTTCTGCGCAAGCCTTGTGCGCAGTGCGGCCCATGCGGCCCATTACACCGTGTGGCACACCGAGAGTCACCTTGGCAGCAGGGGCGGCTTTGTGCGCCAGTACGAGATGCGCCTTGCGCTGGAACATCTGAGCTATGCGGACCTGCGCCGCTCGCCTGCTACATGGGCACTGGGCTACTGCCCGGTGTTCGTTACAGCAGGCAGCTGCCAGCCGGAGATCCCGTTGCTGGTCTGGCGGGAGAACGGCCCTTTTCTACAGGAGCTTCTGCCCGGCTTTGCCCTGCCGCCAAAAGCCCCGGTGGACACCGCAGGCCGCAGCATCCCGGCGTTTTTTCTGCCTGCCGGCATCCCCTGCGGGCTGTGCCTGCTGCTGACAGCGGTATCCCGCTACACCCTGCCTGCCCTCACGGTGCCGCTGCTGGTGGTCACCGCCGTGTTTGCGGCCCTGCTGGTGGGTGCGTACAACGGCTGGCGCAAGGAGGGCATCTGGCTGCAAAACGGCCGTCTGACCCTGCGCTGGCAGCACGGCTTCCATCTGCACGAGATCTGCGTGCTGTGCCCTGCACCGGCCCTGACGGCCATGCAGTCGCCGTGGGCCGCAGCGGTGCACCACACGAACCTCACCCTCACCTTTCCGGGCGGGGTGAAGTGCAGGGTGCGCAGCGTGAAGTGCAGTGAACTGCCTTTTTTACTTTTCTGAAACTGTAAGGAGTCTTTTTCTGTGATAAAAACTGTATTATTCGATCTGGACGGCACCCTTCTGAACACCATCGACGACCTTGCCGATGCAGGCAACTGGGTGTGTGCACAGCACGGCTGGCCCACCTTTACGGTGGAACAGTTCAAGCACATGGTGGGCAACGGCATCCCGAAGCTGGTGGAGCGCTTTTCCCCGGAAAATGCCCGCACGCCGGAGCAGCTGGCGGCCACGCTGGCCGAGTTCACCGCCCGGTACGATGCCCACAAGGAGGACAAGACGGCCCCCTATCCCGGCATCCCGGAGTTGCTGGATGAGCTGCGGGCAAAGGGTGTTCCGTGCGCAGTGTTCTCCAACAAGGCCGACCCGCTCTGCGGCAAGATCATCGCCCACTATTTCGGCACAGGCCGCTTTGCTGCCGTGCGCGGCAGCAGGCCCGGTGTGCCCACAAAGCCGGACCCTGCCGGGCTCTATGCGCTGATGGACGAGATCGGTGCAGACCGCTCTGCCACCCTGTTCGTGGGCGACAGCGATGTGGACATCCTCACCGGACACAATGCCGGGCTGCCCGCCATGGGCGCGCTGTGGGGCTTCCGGGGCCGTGCAGAGCTGACCGCTGCCGGTGCGGATGCACTGGCGGCAGTGCCGGAGGATATTTTCACCTATATCAAAAACAACTGAAGATGCAAAAAGGCGAGCCGCCCAATGGGCGGCTCGCCTGCTGTGTTCTTTGGGGGAACTTTATCAGCCCAGAGTGACTTCCTGGATCTTGGAGGAAGCGAACTCGAAGGGCCAGACGGTCTTCCACTCCTGATCCTGCACCTGTGCGATTGCAACAGAAGCGTAGGTGTTGTCACGGTAGTGCTTTACGCCGCCGATCTCGTACTCGGGAGTGAACTCGATCTTGGAGTAGGGCAGAACGATCTTGCGGCCGCCCTCGAATGCACCGTCGATGGACAGCTCTGCCAGAGCGTCGCGGACAGCGGCACCGTCGGTGGAGCCGGCCTTCTCGATGGCGGACTTGAACAGCCACACAACGGTGTAGGACTCAGCAGAGTGGCCGTTCATGTTGACATTGTAGACCTTCTTGAAGTCCTCGTTGATCTCCACGCCGTTGGTCAGGTCGGGGTTGAACTCGACAACAGAAGCCACGCCGTTTGCGGATGCGCCCAGGTTCGGGATGAAGGAAGGATCGGTGAAGCCGTTTGCCTTGGCAACGATCATCTTGGGCTTGTAGTTCTGCTCCTTCAGGGTCTGGACGAACAGGGTAGCGTCGCCGATATAGGAGTCGCACAGGATGGCATCGGGATCAGCCTGCTTCAGAGCCAGGATCTGAGAGGACAGGTCGGTCGCGTTGGAGCTGTAGTCCACTTCGGCCACAACATCCAGACCGTAGTCCGGTGCAAACAGGTTGACGCAGCGGATCAGCTCCTGACCGATGGCAGCCTTATCGGTGAAGATGGCGACCTTCTTGATCTCGTTGCCGGTCTGCTCCTTGGAGTCCTGCAGATACTTCAGCATATCTTCCACGTAGACGGAGTTCAGCGGGCACAGACGGAAGAAGTAATCGTAGTCCTTGTGGTCCTCGTCGGTCAGACGGTCCAGCGTGGAGATAGCGGTGATCATGGGGATGCCGTACTGCTGGCAGACCTGAGCCACGACCTCGGTAACAACGGACATATGGCAGCCCATAATGACGTTGACGCCTTCCTGAGTGATCAGGCGCTCTGCCTCAGACTTACCGGTGGCTGCGTCGCCTGCATGGTCGCCGCGGACAACTTCCAGCATCTGACCGTTCACGCCGCCTGCCTTGTTGATCTCGTCCACTGCGAAGTCGATGCCGCGCAGGATGTTCTCGCCGATGGCTGCGTTGCCGCCGGACATTGCGTAGATGGTACCGATCTTGATGGTGTCACCGCTGGCTGCTGCAGTGCTGCCGGATGCTGCGGTGCTGGTAGATGCTGCAGTGCTGGTGGAAGCGGAAGAGCCGCCGCAGGCGGTCAGAGCAGCTGCACCGCCCAGAACGGCAGATGCCTTCAGGAAGCTTCTACGAGAGATCTTTTTCATAATTGTCCTCCAATTCTGTTTGTAAAAAACAGCTTGTTAATCCGAGATGCCCCGCCGCACCGTGTGAAGTAGTGCCCGCCGGACATCCAGTTTCCAAAATCAGATGCCGAGGTACGCCTTCTTGACGTGCTCGTTTGCCGAAAGCTCGGCGGCGGTGCCTTCCAGCGCCACGCGGCCATTCTCAATAACATAGCCGCGGTCAGCCGCTGCAAGGGCCTTGGTAATGTCCTGCTCCACCAGCAGCACCGAGATGCCGTCATTCTTCACCATGGTCTTGGCCACTTCCAGAATGTCGTCCACAATGTTGGGGGCAAGGCCCAGACTGGGCTCGTCCAGGATCAGCAGCTTGGGCATACCGATCAGCGCACGGGCCACGGCCACCATCTGCTGCTCGCCGCCGGACAGGGTGCCGGCAGCCTGCTTTGCGCGCTCGCGCAGTTTGGGGAACCAGTTATAGCACTTTTCCAGATTTTCTGCAAAATGCGCCTTGGTCTCCTTATTGAATGCACCCAGTTCCAGATTTTCCAGCACGGTCATCTCGGTAAAGAGCTGACGGCCTTCCGGCACCTGCACGATGCCGCTGTCCAGAATAACGCGGGAGCTTTTGCCGGAGAGGTCCTCCCCGTTGAACTCCACCTTGCCGGAGCTGGCCTTGACCATGCCTGTGATGGTGCGCACCATGGTGGTCTTACCGGCACCGTTGGAGCCAAGGATGGCAACGATCTCGCCATCCTTCACCTCAAAGCCGATGTCCCACAGGATGTTCACAGAGCCGTAACCGGCGTTCAGACCTTCAACTTTAAGCACTTGCGCCCTCCTTTTTGGTGCCCAGATACACCTCCATGACGTAAGGATCGTTCATGACCTGCTCGGGCGTGCCCTCAGCGATCTTTTCGCCGTGGTGAAGGACGATGACCTTCTCGCACAGGCTCACGACCGCCTTCATGATGTGCTCGATGAGCAGGATAGTGACACCGGACTCGTTGATCTTGCGGATCAGCTGGATGGCCTCTTCGGTCTCAGCCGGGTTCAAGCCTGCCATGTTCTCGTCCAGAAACAGCACTTCGGGCTTGGTGGCCAGAGCGCGGGCCATCTCCAGACGCTTCTGGTCCGGCGTGCCCATGTCCTTGGAGATCACATGACGCTTTTCGTACAGGCCGGTGAAGTGCAGCACCTCCATGGCGCGCTCCTTGGCCTCTTTTTCGCTCTTTGCACCGGCGTGGCCGAAGTAGGCTGCTGCGGTGACGTTATCCAGAACGCTCAGGTTCTTCAGAGGTTTCATGATCTGGAAGGTGCGGGCGATCTTCATGTTGGTGTACTCATACGCCTTTTTGTTGGTGATGTCCTCACCATTGTAGAAGATCTTGCCTTCGGTGGGCGGGTAGTAGCCGCAGATCATGTTGAAGGTGGTGGATTTACCAGCACCGTTGGGGCCGATCATGCCGGTGATGGAGCCTTTCTCCACCGAGAAAGAAACATCATGCACGGCGGTCAGACCCTTGAACCGCTTGGTCAGGCCCTGGACTTCAATAATAGGCTTTTCTGCCATGATTACTTCCCTCCCTTGTCTGCCATCAGCTCATACTCTTCCAGCACGTCCAGAGACGGCTTTTTGAGGATCTTTTCATCGATGAAGGTCTTGACCTTCGAGTTCATGTACCAGCCCAGAATACCGGACGGACGGAAGCGGATGACCACGATCAGCACGATGGCGTACATCAGCATGTTGATGCCGGGCAGGATGGCGGCAAAGTTTGCACGCAGCAGTTCGCTCAGCGGGATCATGATGAGGCCGCCGATCAGCGGGCCTTCGATGTAGGCAGCGCCGCCCACGACTGCGGGCAGCACGATCTCGGTGGACTTGGACTGGATCATAACATCCGGGTCGATGTAGCGGATGTAGCTGACGTAGAAGAAGCCGACCAGACCGGCAATGATAGCCGAAATGACAACGGCAATGACCTTGTACTTGGTGGGGTTGATGCCGATAGCGGCGGCTGCGTCCTCATCCTCGCGGATGGTGCGCAGCGCAAAGCCCAGCTTGGAGCGGCCGATCTTCTTCATGATGAGGTAAACGCCCACCATCATGATGAAGCCGATGTAGTAGTACGGCACCTTGCTGGTAAAGCGGAACTGCGCAAAGGAGTCCTTGCCGAAGGGCAGGCCCACACCGGATGCGCGGCCGAAGAACTCCGAGTTGATGATGAACTGACGGATGGACTCGGCAAACGCGATGGACACCAGCGTGAAGTAGGGGCCGCGCAGGATCAGGCTGGGGAAGAAGATGACACCGGCCACAACGCCCACAACGAGCATATCCAGCACAGCGGCCACCCAGGGGTTCATGCCCGTCTTTGTGACCACCAGACAGCACACATAGGCACCCAGACCCATGTAAGCGGCCAGACCCAGCGAGTTCTGGCCGGTGATGCCGCCCAGAATGTTCCATGCCATGGACAGGGTGGACATATAGAAGGTAAGAACGAAAATGTTGATGATGTAGGGTTTATCCACGACCAGCGGGATCGCTGCGAAGATGGCGATGATGATAGCCAGAACGATCGCCAGATTGCGGTGATAGGTTTTAACTGCTTTTCTGGTATCCATCTTATCGCCTCCTCAGAATCATGACCTGACGCACGACCAGAATGATGATGAAGGTGACGAACACGATCATATCACTGTAGGACGGGCTGATGAACAATGCACTCATCTGCTCCAGCAGGCCCAGGAAAATACCGGCGAAGAATGCGCCGGGGATGGAGCCCAGACCGCCCACGACCACGACGATCAGTGCGCGGAAGCCGAAGCTTGCACCTGCGGTGGGATAGATGGTGTAGAACTGGGTGAGCAGAGAACCGGCGATACCGGCCAGAGCAACGCCCAGACCATAGGTCAGGATGTAAATTTTCTTGACGTTGATACCCACGACCTCAGCACCAATGGGGTTCTGGGATACGGCGCGGATCTGCTTGCCGGTGGTGGAATACTTGAGGAAGGCAAACAGCGCAATCGCGACCACAATCAGGATCAGGAAGCTGATCAGACGGGGCAGCGCGATCGTGACCGGACCCAGCGGAATGTAGGTCTGGGCATAAGGGGTAATGATCTTATAATAGGTGGAACCAAAGATGACCAGAGCGCCGTTGGTGAGCAGCAGGCCCAGACCGACGGTGAGGAACAAAAGGTTCGTAAAGCTCTTGGTCTTGAGCGAAGGGGTGATCAGGGTGGACTGGATCAGCGCACCCAGACCGAACATGAGCACTGCGACGATAGGAAGGGCTACATAGGGGTCCACCCCAAAGTAGGTATACAGAACATAGGTGATGTACATGCCCACCATCAACATCTCGCCGTGGCAGAAGTTGACGATGTTCATAACACCGAAAATGATGTTCTGGCCCATTCCCATCAGGGAGTAGAAACCGCCCAGCAGGATCCCGTTTACCAGTGCTTGCAAAAAGACTTCCATTGACATCCTCCCGTTCTAAGCATCAGGCGATGGGAACAGATGATGCAAAAACTGCACGCTGCATCCGCCATCGGCCCGTACTCGTGATTGAAAATTGCCCTTGTGGACTCCATTTCCTCCCTTCTGCTCGTACAATTGATATATCATCTGTATTGTAACGTAAGTGCAGCCTGTATACAAGATATTATTTCCACCAAACTTTGTCATTAATTTATATGGAAAGTGCTAGAATATCCCGGATTTTTTGGTGTGCAAGTCAATTTTCGCGGTAAAAAATAGAGGATTGATGTCTCAATGACATAATTTTGTTACTATTTCAGGTCGAAAATCTGCGAAAAAATGTAGAAAGACCCGGCAGAAGAGCACTTGAACGTGTTCCTCTGCCGGATCTTTTATCCGTGATCTGGTATGTAGTATTCAAGACGAAGGCGCACCGCCGCCCTGTCTCGGGTTGTGGTTCCCAGCGTATGCTTCACGCCTTGGAGCGGCGTTCGCATCCCGCTGACCACGGCCCCAGCTTCGCTTCCCTGTACTCCCCTTTTTGTCGCTATGCGACATCTTCCCCCGACCGGGGGAAGTCTTTGCTCGCTGGCGGCGGTCAGCTCAGCTGCAATTCCTGTGCGGGTTGCATGAAACAGCAAGCACATTAGACATTCCTAGTCGTTGGGACCTGCAACAACGACGACCGCGGCCAGTGGCCGATGCAGGGAGGAGTTGTTGGGGCAGCGGCCAGCAAGACGCACGTGCCGCCCAAGGCACGCGCGGATGCTGGGAGCCGCAACCCGGGGCACTAAAAAAGAGCCCACTGGGCTCTTTTTTGCCGCCTGCGGGCGGCCGTGTTCCTTCGATTCCTCGTACGGGTCAAAACGGCAGCAACCACGGTAGACATTCCTGGCCGTTGGGACCCGCGGGCTAACCAAAGCCCCACTGGGGCTTTGGTTGCGGTGCTGCGCACCGCCGCCCTGTTCGATTCCTCGTACGGGTTGCATAAAAAAATCCCTGATCCTAAGATCAGGGATTTTTTATGACCCGTACGGGAATCGAACCCATGTTACAGCCGTGAAAGGGCCGTGTCTTAACCGCTTGACCAACGGGCCTTAGAAATACAGAGCTTCGCTAAAACCTCCGACTTCCATCGTCCACTACTGCAGACGACCGTCCCCCTAACCTTAGCGAAACTCTGTAAAAGTGGTAGCGGTAACTGGATTTGAACCGGTGACACTTCGGGTATGAACCGAATGCTCTAGCCAACTGAGCTATACCGCCACATATTGTTTGTGCACTCGAACAGTGCTCTATTATTATACCCACAGATACCCCTTTTGTCAACACATATTTTTAAAAAAATCATATTTTTTCGTATCGTCCAAAATACAAACGAAGATACGCAAAAATCCCGCTTTCCATTGAATAGAAAGCGGGATTTTTCAACCATTTATCCGAACCTTGTGGAAAAGCCGGTCAATTCTTCAACCCTTCTTATGGGTGGGAACCATGACCTTCAGGCCGCCCATATACGGCTGCAGCACTTCGGGGATGGTCACGGTACCGTCGGCCTGCAGATGGTTCTCCAGGAAGGCGATCAGCATACGCGGAGGTGCCACGCAGGTGTTGTTCAGGGTGTGGGCCAGATAGGTCTTGCCGTCCTTGCCCTTCACGCGGATGTGCAGGCGGCGTGCCTGTGCATCGCCCAGATTGGAGCAGGAGCAGACCTCGAAGTACTTCTGCTGGCGGGGGCTCCATGCTTCGATATCGCAGCTCTTCACCTTCAGGTCGGCCAGGTCGCCGGAGCAGCAGTTCAGCTGACGCACCGGGATCTCCATGCTGCGGAACAGCTCCACAGAGTTCTTCCACAGCTTCTCGTACCAGTCAGCGCTCTCGTCGGGGCGGCAGACCACGATCATTTCCTGCTTCTCGAACTGATGGATGCGGTAAATGCCGCGCTCCTCGATGCCGTGAGCGCCCTTTTCCTTGCGGAAGCAGGGGCTGTAGGAGGTCAGGGTCAGGGGCAGAGTGGCCTCGTCCAGAGTCTGGTCGATGAAGCGGCCGATCATGGTGTGCTCGCTGGTACCGATCAGGTACAGGTCCTCACCCTCGATCTTATACATCATGGCATCCATTTCCGGGAAGGACATGACACCCTGCACCACGTTGCCGTGCATCATGAAGGGAGGGATCACATAGGTGAAGCCCTTGTTGATCATAAAGTCGCGGGCATAGGCCAGCACAGCCTCGTGCAGGCGGGCGATGTTGCCCAGCAGATAGTAGAAACCGTTGCCGGCCACGCGGCCTGCGGCGTCCATATCGATGCCGTCGAAGCTCTCCATGATCTCGGTGTGGTACGGAATGGGGAAATCGGGCACCACAGGCTCACCAAAGCGCTGTGCTTCCACGTTGTAGGTATCATCCGGGCCGATGGGCACGCTGGGATCGATCATCTGCGGAATGGTGTACATGATCTCCTGAATGCGTGCGGACAGGGTCTCTTCTTCCTTTTCCAGCTCAGCCATCTTGTCGGCATCGGCCTTGACGGCGGCATTGTTGGCATCGATCTGAGCCTGCAGCTCAGCCTTCTGCGCCTCATCGGTGCACTTCTTCAGCTGGCCGAACAGGGGGCCGTTGGCCTTGCTCAGCTTGTTGCGGGCAGCCTTGAGGGCTTCCACTTCCTTCAGGCATGCGCGGTACTTGGCATCCTTCTCGATGACCTCGTCCACCAGCGGGAGCTTTGCATCCTGAAACTTCTTCTTGATGTTTTCCTTGACAGCGTCCGGGTTTTCACGGACAAATTTGATATCAAGCATGATTGACTCTCCTTGCTCTATTTCGGTTCGCACAGAAGATCCCCTCCCCTGTGCCGTTCAAAGACGGTCGCCCGCCTTGGATCGCTTTATTCTTCGTTCTGGTACTGTCCCAGCAGGTTGGCAAAGGCCCGCAGCTGCTCGTCTGAATAGAAATGCACGGTCAGCCTGCCCTTGCCGTCGTGGTAGGCCACGTTCACCTCGCTGCCCAGCACCTGCTTGAGGCTTTCTTCCACCTCCACCGGCAGGGTGCCGCGCGGCTGGGGTTCTCTGGGCTCCTTTGCGGGCTTTGCCAGCTTTTTGCACAGTGCCTCGGCCTGACGCACGTTCAGCTGGTTGTCTGCGATGATCTGCGCCGCCTGCTCCTGCAGCTCCGGCGTGGGCAGGCTCAGGATCACCTTTGCGTGGCCGATATTGATAAAGCCGCTTTTCAGCAGTTCCAGCACGTTTTCCGGCAGGTTCAGCAGGCGCAGGCTGTTGGCCAGTGCGCTGCGGCTCTTGCCCAGCTTCTGTGCCGCCTGCTCCTGCGTCAGGCCGCAGCGGGTCATCAGCTCCCGGATGCCGGTTGCTTCTTCCACCGGGTCCAGATCCTCGCGCTGCAGATTTTCCACCAGAGCCAGCTCCATGGCCTGCTCGTCGCTGACTTCCTTAATGACCACCGGCACATCGTTCAGCCCTGCCATGCGGCAGGCACGCCAGCGGCGCTCACCCGCCACGATGCTGTAGCCGCCCCGCGGACGCGGACGCACCGCGATGGGCTGCAGCAGACCATGCTCTGCAATGCTGGCCGCCAGCTCACCCAGCGCCTGTTCGTCAAAGGTCTTGCGCGGCTGTTCCGGGTCCGGTTCGATCTCACGCAGGGGCAAGGTGTCTACCTTTGCACCGGACTCAAAAACCGGGGCGGCATCTTCAAACAGACTGTCCAGCCCGCGGCCAAGTCCTCCTTTTCCTCTTGCCATTCATGTTCCCCCTGAGGTTTAATCTTCCAGAGCATTTTTCGTCTGCTCTGCGACGGGTGCACTTTTGCTGCGGGCCTTCTTGGGCTCGTGCGGGCGGTTGTTCTTGACAAATTCGATTGCCAGATCCATGTACGCTTCGCTGCCCTTGCCCTTGGGTTCATAGAAATTGATGGGCTGGCCGTAGCTGGGTGCCTCCGAAATGCGGATGGAGCGCGGGATGGTGGTCTTGTACACCTTGGAGCCGAAATACTTCTGCACCTGCTCCACCACCTGCACGGTCAGATTATACCGCAGTGAGAACATGGTGAACACCACGCCCTCGATATCCAGATACGGATTGTACTTTTTGCGAATGGTCTTTAAGGTGCTGATCAGCTCCGAAAGACCCTCCAGCGCGTAATATTCGCACTGCACCGGAATGAGAACGCTGTCGCAGGCACTCAGGCCGTTCAGGGTGAGCAGGTCCAGACTGGGCGGACAATCGATAAAGATGAAGTCATAGTCCTTCTGCACCTCGGCCAGCGCCTTGCGCAGGCGGCTCTCACGAGCGGGCAGGTCGATCATTTCCAGACTGGCACCGGCCAGACGGGTGTTGGAGCCGATGACATCGGTGCGGTACTCGGTCTTACGGATGGCCTCGGATGCCCGCGCCTCACCGATCAGGATCTCGTAGGTTCCCTTTTCCACGCTGCGCTTCGGGATGCCGTAGCCGGTGGTGGTATTGCCCTGCGGATCAAGGTCTACGATGAGCACCCGCTTGCCCAGCGCCGCAACGCAGGACGACAGGTTGACGGCGGTGGTGGTTTTGCCAACGCCGCCCTTCTGGTTCGCAATTGCTACAATTTTTGCCACGCACAATTCTTCCTTCCGGGAAAATTTAATTGTTCCATGTGGAACATTCGCAGTCATGCCCGCCGGTTTCCCGTCCATACAGACACCTTAACACCTAGTATAGCACATCCAAATCGGTTTTTGAACCATCTGAAGCGTTTTTCCGCTGGATTTTTAACTTTTAGAGGTGGGAAAACGGAAAAGCGGACACTTTGGGGAGAAAACTCCCCCGTCTGCTGCGCAGACAGCCCCCTCGGAGATGGGGCCCTTGACATGGCGGGAAAGCTGCCGGATAAATTGCAAAGTTTCCGGCACGCCAGAGGCTCCCTCTCCGAGGGAGCTGGAAAAACCGTCAGGTTTTGACTGAGGGAGTTCGTCCCCTGTTCCACATGGAACAATTTTACCGTTCGGCGGCGGTGGTTGGGATGCGCACCGTATATTCGATATACCCGTCCTTCTCCTCCCGGTGGGCAGTGGCGGGCACACCATTATCGGTCATCAGACGGATGGCATGGTCGATGGTGTTCACAAAAATACGCACATCCTTGACCATCGAGATGCGGTGCCTGCCTTTTGCAGGGGTGTTCAGCAGCTGTTCAATGTAGAGGTCGGTCTGCCGGGCATTCATACGACGTTTGGCAATGTTGATCAAGGCTTCGCTGCGGCGGTTCTCCGGCAGACGCAGCACCGCCCGGGCATGTCGCTCGGTGAGGCTGTTGTCCAGCACGAACTGCCGCTGGTCGGCGTTCAGCTGCAAAAGCCGCAGCTTGTTGGCAAGGGTGGGCTGCGCCATGCCCAGACGCTTGGCGGCTTCGGCCTGGGTGCAGTCCCACAGCACCATCACATCCTTTAAGCCCTGCGCCTGCTCAAATGGGTTCAGGTCGGCCCGCTGGATGTTTTCCAGCAGACCGAGCGCGGCGGTGCGCTCATCGTCGTAATCACAGAGGATGGCAGGGATGGTGTTCATTTTAGCAAGGCGGCAGGCACGGAGCCGCCGCTCCCCGGCTACCAGCTCGTAGCCGCCATCCGACACTTTTCGCACCGAGATGGGCTGCAGCAGACCATTTTCTCGGATGCTCTGGGCCAGCGCAGCCAGCTCCTGCTCGCTGAACTCCCGCCGTGCCTGAAACGGCGACGGCCTGATCTGATTGATGGGCAGGAAATAAATCTTGCCCGCCTGCTTTTTGCGTTCAAACATGGATACACGGCTCCTTTCGCGTGGTGGATGGGTTTTGTTTTTCACATTTTCCCGGGAAAGCGTGGAAAACTCAGGCTTCAGGCACAGTGTATCACACAAATAAAAGCCCTGCCAGAAGTTTCGTTCGGCAGGGTTTTACAAAATTCTATCGATATTTCGTTATTTCAACGGGCTTTTCGCAATTTTTCCGCCGTTTCTGGGGTAGGCTGTCGGAGTTTGCGAAATCTTTTTGCACAGGATCAGGGTGCGGGTGTCGCCGCCCGGAAGGTGCAGAGTGCGGGTTTCTTTGTACTCGCCGCCCAGCTTTTTGATGGCACCGCGCGCTGCGGCCAGTTCTTCCTCACCGGAAGAGCCTTTCATGGCGAGGAAATTGCCACCCACCTTTACCAGCGGAAGGCAGTATTCGGTCAGCATGGGCAGCGCAGCCACAGCCCGGGCAGATGCCAGATCAAACTGTTCACGCCACGCCTTGCGGGCGGCTTCCTCGGCGCGCTCCTTTGCAAACTCCACGCCGGTCAAGCCCAGCTGGGCACAGGCGTACTTCAAAAACTCCACCCGCTTGCCGGTGGGTTCCATCAGGGTCAGCTCCAGTTCCGGCTTGTAGATTTTGGTCACGATGCCCGGGAAGCCTGCGCCTGCGCCCACATCCACCATGCGGCCCGCCACTTCCGGCTGGCTGGCAAACAGCAGGCTGTCGAGGAAGTGCTTATCCTCGATCCCCTCGGGGTCGGTGATAGCGGTCAGGTTGACCTTCTGGTTGTAGTCCACCAGAATTTCGGCAAAGGCATCCAGCTGGTCCAGCTGGGTGCCGGTGAGAGTGATGTTCCATGTGGAACATTTTGCTTCAAGGCGCGGTTTATCGATCATACGCAGGTTTTCCTTTCTGTTATTCGCCGGTCAAGTGAACAAAGATCGGCTCGTGGTGCACGGCAGGCAGGAAAGTTTCCAGCACATCTGCCGTTCGCAGCTTGAGCGAGGAGGTGTTGATGCAGGGGTGGCAGCCGAGGTAATCCCCTGCCTTTATGTCCTCATCCATCAGCAGCTGCACCTTATTTTCAGCATCATTGGCAAGGCCCATAATGGAGGATGAGCCGGGCGTGCAGTCCAGATACTGCTCCATATCCTCGGGCGAGGCAAAGCTCAGGCGGGCAATGCCCAGCTGATGGGAAAGCTCTTTGGTTTTGAAGGGCTTGTCCCCGGGCATCATGAGCAGATAGAAGTTCGTCTTCTGCCGGTTGCACAGGAACAGGTTCTTGCACACGGTGGCATTCAGGCAGGCATCGATCACATGGCAGTCCTCCATGGTGTCGGCCTTCATCCAGCCGTGGTCGGTGCGCCAGAATTGGATGCCCAGCTTGTCCAGCAGGTCATAGGTACGGATCTCTTTTTCCAGCCGCCCGGTGCAGTCGGCAGGACGGCCCTCGTAAAGCTTCAGTTCTTCCATTGGTTGCAGCTTCTTTCTATGTTTAACGATTTCAAATGCCCTCCGCGTTGCTCTGGGCAAATTCATCGGAAAAATTATTTTTATATTTGCAAATCAGGAAAATCTGCGGATTTTCCTGATTTGCTTTTTCACACGGAAGGTCGTAATGGTAAACGGCATCTACTGCCGCTAACTCCCTGCGGGAGCATTCACGCAGCAGAAAATGCACAAGCTTATCCGCACGGCGCGTCGCGCAAGCGACTCGAAATCGGCGGAACACAAAAAATCCTCTAGTGAAGCGACTTGGATTTTTTGTATGGAGCCCATCTTCTTTGGGATTATTAAGGGCGAGTAGCCCTTAATTCGTGCCTCCCGCGCCTCGAAAGTAGCGGAGACCTTGCCTCGCTGAACACGCGGCATTTGCTTTGCAAACCGGTCTGCGGCTTAAAAGCCCCACTGGGGCTTTCATGCCCTGTGGGCACCGCCGTCCTTTCTGGTTCTCTTTTGGCACGCAAAAGAGAACATCCCCGGCGGCGATGCATTTTGTAAAAGGCATGAAGCCCGCCCCACACGAATACTCTCTGTGCGGGAAGCAGGCTCACTTCCTCGCTGCCAGTGCAATGCTCAGCTGCGCCACATCGGAGGGCGATACGCCCGGGATGCGCCCCGCCTGACCGAGGTTCTTCGGCCGGATGCGGGCCAGCTTTTCGCGGGCTTCCAGTGTCAGGCCGGTCAGGTCGGAATATTCAAAATCATCTGGGATCAGGGTCTTTTCGTGCCGGGCCACGTCCCGGATCATCCGATCCTGCCGGGCAATGTAGCCCGCATACTTGATCTCGGTCTCCAGCCGTTCGGCCAGCATGGGGGTGATCTGCTCTCCCCAGCCGATCATACCCGCCAGCAGCGGATAGCTGATCTCCGGGCGGCGCAGCAGCTCTTCCGCAATGCCGCCCTCGGCAGCAGGGGCAAGACCGGCCGCTTCCATGGCGGTGCGCAGGTCGGCGGTGCGCAGATGCGTCTCGTGCAGGCGGCGGCGCTCCGCTTCCAGAATGCTCTGGGTGTGCTGGTACTTGGCCCAGCGGTCATCCTGCACAAGGCCGTATTCCCTGCCGATGGGGGTCAGCCGCTGGTCGGCGTTGTCCTGACGCAGGGTCAGGCGGTACTCGCTGCGGCTGGTCATCATGCGGTAGGGGTCCATGACCCCTTTGGTGACCAGATCATCCACCAGTGTGCCCAGATAGCTGGTGTGGCGCGGCAGAATGAGCTGCTCTTTGCCCAGCGCATTGCGGGCGGCGTTCAGTCCGGCCAGCAGGCCCTGGGCGGCGGCTTCCTCGTAGCCGGAGGTGCCGTTGAACTGACCCGCACCGTACAGTCCCCGCACCACCTTGCTTTCCAGCGTGGCTTCCAGACTGGTGGGGTCTATGCAGTCGTACTCGATGGCGTAGGCCGGGCGCATGATCTCAATGTTCTCAAAGCCCCTGATGCTGCGGTAGAAGGCATTCTGCACATCCTCCGGCAGGCTGCTGGAGGCACCCTGCAGATACATCTCTTCGGTGTTCTCGCCGCAGGGTTCCACAAAAATGGGGTGGCGGTCCTTGCCCGCAAAACGCACCACCTTATCCTCAATGGAGGGGCAGTAGCGCGGGCCAACACCCTCGATCATGCCGCCGTAGAGCGGGCTGCGCTGGATGTTATCCAGAATGATCCTGTGGGTCTCGGGGTTGGTATATGCGATCCAGCACTCCACCTTGTTATGCATGGGTGCATCGGTCATAAAGCTGAAGGGCTGCAGCTCATTGTCCGGGTCGCCGGGCTGGCATTCCAGCTTGGAAAAATCGATGCTGCGGCGGTGCACCCGGGCAGGGGTGCCGGTCTTGAACCGGCGCAGCGGCAGCCCGGCAGCCTTCAGGCTGTCGGTCAGGGCGTTAGCGGCGTGCATCCCGTCCGGGCCGGAGGCGTACCACGCATCGCCCACAAAAATTTTGCCGCCAAGGTTCGTGCCGGTGGCAATGACCACGCATTTGGCGCTGTATTCCCCGTTCAGCTGGGTCACAACGCCCTTCACACGGCCGTTCTCGGTCTCGATGCTCACAACCTCAGCCTGATGGATGGCAAGGCCGGGCGTGAGTTCCAATGCATGCTTCATATATTCATGGTAGCGCTTGCGGTCGGTCTGCACACGCAGGGCGTGCACCGCCGGGCCTTTGCCCTTGTTGAGCATCCGGCTCTGCAGATAGGTGGCATCTGCAGCAAGGCCCATCACGCCGCCAAGCGCATCCAATTCACGTACCAGCGTGCCTTTTGCCGTTCCGCCAATGCTGGGGTTGCAGGGCATGTTGCCAATGGCATCCAGACTCATGGTAAACACGGCCGTTCTCGCGCCCAGCGTTGCGGCGGCATGAGCTGCCTCGATACCAGCGTGGCCGGCACCGATGACGATAACGTCATAATCTCCTAAGTGGTTCATATACTTTTCCTTGGTTTTTCTTTTATTTTCCCACGCAGAAACGTTCAAACACCTGTTCGATCACAGCTTCCGAGGCGTTCTCACCGGTCAGGTCGCACAGGGCGGCCAGTGCGTCGTCCACACAGACGGAAACGGCATCCAGCCCAAAGCCGCCTGCGGCAGCATCCAGTGCACCGGCCACAGCGTCCCGCGCACGCAGTGCGGCGGAAAGCTGACGCTGGCCGGACAGGCTGGCGGCATGGGGGTCGATCTGGCTGGTACCCAGCAGGCGGGCCACCGCAGCGGAGATCACCTTGCGGCTCTCCTCCTCCTGACAGCACACCGGCAGCACCATGGCAAAGCAGGGCGCTATGAACTCTGCGTCAAATTGCGTTGGTTTATCCTCTTTGTTGATAAGTGCAATGGCTGGACGGCCTGTGCAACGCTGTGCAAGCTCCAGATCTTCCCGCGTGGGCGGCTCAGAGCCATCGAACACAGCCAGGATCAGGCCTGCCTCCTCCAGCTTTTTCCAGCTGCGGCGGATGCCCTCGGCTTCAATGGCATCTTCGGTCTCGCGCAGACCGGCGGTATCGAACAGATTCAGCTGGATATCCCCCAGCTGTACCGCCTGCTCCACCACGTCACGGGTGGTGCCAGCCACCGGCGTGACGATGGCCCTGTCGAACCCGGCCAGCAGGTTGAGCAGTGTGGATTTGCCCGCATTTGGTCTGCCCACAATGGCGCAGTCCACACCTTCGCGCAGGACGGTATCCGCCTGATAATTATGGATCAACTCGTCCAGCTCTGCCTTTACCCCACTCAGTACGCGGTGCAGATGGTCACCGTCCAGCTCCGGCACATCCTCTTCGGGAAAATCCACCCATGCGGCAAGGTGAGCCTGAATGGCGGTAAGCGCTTCCTTCTGGGCACTGATCTTCTTTGCCAGCGCACCGCCCAGCGCGGCATTGGCCAGCGCGGCACCCTGACGGCCATCCGCCGAGATCAGATCCATCACCGCTTCGGCCTGCGTCAGACCCAGCTTGCCGTTCAGGAACGCGCGGCGGGTGTACTCGCCGGGCGCGGCAGGCTGAGCACCGGCAGCAAGACAGGCTTCCACCAGACGGCGGGCCACGGCGCTGCCGCCATGGCAGGAAAGCTCAACCACGTCCTCGCCGGTATAGCTGTGGGGCGCGCGGAAAAACAGGGCCACGCCCTCATCAAAGGCTTCGTCCCCTTCCCGGAATGTGCCGTACATGGCGGTGTAGCCTTTGGCATCCTCCACCTTTTTTGCGGCGTTGGCCGGGCGGAACACCCGGGCTGCTATGGGATAGCTCTCCGCACCGGAGAGCCGCACGACGGCAATACCGCCTGCGCCCGGCGCTGTTGCAATGGCTGCAATGGTCGTTTCCTGCATGGTTTTCCTTTCAGCGTCCCTGCTGCTCTCGCAGGACGCGGTAATGCTCTTCCTTATCAAGATACATCCGCTTTTCTGCCTTGCGGCACAGCGCACCGACATCGATGCCGCCCGCACTCTCGGTGGCAACCCCCACGGCCACCGAGTAACCCGCGCTGCCCACGATGGAGACAAAATCCTTTACACATTTGCGCACAGCCGGATCCTGCCGGTCCGTCACATAGGCTAAAAATTCATCGCCGCCAATGCGGTAGCAGTTGTTTTTGCCAAACATTTCCCGTATTTCCAGCGCCACCACCTGCAGCATCCGGTCACCTTTGTCGTGGCCTTCGCTGTTGTTCAGGTCATGCAGGCCGTTCACATCCATATAGATGCAACTCAGCGACACCGAGCAGCGGGAAGCCCAGTCCTCCCGCTCCCGTTCGTAAGCATTGCGGTTCTTCATGCCAGTAAGGATATCAAAACTGGCGATTTCGCGCATCCTTTTGCGGGAGAGTGCGTTCTGGTACATGGTGATCATGGTAAATGTTGAAATGATGCAGGAGATCACCCCAAAAAACACCGCATTGACGATATCCACCGTCACGGTGCGGCCGCTTTCAAACACGACCACCATCCCGATAAAGATGCCGTCAAACAGAAGCGCATTGGCAATGTGCTGGATGGGCGGCATCATGAACAGCAGTGGCACCGCCAGCAAAAATGCAATGAAGGTGACAGAAAGCTCTTCCGGCGCGTGCACCGCTTCCGCAATGCCCAGCGCATACAACATAGCTGCAAAGGCATACATCAGCCACCGCAGAAGCAGGCCGTTTTGATCCGGGAACATCAGATCCACAACACGCAGGCCCGCGCACACCACAAGGGCGATGCAATAGAACAGGCTGTGCTCTCGCAGAACACCGATCCCTCCCGACAGGCAGGTGATTGCAAACAACAGGCCGCACGCCATGTTCAGGTACACATGCATCTTTCTGCGGTTCTCTTCCTCGATCTCCGGCTGACAGTCCCTGTAATCCTGCACTTCCAGCCCGCTATAACACAGGAGCTTTTGGATCTGGTTCAACGCTGTCTGCCTTCTTTCTGCAAGATCCCTGTGATCCTTTTTCTTTCAAAAAAGATACCAATACTTTTTTATTGTACCACGAAAATTCACAGAATGATACTGTTTTTCAACCATTTCCCGGGAAAAGGTTGAAAAAAGCGTCTTCTATTACGCAAAAGGGGCCTTCCGGCCCAAACCGGAAAGCCCCCGTTTTTACAGAGATCTGTTTTTTAGAACTTGGCGATATCCGCCGTGGTGATGGCCTTGCCGGGCAGCGTGCGTGCATCGGCGTTCTCATTCAGGGCCAGCTTGCCTTCGCGCAGCAGCTGCACAGCCTTCTGGTGATCGGCAGCCTTCCAGTTGTTGCCCACGATCTTCCAGTTGTTGTTCACGTGCGGCTCAATGGTGCCGCCCTTCACGGTGCGGATGTACTCGCCCAGCAGCTCGCGGATGCCGCCCACGTCGCCGCGCACATCGATCTCCAACAGCTTGGGCAGCTCTTCGCCCGGCAGGAAGATGTCCGCAGCCGTCAGCAGCTGGGTGGTGGCGCGGTAGTTGTTCACTGCCACAACAAAGGTGTCGGTGTCCTTTACGGCCTTGCCGTTCGGCCACTTGAGGTTCTTGATGCGGTGGCCCGGCTCCTTGGAGATGTCCAGCTCGTAGCTGACACCCTCAAAAGCATCGTACAGGTAATAGCGCACCGAGGGATCAAAGGCAATGGTCACTTCATCCGGCTTCCATGTCTTGAAGAAGGCAGCAGACCACTCCATGAAGCGGCGCAGCTGCTCGCCGGTCATCTGCAGCTTGTACAGGGTGTTCTGGTAGGTGTAGATGCTGGCCATATCACACTTGCGGATGGTGCCCGCGCGCATCTGGGAGGTCATGGAGGTCAGGGCGGTAGCAGAGACCTGCGCACCGGTGTAGTACATCTGCACTTCGTTGATGAAGTCCAGCAGCGCGGTATCCTGCACCATGGCCTGCGGCAGGCAGTCGATCTCGTTTTCGGGGGCCAGATCGCCGCCCTTCAGCTCGCCAATGGGAGTAACAGCGTCTTCCTTGGCGCGGGTGTCGTAGGAGGCCAGCAAAGCGGTCAGCTCCGGATCGGGCTCGTACTCCTTGATCTGCAGGTTTTCAGAGGTGCGGTTCACGACCTTCCACTTACCGTCCAGCTGGCGCTCCAGATAGACGTGGATCTCGGACAGGGTGGCACCGGCGTTCTTGTTCTCCACCACCAGCACGTTGTTGATCATCATGTTGGGGATGCTCCTGTGGCCGTGGCCGCCCACGATCACATCAAACTCCGGGCAGGCATTTGCCAGATCGGTAACGCCGGAGCCGTACACACCGTACTCGTTCTCGGTATCCATGTGCATGACGCCGATCAGAACATCCACCTGATCCTTGATCTTATCAATGATCTTGCGGCTCTCGTCCACGGGGTTGGTGACAGTCCAACCCTCCAGATTCTTGGCATCCCAGCGGATGATGTTGGGGGTGACCATGCCGATGACACCGATCTTGACGGTGCCCTTCTTGATGATGGTGTAGCCGTCGGCCAGCGGGGTGCCGTCCGGTGCGTAAACGTTGCCGGTAAGCACCTTGGCCTTCTGCTGTCCCATGACCTTTTTCAGCACATCCATGCCGTAGTTGTACTCGTGGTTGCCGGTGGTCCAGATATCATAGCCGATGGCATTCATGGCAGCGACCATGGGATGCAGGTCATCGTTCAGGAACAGCTCTGCGGAGTTGGCCTGAATGGTATCGCCTGCATCCACCACCAGCGTGTTCCGGGTGCGGCACTGCTTGATGGCGGTCGCCTGCTGGGCCACACTGCCGGAAGCATCTGCCTTATTGGCGGCGTAGTCCCATGGATCGAATTTGCCGTGGGTATCGCTGGTGGCAAGGATCTGCAGATCCATGCTCCACAGGGACTTGATATCACAGGCGGCTGCAGAGGGTGCCATGCAGCTGGCGGCTGCGATGGTTGCGGATGCCCCTGCACCACGCAGGAAGCTGCGGCGGGAGATCTTGTTCTGAGCCATAGTTGAATACCTCTCTTTTCATCATTCTGTCTGTTCTTCACGAACAGAACGCTCTTGACTACAGTATAAAGCCTTGACCAATTGTTTTACAATTGCCATTTAAGAGAAAGATTTCGGCAAAAAACAGGCAGGTTCTCCAAATTTTGAGAAGAATGACTTTTTTCGTGTTCAGTATACCGCAACAGCTGCCCGACCCGAAACCACCTTGGCGTTAGATTTTGGTAAAATCCTTTTTGCGTGAAAAAAGGTCTCCGGAAAATCCGCAGATTTTCCGGAGACCCTGATTTCAAAAGTAATTCCGCATTACAGCTCGATCTTGCCAAAGCTGAAATCGGCAAAATCGTCCACGCGCTCGGTGCGCTTGGGTGCTACCGGCGCTGCATTCTCTGCATCACGGGGTGCATAGGTGCGCTCCGGCACACCGGAAGGCCGCGGGCCGCGGGGTGCACCATTGCGGCTGCCACGGTAGCCGCCGCGGCTTCCATTGTGGTCGCCATGCTCAGAACGGTTCCCGCCGCGATAGCCGCCATTGCGGCTGCCGCCGGGACGACGGCCATTGCCGCGTCCGCCGCGGGGACGGCGCTCACCATAGGTGTTCTCGGTCTGTGCATCGGGTGCGGTGGAGTAGATGACCACACGGCGGTCACGGCCTTCGCCCTTGCTCTCGCTGCGCACGCCCTCCATCTTGCTGATGGCAGAGTGGATGATGCGGCGCTCGTAGGGGTTCATGGGCTCCATGGCAAAGCTGCGGCCGGTCTTGCGCACCTTGGCACCAATGCGCTGTGCCAGTGCGGTCAGGTCGCTCTCGCGCTTATCGCGGTAGCCGGCCACATCCAGACCCAGCTTGATGTAATCGCCCTCCAGACGGTTTGCCACAAGGCTTGCCAGATAGGAAAGGCTCTCCATGGTCTCGCCGCGGCGGCCGATGAGGGCACCCAGCTTTTCACCGTCCAGACGGATGATAGTAGCTTCGCCCTTCTGCACAGCGCTGAAGGTGACATTCTCCACGCCCATCAGGGCAATGACCTCACGCAGGTAGTCCACAGCAGCCTTGACCTTAGCGTTCTCTTCGATCACGATGGGGACTTCCGGCTCCTCTTCCTCGGCAGCGGGCTGCTCTGCAGCAGCTTCTGCAGCGGGGGCAGCAGGCTCTTCGGCCTTTGCTTCCGGCTGTGCTGCCGCAGCGGCAGGCTCCTCTGCCACGGGAGCGGCCTTGACAGCCTCCTGCACGGGAGTCTTTTTCTCAACAACAGGCTCAGCGGGTGCTGCAGCCGGAGCGTCCGGCTCCTCCACGCTCACGCACACCTTGGCGGGGGTGAGCTTCAGGCCCAGAAAACCAGTCTTCTGGGGCATTTCCAGCACTTCGCAGCTGACATTCAGATCATCGGCCTGCACGCCCAGCAGAGCGCAGGCTTTTGCGCGGGCTTCATCGACCGTTTTGCCGGTCGCTTCCTGCTTACGGATCATAACCGTTCATCCTCCTCTTATTCTTTATCCTGCTTGTTCAGCTCGCTCAGCGGCACGGTGCGCTCGTCCTTGTAGCGTTCCTCGTCCAGCCGGCGGGCATACTCCAGACGGTGCTTGTTCATCTCGCTGGCAGAAAGGTTCTTTTCCGTGGTCTTGCCGGTCTTGGGATCGGTGACCTTGACGGTAGTGTTCTTCACACCGCGTTTTTCCTGCTTTTTCTTTTCTGCGATCTGCGCTTCGATCTCCTTGCGCATCTTCTCGGGGTCGTACACCTTGCGCATGACCTGAGTCTGCACGGTCATCACGATGTTGGAAACGACGTAGTACAGAGAGAATGCCAGAGGATAGGTGAAGCAGAAGAACAGGTACATCAGCGGCATCATATACATGGTCAGCTTCATGCTGCCCTGCATCTGCTGGCCGCTGGCCTTCATGCTGATGTGGGTGGACAGGAGCATGGTGATGACCGACAGCAGCGGCAGCACGATGTCCAGAGAAAGGCCCAGCTTGGGGATGCGGGTCAGGTCGATGCCGAGGAAGTTCATGTGCTGGCTGAACTCGGTAATGGTAGCGATCTGCTCGGCGCTGAAGCAGCCCAGCACACCGCCGTTGCCAGCAACCACCTGTGCGATGATGTTGGTATCGCGGGTGATGGCGGTAAAGGCGACGCCGGAGGCGGTCAGGGCCTCACCGGCGGCGGTCAGAGCCGCAGCGCTGATGTGGAAGATGCGCTCCAGCGGATTGTACACGACACCGATAACGCCGAACATGACAAGGAAGTTCAACAGCATGGGCACGCAGCCTGCGGTGGGGTTATAGCCGTAGTCCTGCTGCAGCTTGAGCATTTCTTCCTGCTGCTTTTCGGGTTTGTCCTTGTACTTGGTCTGGATCTCCATCATCATGGGCTGGAAGGCCGACATTTTAGCCATGCTCTTCTGCTGGCTCAGCTGCAGAGGGATCTTGACGATGTTGATGAGCAGCGTGAAGATGATGATGTCCCAGCCGTAGCTCGGGAGCAGCTTGTAGATCCACTCCATGACATAGCCGAGAGGACCGCTCAGGATGTAAAAGAAGTTCATACCTTTGTCCATTCTGCCCCGTCTGTGGCACGGGACTTGTTATTTTTATCGTAGGACACGCTGCCCACAGTGCACCGCGTCACAAGAAGCATATTTACTTTTCCACCTTTTGCTTGTGCCGTGTGGAAAACAGCTTTGCGGGCTGCAGCCGGCGGGCAGGGTTCTGCCATCTTCCCTGTTCCGGCACCGGGTCAAAGCCCCATTTGCCGAGGGGATTGCACCGGGCGATGCGCCATGCCCCCAGCAGGATGCCCTTTACGCACCCATGGGTCATGATGGCCTGCATGGTGTAGTTGCTGCAGCTGGGCGTAAAACGGCAGCTGCGGCCGATCCATGGGCTGAGAGTGTACTGGTAGGCCCGGATGGGCACGCACAGCGCGCGGCGGCAGATGTACTGCAGGCGGTTCATGCGTCCGGCTTTTCCGCCTGTGCCCTGCGTGCCGGGGGCACGGTGGCAGGGGGCGGCGCATCCGGCCGTTTGGCCTTATCCGGCAGACCGGCCTGTGCAAACAGCTTTGCCACAACGCTGCTCAGCTGCCAGCTCTTCAGCCGCGGGGTCATACCGCGGGCTACAAAGATCAGATCATAGCCGCCGATGTTGTAGTCCAGATGCTCGTCGATGGCCGCCTTCATCACGCGGCGGGCGCGGTTGCGCTGCACGGCGTGGCCGATCTTTTTGGTGGCGGTCAGACCCACGCGGGTCTTTTTGCTGCGGGTCTTGAGCACATACATCACAAGACCGGGGTTTACATAGGATTTGCCGCGGGCATACACTCTTCCAAACTCGCTGTTGCGGCGGATGGGACGATAGCGCATGGTTCCGCGCCTCCTTTCTGTGGCTGAGAACACGCCCCGAAGAGTGCATTCTTCAGCCAGTATATCAAAAATTTTTCGACTTTGAAAGCCCATACGGGCATTTTTACGAAAATTCTTTCAATTTTCAAAAAAAATAAGACCGCTAATCCAATATCAGCGGTCTTTTGTGCGCATATTCATTTCTGCGCCGGATCCCGTCATAAAAGGCCGGATCAGACAGTCAGGCTCTTGCGGCCCTTTGCACGGCGAGCATTGATGACCTTACGGCCGTTCTTGGTGCTCATGCGGGTCAGAAAGCCATGAACTTCCTTGCGCTGACGCTTCTTGGGCTGAAAAGTTCTCTTCATGGTTGTATCCTCCGTAAAAACTTATCCCCGGTATGGGGTCTGATGTGGTCCCAGATTGGGGACAGGCTTGCAATTCAACAGTATATCGCATAGTATGGCGTTCTGTCAAGCATTTTTTTCGCTTTCCTTCAAACTTTTTTGTGAAAAGATTTTCAACTTTTTCACAATTCTGCCGTGGAAAACTCTTTTGCCACAAGATATTGTGGCCCTGTTTTGACCATGCCACAACGGCCGTGCAGGGGCTTTTCTTATGTATTATAAATTACATTATAGAAATATGGACGCACAGCGTTTTTTGTGGTATACTAACCTAGTATCAGCAGCATTGTTGAAAACTTTAACGGAGTGGATGTTTTATGGATTCTTTTAAGGACGTTTTAGAGGCCGCCCAGGCGTACTGCAAAACGCAGATGGCCGAGCCGACCTATAATCTCTATATCGACGGACTGGAGCCGATCAGCTTTGAGGATTCCAGCCACATCACCCTTTCGGTGCGCAACGACTTCATCTGCAAGATCGTGACGGACCGCTACCTTGGCCTGCTCAAGGAAGCCTTCAAGACCGTGCTGGGCTTCGACGTGGACATCACGCTGGTGGTGCCCAGCACGCCGCCCCACGAGGTGGTGCTGGCCCAGCAGTACGAGGCGAACCCCGCCTCCCCGCAGGGCAACTACGAGTTCACATTTGAAAACTTCATCAAAGGCCCCTCCAACCAGTTTGCGTTTGCTGCTGCACAGGCGGTTGCGGCCAATCCTTCCGGCGCATACAACCCGCTGTTCATCTACGGCGGCTCCGGCCTTGGCAAGACCCATCTGCTTACGGCCATCCAGACCGAGATCAAGCGCACCCACCCCGATTTCGTCATCATGTACGTTACCTGCGAGCAGTTCACCAATGAGCTGATCGCCGCCATCCGCGCCGGCAGCACCGAGGACTTCCGCATGAAGTACCGCGTGGCAGACCTGCTGCTGGTGGACGATATCCAGTTCATCGCCGGCAAGGAGTCCACGCAGGAGGAGTTCTTCCACACCTTCAACTCCCTGCACGATGCCCACAAGCAGATCGTCATTGCCTCCGACCGCCCGGCCAAGGAGATCAAAAGTCTGGAAGAGCGTCTGCGCACCCGCTTTGAGTGGGGCCTGACCGCCGATGTGCAGCCGCCGGATTTTGAGACCCGCGTGGCCATCGTCAAGCGCAAGGCAGAGCTTTTGCATCTGGACCTGCCCGAGGATGTGGCCGAGTTCATTGCCAACCACCTGAAGAACAACATCCGTCAGCTGGAAGGCGCTGTAAAAAAACTGAACGCCTACTACATGCTGGAGGGCATCCAGCCGGTCATCAGTGTGGCCCAGAATGCCATCAAGGACATCCTCAACGAGACCCAGCCGGTGCCCGTGACCATCGAGAAGATCATTGGCGAGGTGTCCCGCACCTTCAACGTCTCCCCTGCCGACATCCGCGGCACCAAGCGCAACGCCAACGTTGCCTCTGCCCGCCGTGTGGCCATCTACATCCTGCGCGAGGTCACCGGCATGAGCATGGAAGAGATCGGCCGTGAATTCTCTGGCCGTGACCACTCCACCATCGTCTACTCCCTCAAGACCATGGAGCGTGACATGAAGAACGACCAGCACCTGCGCGAGACCGTGAGCGACATCATCAAGAACGTGAAGGCCTGACCGCAGAAATCGTGTAAAAGTCGTACTCATTTATGGGTGAAACCCCAAAATATGGGGAGAAAACGGAACAAAACGGGAAAAAAGAACCTATATCTTGTGGTAAAAACGCAAACCTTTCCACACTTTCCACAGAGTTTTCAACATTCAACCTCCGTTCTCCACATGGTCTGTGGAAAGAAAGACCGATCCCAACCTTTCCACGATCCATTCACAACACATTCACAACCCCGTGGAAACCAAAACCCCCGCATTCCGACAAGGCTTTTCGGGGTTTTCCACAAGTTCCCCACCCCCTACTACGGTTACTACAACAAGTTCAATAAGATAGACCGGTTCTGAAACTGTTTTCAAACACAAAACAACATCAGAAACGAAAAACAAAGGAGAGAATTCAGTTTGAACATCGTATGTGATAAAGTTCTGCTGAGCGCAGCCATCGATGGTGTGTCCAAAGCCGTCACCATGCGTTCTGCCATCCCTGTGCTGGAAGGTATCCTGCTGAAAGCCGAAGGCTTCCAGCTCAACCTCACCGGCTACGATCTGGAAATGGGCATCGTGACCACCATCGAAGCCAATGTCAAGGAAGCCGGCGAGGTGGTGCTGAATGCAAAGCTGCTCAGCAGCATGATCAGCCGGATGCCCGCCGGTCAGGTCAGCATCCTCTCTACCGAGAACGGCAAAACCACCATCCAGAGCGGCGTAGTCCAGTTCGAGATCCAGTCCATGCCGGCCAACGATTTCCCCGAGCTGCCCAATACCGGAGCCGAAGAGACCCTGACCATCAAGACCGGCGTACTGAAAGATATGATCGATCGTACGTTATATGCTGTCAGTCAGGACGAGAAAAAGCCCGCCCACACCGGTGAGCTGTTCGAGATCCTGCCCGATAAGCTGACTGTGGTGGCACTGGACGGCTACCGTCTGGCCATCGTGGAACGCCCGGTGACGGCGGTAAAGGATATCCGCATCATCGTGCCTAGCAAGACCATGACCGAGGTCGCCCACCTGCTGCCCAACGACGACGAAGAGCCGGTGCACATCAGCGCCAACCGCCGCTATGTGGTCTTTATGGCTGGCGGCTACACCATCATGAGCCGTCTGATCGAGGGCGAGTTCCTCAACTACCGCAATGTGATCCCCGCCGACAGCCGCACCCGCGTGACCATTGACACCAAGGAATTCATCGAGACCATCGAGCGTGCTTCGCTGATTATTACAGAGCGTTTAAAAAATCCCCTCCGCATCTCCTTTACAGAGGGTAGAGTCGTGGTGCGCTGCCAGACCAACCTTGGCCGAGTGGTGGACGAGTTCAACGCCGACTGCGAGGGCGACGAAGTGGAGATCGGCTTCAACAACCGCTATCTGCTGGATGCGCTGCGCAACGCCCGCACCGAGAAGGTCCGCATGGAAATCAGCGGCCCTCTGAGCCCGGTCAAGGTGCTGCCTGCCGAGGGCAACGACTTTTTGTATCTGGTGCTGCCGGTGCGCTTCAAGAACGATTAAGAGGGCGAAATTATGCAGAAAATTCTCATCCATACGGAATTTATCAAGCTGGATGCCCTGCTGAAATATGCAGGCCTGTGCGAGACCGGCGGCGAAGCCAAGGAGCTGGTGCAGGGCGGTGCTGTGAAGGTGAACGGCGAGGTGTGCACCATGCGCGGCAAGAAGTGCCGTGCCGGTGATGTGATCGAGCTGGACGGCCAGACCGTAGAAGTGGGTCAGGGCCAGTAATGCGTCTGCTTTCACTGGAAGTTGCGAATTACCGCAATATTGCGGCAGCGCAGCTGGAACCGGGCCGGGAGCTGACCGTGATCTGCGGCAACAACGGTCAGGGCAAGACGAACCTGCTGGAGGCCATCTGGCTGCTGACCGGCGGCAAAAGCTTCCGGGGCGGCAAGGATGCCGAGCTTGTGCGCCGCGGAGAAACATTCGCGGTACTGGAGGCCGTCACCCAGCGCACCCGGCAGGAGGATCAGGAACCGGACGAACCGGCAAATGTGCGCATTACGGTGGGCACGCCGGATGCACAGCGCCCCGGCCGGTATGCATCGGTCAACGGCTCTCCGCCCAAGCGGGCGGCGGGCCTTGCGGGCAGCTTTCCGGCTGTGGTGTTCGACCCCGGGCACCTGAGCCTTGTAAAAGGTGCACCGGAAGGACGGCGGCGGTTTCTGGACGCGGCGCTGTGCCAGCTGTACCCCGGCTACCTTGCCACCTACCGCCGCTATGTGCGGGCATTGCAGCAGAAAAACGCGCTTCTGCGTCATTCCGCAGGCGGCACGGAGCGCCCGTGGGCAGAAAAATGCGCCCTGCTGGAAGTGCTGAACGTGGAGCTTGCAGCGCAGGGCGAGGCCATCCAGAAGCGGCGGCGGGAGTATCTGGCCCTGCTCACACCGCTGGCCTGCGCCAACTATGCCGAGCTTTCCCACGGGGCAGAGCGCATGGCGGTGCGGTATGCTGCCCAGTTTGAGCCGGGTGGGCTGTCCGCACTTTTGAAGCAGCGCCAGAACGAAGAGCTGCGCGCCGGGCAGAGCCTGTGCGGCATCCACCGCGAGGACGTTGAGCTGCTGCTGGACGACCAGCCCGCAAAGGTGTTTGCAAGTCAGGGACAGCAGCGCAGCGTGGTGCTGAGCCTGAAAATGGCCGAAGCGGCTGCCGCTGCCCGGATCACCGGAGAGCACCCGGTGCTCCTGCTGGACGATGTGCTCAGCGAGCTGGACGAGGGCCGCAAGCAGTATCTGCTCACCCGCATGAAGGAAAAGCAGACCTTTGTGACCAGCTGCGATGACACCGCGTTCCTGAAAACGGACGGCGAGGTATACCGCATGAACGGCGGCGTGCTGAGCAAAGCATGAAGAAATGATGCAAAAGTACATGCAGCTGCCGGTGAATAAACGGCGTTTTATGCATGAACTGCCAGAATGAGGAAAATACTGTATGTATATTCATCTGGGCCGTGACTACGTGCTGAATGACCGGGACATCATCGGCATCTTCAATCTGGAAACCACCACCATCACCCCCCGGGGCCGGGAGTTTCTGAACTACGCCCAGAAGAACGGCGCGGTGGTGAGCCTTTCGGACGAGCTGCCCCAGAGCTATGTTCTGGCAGACGGGGCCGTGGTGGACACGGTGTATCTTTCGGAGCTGTCGCCTGCTGCCATGCGGCGCAGAGCCGAAAAAATGATCGAGTAAACCAGCCAACAGGCGGAGAATATGCTCTGCTTTTACGATAGATCGAACAAAAATGCAAACATTGAACAAAAGGGAGAAAGGAAATGGCAGAAGAAATCATTACCAGCACAAATGCCGAAACCGCTACCGACCATGAGTATAATGCCAGCGAGATCCAGGTCCTGAAGGGTCTGGAGGCGGTGCGCAAGCGCCCGGGCATGTATATCGGTTCCACCGGCGAGCGCGGCCTGCATCATCTGGTCTACGAGATCGTGGACAACGCCATCGATGAAGCACTGGCCGGCTACTGCGACCACATCGAGGTCAAGATCCTGAAAGACAACATCATTCAGGTCACGGATAACGGCCGCGGCATCCCTGTGGACATTCAGGCCGATACCGGCCTGCCCGCCGTCACCGTCGTTTACACCATCCTGCACGCCGGCGGCAAGTTCGGCGGCGAGAACTCCGGCTACAAGGTGGCCGGCGGCCTGCACGGCGTGGGCGCTTCGGTGGTCAACGCCTGTTCCGAGTGGCTCACCGTCAACGTGCGCCGCGACGGCCACGAGTACGAGCAGACCTTCCGCCGCGGCGACCCGGACGGCCCGCTCAAGTGCATCGGCACCGTAGCCGACGGCGTCACCGGCACCCGGGTCACCTTCAAGCCGGACCCGGAGATGTTCCGGGATACCACCGTGTACGACTTCGACACGCTGGAAAAGCGCCTGCGGGAGGAAAGCTTCCTGAACGCCGGTGTCAAGATCACTCTGACCGACGAGCGCGAGATGTACACTCCCGTACTGGAGGACGGCAAGGAGGGTGAACCCTGCTACCGCACCGAGGTCATGTGCTACGAGGGCGGCATCAAGAGCTTTGTCACCTATCTGGGCGAGAAGCGCAAACTGGACGTGCTGCACCCCAATGTGATCTACCTCAAGGGCCAGACCGACCGCGGCATGGCAGAGATCGCACTGCAGTACAATTCCAGCTACAACGAGCTGCTGCTGAGCTTTGCCAACAACGTCAACACCCCGGACGGCGGCACCCACGAGGAGGGCTTCAAGAACAGCCTGACCCGCGTGTTCAACGATTACGGCCGCAGCCACGGCCTGCTGAAGGATAAGGACGAGAACCTGTCCGGTGCGGACGTGCGCGAGGGCCTGATCTGCGTGATCTCGGTCAAGCTGCAGGAGGCGGAGTTTGAGGGCCAGACCAAGGCAAAGCTGGGCAACACGGAGATCCGCACCCTTGTTTCCAACATGGTCTACTCTAAGCTGATGGAATTCTTTGAGGAGAACCCCGGCGTGGCAAAGGCCATCTTTGAAAAGGCTACCCAAGCCGCCCGCGCCCGCGCCGCTGCCAAAAAGGCCCGCGAACTGGTGCGCCGCAAGAGCGCATTGGAGACCAGCCGGATGCCCGGCAAGCTGGCAGACTGCCGCGAAAAAGACCCCAGCCGCACCGAAATCTTCATCGTCGAGGGCGATTCTGCAGGCGGTTCCGCCAAGATGGGCCGTGATTCTGCCATTCAGGCCATCCTGCCGCTGTGGGGCAAGATGCTGAATGTGGAAAAGGCCCGCGCCGACAAAATTTACGGCAATGATAAGCTGATGCCCGTTGTGCTGGCGCTGGGCTGCGGCATTGGTGACGAGTTCGATATCTCCAAGCTGCGCTACGATAAAGTGTTCATCATGGCCGATGCCGATGTGGATGGCTCCCACATCTGCACCCTGATGCTCACCTTCTTCTTCCGCTATATGCGCCCGCTCATTGAGCAGGGCCATGTGTATGTGGCCCAGCCGCCTCTGTTCAAGGTGCAGAAGGGCAACACCATCAAGTACGCCTACAACGATGCCGAAATGGCCGTGCTTTCGCAGGAGATGCCGGGTGCCAAGGTGAACCGCTATAAGGGCCTTGGTGAGATGAACCCCGAACAGCTGTGGGAGACCACCATGAACCCCGATAACCGCGTGATCGTGCAGATCACCATTGACGATGCCGAAAAGGCCGACGAAGCCTTTACCATCCTGATGGGCGATCAGGTGGAGCCGCGCCGCCGCTTTATCGAGACCAACGCCCAGTACGCAAAGCTGGACGTGTAATTGGAGGAAACAATGGAAGAAGATTATGTGATGATACCGGGCAGCGGAACCAAAAAGATCATCCGCGATGTGAAAAAGGAGATCGAGACCGCATTCCTGGACTACTCCATGTCGGTCATCGTGTCCCGCGCCCTGCCCGATGTGCGCGACGGTTTGAAGCCTGTTCACCGCCGCATTCTGTACACCATGCACGAGCGCGGCAATGATCCCAGCCATCCCTACCGCAAATCCGCCGACACCGTTGGTGCGGTGCTGGGTTCCTACCATCCCCACGGCGACGCATCGGTCTACGATGCCATGGTCCGTCTGGCACAGGACTTCTCTCTGCGCTATCCGCTGGTGGATGGTCAGGGTAACTTTGGTTCTGTGGATGGCGACCCCCCGGCTGCCTACCGTTACACCGAGGCCCGCATGAGCCGCATGGCGGTGGAGATGCTGACCGATATCGAGAAGGACACCATCGACTGGGACCCCAACTTTGACGAGACCAAGAAGGAACCCAGCGTGCTGCCCTGCCGCTTCCCCAATCTGCTGGTCAACGGCAGTCAGGGCATTGCGGTCGGCATGGCCACCAACATCCCACCCCACAATCTGAGCGAGGTCATTGACGGCTGCATCGCCTATATCGACGATCCGGACATCGACCTGCCCGGCCTGATGGAATACATCAAGGGCCCGGACTTCCCCACTGCCGGCATCATCATGGGCCGCAGCGGCATCCGCGCCGCCTACGCCACCGGCCGGGGCAAGATCACCCTGCGGGGCCGCGCCACCATCGAGGAAACCAAGAACGGCCGCACCCAAATCATCATTACGGAAATTCCGTATATGGTCAACAAGGCCCGCCTCATTGAGAACATGGCCGACCTTGTCAAGGATAAGCGCATCGAGGGCATCACCGGCCTGAACGATGAGACCAACCGCAAGGGTATGCGCATCGTGGTGGACATCCGCAAGGATGCCAACGCACAGGTCATCCTGAACCAGCTGTACCAGTACACCCAGCTGCAGGATACCGTGGGCGTCATCATGCTGGCCATCGACCACAAGGTGCCGAAAGTTCTCACCCTGAAGCAGATGCTTCAGAAATACGTGGAATTTCAGGACGAGGTGGTGCGCCGCCGCACCCAGTACGACCTGAAAAAGGCCAAGGAGCGCGCCCACATTCTGGAAGGCCTGAAGAAGGCCACCGACATCGTGGACGAGCTGATCGCCACCATCCGCGCCTGCAAGGGCGGCATGGCAGAGGCCAAGGCTGCCATCATGGAGCAGTTCGGCTTTGACGACCCGCAGGCAGATGCCATCGTCAAGCTGCAGCTGGGCCGTCTGGCAGGCCTTGAGATCCTGAAGATCGAGGAAGAGCTTGCCAGCCTGCAGGCCAAGATCGAGAACTGGGAAGCCATTCTGGCCGACGATGCCCGTGTGCTTGCCATCGTCAAGGAAGAGCTGCTGGAAATGAAGAAGCGCTTCGGCGACGAGCGCCGCACCGAGATCCAGTCCGTGACCGGTGAGGTGGATATCGAGGACCTGATCGCCGAGGAGCAGTGCGTCTACACCCTGACCGAGGCCGGCTATATCAAGCGCCAGCTCAAGGCCACCTATCAGGCACAGCGCCGCGGCGGACGCGGCATCTCCGGCATGACCCGCAAGGAAGAGGATATCGTGCAGGAGATGTTCGTTGGCTCCACCCACGACTATGTGCTCTTTGTCACCGACCGGGGTCGTCTGTTCCGCATCAAGGGCTACACCATCGCCGAGGGCAGCCGCACCAGCAAGGGCAGCAACATCGTCAACCTGCTGCAGCTGGCCGAGGGCGAAAAGGTCACCAACATGATCTGCCAGTCGAAGGAAGCCGACACCGAGGGCGGCTTTGTGACCATGGTCACGAAGCAGGGCCTCATCAAGCGCACCCCGCTGGAACAGTATGCTAACATCCGTAAGTCCGGCCTGATCGGCATTGCCCTGAACGAGGGCGACGCTCTGGCATGGACCCGCCTGACCTCCGGCCACGATATGCTCATCGTTGCCACCCGCAACGGTCAGGCCATCCGCTTCAACGAAGCCGATGCACGTCCCATGGGCCGCAGCGGCCACGGCGTGCGCGCCATCCGTCTGGCCGAGGGCGATGAAGTTGTGGGCGTGTGCATCTGCCGCGAGGGCGGCACGGTGCTCACCGTCACCGAGAACGGCAAGGGCCGCCGGTCGGACATCGACACCTACCGCATCACCGCCCGCGGCGGCAAGGGCATCCGCAACTACGATGCCGCTAAGGATAAGGTGGCTGCGGTCAAGATCGTGGACGACGTGGATGATGTGCTGCTGAGCAGTCAGGAGGGCATCATCATCCGTCTGCACGCCAACGAGATCCCGCTGCAGAGCCGCTACGGCTCCGGCGTGCGGGTGATGCGCTTGGGTGAGAACGACAAGGTGATGGTGCTTGCCCGCACCGACCACGACGACGAGGCCCAGACCGAGCAGATCGACACCTCCGATGCCGATGCAGAACCCACCGCAGAGCAGCTTGCCGCAATGGAAGCTGCGGATGCTGCCGCCGCTGCAGAAGCCCCGGAAGCCGATGATAAGGGCGAAGAGTAAACCTTGAAAACACAATAAGATTTGAAAGAAGCCGCCGCGCAGAGATTTCTGTACGGCGGCTTCTTTTCAAATCCATCCAAACCATGTATAATAGAAATAGCGTGTGAGGAATAAAAATAAACACAGAAAGTGGTTTAAGGAACATGACAGAGCAAAAAAAATCCCCGGAGATCAGCATCATCGTGCCGGTGTATAAGGTGGAAAAATACCTGAACGAATGCATTGATTCCATTCTGGCACAGACCTTTACGGATTTTGAGCTGATCCTTGTGGACGATGGCTCACCGGACAACTGCCCTGCTCTGTGTGATGCAGCGGCGGAAAAAGACAGCCGCGTGCGGGTGATCCATAAGCAAAACGGCGGTGTAAGCACAGCCCGCAATGCGGGTTTGGCAGCTGCACAGGGAAATTGGATCGGCTTTGTGGACCCGGATGACTTTGTAGACAAGACTTACTACGAAAAAATGCTGCGGGCAGCAAAGCAGACAGGTGCTGAACTTGCAGTCTGCAACGAAGTTTTTATGGAAGAGGATGGAAGTCTTTGTGATTATCAGGAACAGCCTTTACGTACAGAAGTGCTTTCCCGTGAGGAAGCAATACACCGCATCCGCCTTACGCCGTTGATTCAGGCAGCAACAAGACTGCATCGGAGAGATGTGCTGGAAGGAATCGTTTTTCCTGTGGGCAAAAACTATGAAGATGCATTTACCACACCGGAAATCATTGAACATGCAACAGCTGTGGCTTGTATAAAGGAAAAACTGTACCATTACCGGCTGCATCCGGCAAGCATCATGCATGGAAAGGTCACCTTGAAAAATCTGGATGAGATCGATGCAAACTACGGCCTTCTTGCTTGTGCACTCAAGTATGGAAAAAAAGACACAGCATTCCTGCAGTATGTACTGATGAAACGCATGCTCCGAAACACAAAAAAAAATCTGCCACCCAAACAGAGAAACAGTGAACGGGTTCAGCAGGCGGAAGCGTGCTTGAAAAAAGCAGGCAGAGAGGTTCGTCAACAGGGGGCCTGTACCCTGCGCAACGCAGCAGAAACCGCACTCTGCATTGCAAACCCGCAGTTCTACTTCAACTTCAAGTACCGGAAATAAAACTGAATTCCGAATGGGAGAAATACTGTGAGTGAAAGAGCAGAAATCGGAAGACCGGAGATCAGCATCATCGTGCCAGTGTATCAGGTGGAAAAATATCTGAATGAGTGCATTGATTCCATTCTGGCTCAGACCTTTACGGACTTTGAACTGATCCTTGTGGACGATGGCTCACCGGACAACTGCCCTGCCCTGTGTGATGCAGCAGCCAAAAGGGACAGCCGCGTGCGGGTGATCCATAAGCAAAACGGCGGTGTAAGCACAGCCCGCAATGCGGGTCTGGATGCAGCACAGGGAAATTGGATCGCGTTTGTGGATTCGGATGATACGGTGGAACCGGAGTATCTGGAAAAAATGCATAAGGCAGCGCTGGAAATGGGTGCAGATTTTGCAATCTGCAGCAGTCAGTGCATTGATGAAACGGGCAAAACGCTTGCAGGCGGGGAACATCGCCTTTTGAACGAGTTTTTGCCGCAGGAGGAAGTTCTGCGCCGGATGGTGGTGTCGGATTTTCAGGTTCCGTGGAATAAGCTTTATCGCCGAAAACTGCTGGAAAATCTGCGCTATCCAGAAAACAAGGCGTTTGAAGATACCTGTCTCATGCCGGTCATTTACGCAAGAGCGGCTTCTGCCTGCGGTGTATGGGATTTTTTATACAATTACCGCATCGTTACCGGCAGTGCCATGCACCGCAAGACTACCTTGAAAACACTGGACTGGGTGGAAGCATGGTACCGCCTGTTTGATGTGCTGTACCAAAACGGCATCCGGGATGCTTTGTGTGCGGCCTATCGCCCGATTTTGACTGCCGTGTGGGACATCTGGCTGCACCTGACACCGGAAGAGCGCAAAAGCCCCCGGATGAAGGAAGCCTTTGCGTATGAGCGTACAGCCCGCCATCGGCTGATGCAAGCCCGCGGCGTAACACTAAAAAATTTGTGGGCGGCAGTGGTCTGCGCTGCATCGGCCTGCAGTTATCTGGATCTATGCCGCAAAAGGGCGGAAAGACGGCAAAAAACGACCTGAAGCAATGAGGAGTTTATTGTGCAGGAACAACATAAAAAACAGCCGGAGATCAGCATTATCGTGCCGGTATATAAGACAGAGCGTTTTCTGAATGCCTGCATCGCTTCCATCCTTGCCCAGACCTTCACGGATTTTGAGCTGATTCTGGTGGACGATGGCTCTCCGGACAGCTGCCCTGCTTTGTGCGATGCCGCAGCGGCAAAGGACAGCCGCATCCGGGTCATCCACCAGAAGAACTGTGGTCTGAGCGGGGCCCGCAATGCCGGGCTGGACGCGGCAGAGGGCGAATGGATCGCCTTTGTGGATTCAGACGACACCATCACGCCGGACTTCTGCGCAAAGCTTTACCATGCGGCGCAGGAGACCGGTGCACAGATGGCCGTGTGCAATTACCGGCAGGTGGACGAAGCCCTGACCCCCATCCGGGAGCAGTATCTGCATGTGCGGCGGGAGGTGCTGACCCCGGAGCAGGCGTTGGAGCACAGCACCCTTCTGCCCTACATGGTGGTGTGGAACAAGCTGTATTACAAAAGCATCTTTGAAGGACTGCGCTTTGCTGAGGGCAAGCTGAACGAGGACACCCTGCTGATCGCCTACGCCTACGAAAAAGCGGACAGAATCGCTAATATCCCGGATGTGCTGTACCTTTACCGCAAGGTGGCGGGCAGCATCGTCAACAGCAAAGTCACCCTGCGCAATCTCGACCGTGTGGAAGCAAACTATACCGTGTTCGAGTGCGTCCGCCGCCATGGCATCACGGGTTCGCTGTGTGAGCTGTACTGGGCACTGCTGCACTCCCTGATCGATGTGGGAATGCACCTGACCGCCGAAGAGCGCCGGAGTGTCCGGATGCAGCAGGCGCGGGAGTACGAGCGCTGCGCCCGCCGGGCCTTGCGTCAGGAACATGCTGTTACCCTGAGGGCACTGGGCAACACCCTGTGTTTTATTATTTCACAGGACTGGTATTTTGCCCGCCGATGGAAAAATACCGTGTAACCGCGCAGGTTTGTCTGGACTTCCCTGCAAAGATATGCTACAATGGCAAAACAATCACAAATACCCGTGGGGGAGTAGCAGGCGCTTTTGCAGGGCGCAGCAAGTCAACATGATGACCGTTGGTTCCGGTCTGGCTTGCTTTCATTTGCGAGACTCATGTGTTTTTGGCGCATAGAACAGCGCCCGTGCACATGGAGTTGGTTTTAAAAAAATCACCCGGTCCCGGACGTACATGTGCGCCCGGGACCGGGTTTTGTATTGCCCGATATTCTGGTCAGATTCAGGAGGCAGACAATATGGAATGGAGCTTTGTATTTTTCCTCAACAGTGCCCTGCTGGGCGTGGGCCTTGCAATGGATGCGTTCTCGGTGTCTATGGCAAACGGCCTGCACGACCCCCGCATGAGCAAGGGCACCATGGTAAAAATTGCGGGTACCTTTGGCATTTTTCAGGCCGTGATGCCCATGACGGGCTGGGTGTGCGTGCACACCATTGTGGAGCTGTTCTCTTCGTTTGAAAAGTTCATCCCGTGGATCGCGCTGGCACTGCTGGGCTACATCGGCGGCAAAATGCTGGTGGATGGCATCAAGGGCGAAGAGGCCGAAGAGGCCGCAGAGCTGAGTGCGGGTGCACTGTTCATGCAGGGCGTGGCTACCAGCATCGATGCTCTTTCCGTCGGCTTCACCATTTCGGAATACGGCTGGCTGATGGCACTTGTGGCATCGCTCATCATTGCGGTGGTCACCTTCTTTATCTGCATGGCGGGACTGCGCATCGGCAAAAAGTTTGGCACCAAGCTCTCCGGCAAGGCATCCATTCTGGGCGGCATCATCCTCATTGGCATTGGTCTGGAAATTTTTATTTCCGGGGTGTTCTGAAATTCAGACAGCATAAAACAAAAGGGCACGGCGCTGCAATGCGCTGTGCCCTTTCGTTTTATAAAATGTTCCACATAGAACAATTACTTTTCCGGCTCAAAATAATCGGCATATTCCTCGGTCAGCTTGGAGCCAAGCCGCCGGATGCCGCCGTAGAGGTGCCGTTCCACCAACGGTTCAAAGGCGGCAAGGTCGCACCGCTCGATGGCGTTCATCAGGTTGCGGTGGTCTGCGATCACCTCGGCAAGACCGCCGGTGGTCATGGTGTCCAGCATCCGGAAGCGGCTGTAGTCGGCGTGGGCGTTCTGCAGGGTGCTCCACAGGTACATTTTATCCATGGCCGCAAACCATGTCCCGTGCAGGGCACGGTCGGCCTCGTACAGCTTGTTGTAATCCGGGTTCTCCATGGTCGCAAGGGCCTCGTAGGCTTCCACCCGCCTGCGGATCAACGCCCGCTGCTCCGGGGTGCACCGGGGCGAAAAATCCCGCAATACGCGGGCTTCCACGGCGGTGCGCTCGTAGATCAGCTCGTCCACGATGCGGCGGTTCAGCCGGGTAACGGTGGTGCCCTTGTAAGGCACAATCTTTACCAGCCCGTTTTCCTGCAGCTTCTGCAGCACCACCCGGATCAGGGTGCGCGGTGCGCCAAAGCGGGCACAGAGCGGATTTTCGCTCAGCGAAGAGCCGGGGCGGATGGTCAGGTCAATGATCTCCCGCTCCAGCACAGCATAGATCTCAGCATCAGTTTTGTATTGTTCCATACCTCTCACCTAATGGAAATGCATTATCCTTCAAACGGTTTCCAGAACGCACCCTCCGGCAGCGGCAGCGTGAATGCCATGGGCTTTCCGGTCTCCGGGTGCAAAAACTGCAGGCCGCAGCTCTGCAGGGCAATGCTGCCTTTTACGCGGCTTCCGTATTTGCCGTCTCCGGCCAGCGGATGCTTCCGGGATGCAAACTGCACCCGGATCTGATGGGTGCGGCCGGTGTGCAGCGTGATCTCAGCAAGGCTCATCTCTCCTGCCGTTTTCACGATGCGGTATTCCAGCACGGCTTCCCGCACACCTCTGCGCGGGCGGCTCACAGGGAATACCCGGCCTTTGCGGCTGTCCTTGAACAGCCAGTCCCGCAGGGTGCCTTCGGCGGGCAGTGCTTCGTCCGGCCCGCCTGCAATGACGGCCCGATACCGCTTGATGAACTGCGGCACTTCCGGCTTCCCTTCGGCCCTGCCATCCTGCACAGCGTAGGCGTTCTGGCTCTGGGTGATCTGACGGCTGAGTGCGGCCGCAGCCCCGGGCGTTCTGGCAAACACCATCAGGCCGGACACACCCGTGTCCAGCCGGTGCACCACCCCCACAAAGGCATCCGGCTGGCCCCACAGCTGCCGCAGGGCTGCGGGTACGCCCTCTTCGCTGGAAAGTCCGGCGGGCTTGTCCAGCACCACAAGGGCGGCATCTTCGTACAGGATGTTCACAGCCTGCCCTCGGCGATCAGGGCCTTGAGCTTCAGGATACCGGCAATGGTCTTGCCGTCCCGGATCTCGCCGCTCATGACCATCTCATAAGCTTTATCCAGCGGCACACGGTCAGGGGTCAGGAATTCATCGGCATCCAGATGCATCTGGGTCTTGTGCAGGCCGGTGGCGACCCATGTGTAGATCACTTCGGTGTCATAGCCCACGGTGGGGAAAAACTGGCCCAGAGAGATATAATTGTCCGCGGTCAGGCCGCACTCCTCGTCCAGCTCCCGCTTGGCGGCTTCAAAGGGGTCCTCACCCTTTTCCAGCTTGCCGGCAGGCAGCTCCCACAGCTCCTGCTGCATGGCGTAGCGGAACTGGCGCACCATGCAGATGGTGCCGTCCTCAAAATAGGGCAGGATGCACGCACCGCCGTGGTGATGCACCACTTCGCGTTCGGCGGTCTTGCCATTTTCCAGCAGGGCAGTGTCTTTTGTCAGGGTGATCACCCGGCCCTCAAAGAGCACTTCGCTGGTGAGTGTTTTTTCGTAATGCACGGTCTTCTCCATTCTATTACCCTCTTTGCCCGGCACAGCGCCGGTTTTCTATGGCTTCAGTTTACGGCAAAATGAGGTTTGTTGTCAATAAAGATGTGATAAATACAAGGGAGAGGGTTCCCTCCCCTTTTTGCGAAAAAAATTACAGGATCTGGCAAAGCAGACAGGCCAAAACCGGAAAATCCGCGCCATTGCTCACTTTAACGAACTAAAGACGTACAAAAGCGCTAAAAAAAATTCTTTATTTTTGGTGCGTTTGTTGAGCGGTTTGCGTTTACTTTATGGGCGGAATTTGCTATTATAGTATACAAGCAATAGTGCCTTTATGGGGTTCTCCGGTCCCATGTGGGGCATATTGCCCCGCGCAAAAGGTACCAAATTCTGAATAATGGAGGAAGAAAAATGCCTAGAGCAAAGCAAACTATGGATGGCAATACCGCTGCCGCCCATGTAGCGTATGCCTACACGGACGTGGCTGCCATCTACCCCATTACCCCGTCTTCTCCGATGGCTGACTCTGTGGACCAGTGGTCCGCAGCTGGCCAGAAGAACATCTTCGGCAATCAGGTCAAGGTCGTCGAGATGGAATCTGAGGCCGGCGCTGCTGGCGCTGTGCACGGCTCTCTGGGTGCAGGTGCTGTTACCACCACCTTCACCGCTTCTCAGGGCCTGCTGCTGATGATCCCCAACATGTACAAGATCGCTGCTGAGCAGCTGCCCTGCGTGTTCGATGTTTCTGCACGTACCGTTGCTACCCAGTCCCTGAACATCTTTGGTGATCACAGCGACGTTATGGCATGCCGTCAGACCGGCTTTGCAATGCTGGTCGAGAGCAGCGTGCAGGAAGTCATGGATCTGTCCCCTGTCGCACATCTGTGCGCCATCGAGGGCAAGGTTCCCTTCCTGAACTTCTTCGATGGCTTCCGTACTTCTCATGAGTACCAGAAGATCGAGAAGTGGGATTACGCCGATCTGAAGGAAATGTGCAACATGGAGGCTGTGGAGGAGTTCCGTAAGAAGGCTCTGAACCCCGAGAACCCCAAGATGCGCGGCTCCCACGAGAACGGCGACGTGTTCTTCCAGCATCGTGAGGCATGCAACAGCGTTTACAACGCTCTGCCTGCTGTTGTTGAGAAGTACATGGCCAAGATCAACGCAAAGCTGGGCACCAACTACGATCTGTTCAACTACTACGGCGCACCCGATGCTGACCGTGTGATCGTGGCTATGGGCTCCATCTGCGACGTTGCTGATGAGGTCATCGACTACCTGAACGCCAAGGGCGAGAAGGTCGGTATCGTCAAGGTCCGCCTGTACCGTCCCTGGGTCTCCGCTTCCCTGCTGAAGGTCCTGCCCAAGACCGCCAAGAAGGTGGCTGTGCTGGACCGCACCAAGGAGCCTGGCTCTCTGGGCGAGCCCCTGTACCTGGATGTTGCCGCTACCCTGCGTGAGGCTGGCCTGAACGATGTCGTTCTGACCGGCGGCCGTTACGGTCTGGGCAGCAAGGATACCCCGCCGTCCTCCATCTTTGCTCTGTTCAAGGAGCTGGAGAAGGATCAGCCCAAGGAGCGCTTCACTCTGGGTATCACCGATGATGTCACCTTCCTGTCTCTGCCGGAAGTCAAGCCCGCTCCCATCACCGCAGCTGCTGGCACCAAGGAGTGCAAGTTCTGGGGTCTGGGCGGCGACGGTACTGTCGGTGCTAACAAGAACTCCGTCAAGATCATCGGCGACCATACCGACAAGTATGTTCAGGCATACTTCCAGTATGACTCCAAGAAGACCGGCGGCGTGACCATCAGCCATCTGCGTTTCGGCGACAAGCCCATCCGCAGCCCCTACTACATCAACCAGGCTGACTTCGTGGCCTGCCACAACCCCGCTTACATCCACATGGGCATGAAGATGGTCCAGGATGTCAAGCCCGGCGGCGTGTTCATGATCAACTGCCAGTGGTCCGATGAGGAGCTGGGCCAGCACCTGAACGCCGAGGCAAAGAAGTATATTGCTGACAACAACATCCAGCTGTATACCATCAATGCAATCGATAAGGCTATCGAGATCGGCATGGGCAAGCGCACCAACACCATCCTGCAGTCTGCATTCTTCAAGCTGGCTGACGTCATGCCCATCGAGGATGCCGTCAACTTCATGAAGCAGGCAGCTCAGAAGAGCTACGGCAAGAAGGGCCAGGACGTCGTTGAGATGAACTGGAAGGCTATCGATGCAGGCGTTGATGCCATCCACAAGGTGGACGTGCCCGCATCCTGGTCCAACCCCGAGGCTGATCCCGCACCCAAGGCTCTCACCGGCCGTCCGGAGCTGGTCAAGCAGATCCGCGAGGTCATGGAGCCCATTGCCCGTATGGACGGCGACAGCCTGCCTGTCTCTTCCTTCGTGGCAAATGCAAACGGCGAGTGGGAGCAGGGCGCTTCTGCATACGAGAAGCGCGGCACCGCTGTCAACGTCCCCGAGTGGGATGCTGCAAAGTGCGTTGGCTGTAACCAGTGTGCATTCGTCTGCTCTCATGCTACCATCCGTCCCTTCCAGCTGACCGCCGACGAGCTGGCAGCTGCTCCTGCACAGACCAAGAGCCGCGACAACAAGCCCGCAAACGAGTACAAGTTTGTCATGGCTGTGTCTCCTCTGGACTGCATGGGCTGCGGCGAGTGCGTCACCGTCTGCCCCACCAAGGCTATCACCATGGTGCCGCAGGACAGCCAGGCCGATCAGCAGGCAGTGTTCGACTACTGCGTGGCCAACATCTCCAAGAAGCCTTCCAAGTTTGCTGACGATACCGTCATCGGTTCTCAGTTCAACCAGCCGCTGCTGGAGTTCTCTGGCTCCTGCGCAGGCTGTGCCGAGACTTCTTACGCTCGCCTGATCACTCAGCTGTTCGGCGAGAAGATGTACATCTCCAACGCTACCGGCTGCTCCTCCATCTGGGGCGGCACCGCTTCCATCTCTCCGTACACCGTCAACAAGGACAGCGGCCATGGTCCTGCATGGTGCAACTCCCTGTTCGAGGATAACGCAGAGCATGGTCTGGGCCTGTACATCGGCCAGAAGACCATCCGCGAGAACCTGATCAAGGAGATCGCAGAGGTTGCTGGTTCCGACAAGGCTTCTGCTGAGCTGAAGGCTGCTTACGAGCAGTTCATCGCAACCAAGAACAACACCAAGGCCAACGACGAGCCCGCAAAGGCCCTGATCGCTGAGCTGGAGAAGGCTGCTGCTGCCGGCTGCGAGAAGTCTGCAGAGATCCTGAAGAGCAAGCAGTACATCGCCAAGAAGTCCGTCTGGATCTTCGGTGGTGACGGCTGGGCATACGACATCGGCTTCGGTGGTCTGGATCACGTTCTGGCTTCCGGCGAGGATGTCAACGTGATGGTCTTCGATACTGAGATGTACTCCAACACCGGTGGACAGGCATCCAAGGCTTCCAACATTGGTGAAGTCTGCCAGTTCGCTGCTGCTGGTAAGGAAATCAGCAAGAAGAGCCTGTCCGAGATCGCTATGACCTACGGTTACATCTATGTTGCTCAGATCGCACTGGGTGCTAACCCGGCTCAGGCTGTCAAGGCCATCGCTGAGGCTGAGGCTTACCCCGGCCCGTCTCTGATCATCGGCTACGCTCCCTGCGAGCTGCACGGTGTCAAGGGCGGCATGACCAACTGCCAGAACGAGATGAAGAAGGCAGTTGAGGCCGGTTACTGGAACCTGTTCACCTTCAACCCGGCAAACAAGGCTCAGGGCAAGAATCCGTTCACCCTGACCTCCAAGGCTGTGGATAACGAGAAGTATCAGGCACTGCTGGCTAACGAGACCCGTTACAGCCGCCTGACTCGTGCATTCCCCGACCGTGCTAAGGAGCTGTTCGCACGCAACCAGGAAGTTGCAAACGACCGCTACGAGCACCTGACCCGTCTGGTCGACCTGTACAAGTAAGCATTCTTCTGCGCTTTGGATGCAGATATTTGCGGCACCTTAGCCCCACAATGCAAGAGGGCGGCTGCCCCGTACCGGCGGTTACTGCGCAATGCAGCGGTACGAAGCGGAGAAACGCATCCATCCATGCAGGTGATGTGCTGAAGTACAGCATCTACCGAACGAGTTCTATCTGATTTCACTTCCCGGGCGGTGCTTTGTTCCGTGCGGAGCACCGCAGCGGGATATGAGATACCAAAGCGCCCGCGAGGGTCCTTGAAAGCACACCCCGCGTGTGTCAGGAGCATAAGGTCTGCTTGCAGATACCTTGCTCCGCCTGCTGCATAAGACCTGCTTTGCAGGGATCTTGCCGCAGTAAAAAACGAATATCGTTTTTAGCGCCCCGTTCACCGTAAGGTGACCGGGGCGTATTTTTTTGTGCAAAAAAACAGCAGGGACTGCTGCACGTTGTCCGATGCAGCAGCCTCTGCTGAATTATAAAATATTATTTTGCGTCAGTTCTCTCCAAAGAAGCCGTTTTCACTCATGGATGCCCTCCCTTACAGCTGCTTTTACAGTTCCATTTTAGCATGTGAAAAAACGAAGGTCAATCAAAAAATGTTATCACAAAATCTTCCAAAAGATACCATTCCCTTTTTACAGTTTCTTCATAGCTTCTTAACGAATTCAATTGTGAAAGCTGTTATACTTTTGCCATGGGAAGCGGGGCCGCAACCGCTTACCCAAGTAACATGATTCCTCCTCACACCAAGGCAATATCCAAGCAAAACACCCTTTTTCGTGTGCCGCAACACGGAAGAGGGTGTTTTGTTTTGCAAAATTCTGGTAAATCGGTGGTTTAGGGTTGACCCCGTTTTTTTGCGGCGCTATAATAAAAATGAATATGAAAATTTGGAGGTGAACGCAGGAAAATGGACCCGGATCATAGTCGAAGTAGAACCACCGGCGCGGTGGATCAGAAAACAAAAACAACTGCGTTTTCCCCAACCGTTCGCCTCCTTCGCTGAGTCCTGCGGAAAAGCACCGCTTCAACGGTGTCGCTTTCCGCAAAACGGCAGAGGAAGGCGCGGCTTTGTGTGCGCAGAATGCGGCGTTTGCGGCATTCCGGCAGGCAAGGCGGCGCGTTTTTTGTTTCCCGATCTGCTGCGTCCTCCGGATACAGGAGCTGCTCCTGTTCCGTAAAAACTGAGGAGGTACGCCCAATGGATATGGAAGAAAAGAAGCTGACGGCTGATGCTGCGGAACAGGCGCTGCCGGTGCAGGAGCTGCCTGCTGATATCCCCGCCGAGGTCCGCCAGAAGCTGGCTGAAGATCTGAATGAGGAAGCTACGGAAGACCTCAAGCAGGATATGCGCGAGGCCGAAAAAGAGGAAGCCAACGACGAAGAGGTCAAGGCCAACCCTGAGATGCTCACCAAGAGCCGCCTGCTCAAGCTGCTCATCAAGAAGCAGTACGTCAAGCTGCGCGAAGTCACCGAAGAAGAGCAGCCTGCCGACTTGGCCGAGCTGCTGGAAGAGCTGGACGAAAACAACCGCCTTGTGGTGTTCCGCTTGCTGAAAAAGGAAGTGGCCACCGAGGCATTTGCCTATATGTCCGACGAAGCCCGCGACGATCTGGTGAACGCCTTCTCAGATGTGGAGCTGGTGGGCGCCATTGAAGAGATGAGTCTGGACGATGCCGCCGACCTGCTGGAGGATATGCCTGCAGGCGTGGTGAAGCGGGTGCTGGAGAAATCCTCCAAGCAGACTCGTGAGAGCCTGAACAAGCTGCTGAACTACCCCGAAAGCTCTGCCGGCAGCCTGATGACCCCCGAATATGTCCGTCTGCGCGAGGATATGACCGTGGCGCAGGCTTTTGAAGCCATCCGCAAGCAGGGCGAAAACGCAGAGACCGTGTACACCTGCTACGTGGTGGAGCGCAACCGCCTGAAGGGTGTTGTTTCTGCCCGAAGCCTGCTGCTGGCAGAGCCGCATACTTCCATCACCGAGATCATGGATGATAACGTGGTCACTGTGAAAGTGACCGACGATCAGGAGTACGTGGCCCGTGAGATGCAGCGCTACGACTTTACCGCCATGCCTGTTCTGGACAACGAGGGCATGTTCGTGGGTATCATCACCATCGACGATGCAATCGACGTTCTGACCGACGAGAGCACCGAGGATATGCAGAAGATGGCCGCCATTCTGCCGGACGACGATGCCACCACCTACTTTGGCACCAGCGTCTGGACCCACGCAAAGCAGCGCATCCCATGGCTGCTGATCCTGATGCTTTCCGCCACCTTTACCGGCATGGTCACCACCCACTATGAGGAGGCCTTTGTCAGCCTGCCGCTGCTGGTTTCCTTCATGCCCATGCTGATGGATACCGCCGGCAACTGCGGCAACCAGATCAGCACCCTGATGGTGCGTGGTCTGGCTCTGGGCGAGGTGGAGCCCGCCGACTTTGTGCGGGTGCTGGGCAAGGAGCTGCGGGTGTCGGCCATCGTGGGCGCGGTGCTGGGCATCGTGAACGGCCTGCGTATCTACCTGATGTACACCTTCCTCTTCCCCGGCCAGTACGCCAACGTGATGGGCTATGCCATCGTGGTCAGCGTTTCGCTGTTCTTCAGCGTCATTCTGGCAAAGCTGGTGGGCGGTATGCTGCCGCTGGCAGCCAAGAAGCTGGGTGCAGACCCGGCCATCATGGCTACCCCCTTCATCACCACCATCGTGGATGCCTGCAGCCTGATCCTGTATTTCCAGATCGCACAGCTGGTGTTCCACAATATGATGTAAAGAATAGAGCAATGCCGGACAGTCTTGAAGTGACTGCCCGGCATTGCTTTTTCCGGTGTGGAAAACTGCATGTTTCCCCGCCTTTTCCACACAGAAAAACGGCAGCGGTCCGGTGTTGAAAACTTGTGACCGGTTCATTCCAGATTGGAGAAAAATAAATCGCCGCTCAGGAACGGTTTGTAGAATGCAAAGAAAATCCTTCGACTTTCTTTTTTATAAAAGGCAGAATGCCCGCATTTTTGCCCAAAACTTACCAGAAAGCTGCGGCCTGAATTACGGTGTGTATAGGGCTGATGCCCTTTTGTTGTGGAAAACCCGGTGGAAAAAGTGGAAAACCTCATGGAAAACTTGCCCTTTTCTTCACAAAAACGGTGGAAAACCCGGTGGAAAAAGTGAAAAGTTCATTCCAGACAGGAAAATCCATACACTTTCCGGTTGTGCTTTTGTGCCGCAAGATCCGCTTGACAGCTGTATTTTTGGGCGGAAGATGCAGCAGTTTTCCACACGGGGGCATTGCCTTGAATGCCCCGGCCAATCATGGTACAATAACAGCAGAAAAATGCGGCAAAACTCACCGATATCGGAATACAATGCGTTGGAGGCACCCTATATGAACAATTGGCTCAACCAGCTGGAGCGCAAATACGGCCGCTTCGGCATCCCGAACCTGACCAACATTCTGGTGGGCGGGCAGATCCTTGTGCTGGCCATCGAGCTGTTTGTCAACCAGACCATCAGTGTCTGGCTGGCACTCAGCCGCTATTTTCTGCTGCGCGGCCAGATCTGGCGCATCATCACCTTTGCGTTCATCCCCTCTTACGGCGGCAGCATCCTCAGCGCGGTGCTGGGCATCTATTTCACATGGTTCATCGGCACAGCGCTGGAACAGGAGTGGGGCGATTTCCGCTATACGGTGTATCTGCTCTCCGGGATGCTGGGCACTGTGCTGGCCTGCCTGCTCACCGGCGTGACCGGCAGCACCTACTGCCTGTCGCTTTCGCTGCTGCTGGCCTTTGCCATGCTGTACCCGGAGGTGCAGGTGCTGCTGTTCTTTGTCATCCCCATCCGGGTAAAATACTTTGGCTTTTTTGCGGCAGCACTGTGGGTGCTCAGCTTTCTGGGCGCGCCGCTGCCGCAAAAGCTGAGCCTGCTGCTCAGCATGGCGAACGTCTGGCTGTTCTTTGGCCCGATGGCCTATCGTTCCGTCCGCGCTTGGGTACGCCGTGAGCAGTGGAAGCGGAGAAACAGAAGGTAAGGAGAAACACCATGATGCTGGACCGCATGGAGGGCAATGCAGAACTGAAAAGCAGCGTGCAGCTGATGCTGGCAGCCCGCCGCCTGACCCACAGCGTGCTGCTGGTGGGTGAAGAGGGCCTTGGAGCCGGTTTTGCGGCCCGCTGCATTGCGGCAGATTATCTTTACCCTGCAGGCGGAGCGCCCGCTGAGGCCCTTCTGCGGGGCGAATGCTGCCGTGCTGTGGGTAAGCCCGGCGACCGCGACAGCGGCCATGTGGAGACCGGCATCGTGCGTGAAGCGATCAGCGTTGCCGGTATGGGCGCAGGCGGCAAATATCTGGTCAGTCAGGTCAAGGCTATGCGCAGCGAGATTTTTAACACCAGCCTTTCGGCCGAGGGCCGTGCCGTGCTGCTCTACCATGTGGAAAAGATGAACGAGGAATCCGCCAATGCCCTGCTGAAGGTGATGGAAGAGCCGCCGGAGGGGGTGCTGTTCCTGCTTACGGCGGATTCGCTGGCAAGCGTGCTGCCCACCATCCGAAGCCGCTGCGTCAGCTTTGCAGTGGCTCCTGTCTCGCCGGAGCAGTGCGCCCGCTACTGCGCCGCACAGGGGGTGGACAAAAAGACGGCCGCGCTGTACAGCGAACTGTTCGACGGTCACATTGGCACGGTGCTTGCCGCCGCACAGGACGAAGCCCGCACCGCGCAGGTGGAAAAGGCCCTGCAGCTGGCAAAGGCCGCTGCCGACCGTGACAGCTATGCCGCCGCCTGCCTGCTGGCCGCCTACGAAAAAGACAAGGCCGGTGCCGCCGCCCTGCTGACGGACTTCCGTGCGGTGGCGGCAGCGGGCCTGCGGCAAAGCCCCCACGCACCGGTGCAGGGCATTGCCGCCCAGCGTGCCCTGCGGCTGGCCGAAGCCGCCATCCAGCGCCTTGGCGCGCAGGTGAACCCCAAGATCGTGCTCAGCGTGTTTGCGGCAAAGTTCCGCGCGCTGTAAACAACAACTCCCCTGAAAAGCTTTTTACGGCATTTCAGGGGAGTTTTGCTGTCAGGAAACGGTAGAGGAAGGGTCGCCGATCAGGCCGTTAAAAGTAAAGGTGGCCGTTTGCTGATTAAATTTACCCAGCGTGATGGTTATGGCTCCTCTATAGAATTTATCGAAAGAAGAGGTAGTGACGGGGCCGATGTCGATGAAAAGAATAACGGTTCTGGACTGGCCTGCAGGAACAGTAAGAGACTGGTTGAATACATAGGCGGTTTTGCTGCTGTTCAGACCTTTGTATCCAAGACCACATACCTTACCAGTGCCGCCAGCGGCATGGTTGAAAGCAAAGTTGCTGATGTTGACAGTGACAGCACTGGTGCCGCTGCCATTATCCAGTTTGAAGCCGGTGTAGAAATAGTTGTGGCGGGTATCAGATTCATAGATGGAGCTGGAAGTCCACTGCCCGCTCAAGGGGCCGATATCTGCGGTAAAAGAGCCAAAATTAGCGAAATCGCTATTATCGATGGGAGGGGCAACCAGATTTTCGGGAGTGGAAGCATACGCTCCATCGCCGCAGCCTGCCAGCATACCGCTTGCGGCAACGGCCAGTGCGGCGGCACCAGTGGCCTTTAAAAAAGTACGGCGAGTGATCAGTTCAGACATAAAAATCTCTCCTTTGATTGCAGGAAATCATAAAATACAAAAGCTGATGCAAACAGAAACTCCCTCCGGCGCTTGCGGTACACCGGAGGGAGTTTCTGTTTGGGGTATTGCTTTGGTGTGAGGAGGAATCATGTGCGGAAAGACGGTTGCGGCCCCGCCTCCCCGCAGGATATAGTATACCCGATTTTAAGTGAAAAGTCATTACATTTCTGTGAAAAAACATCCCGCAATGAACTTTTTACAAAATTCCCCCAATGATAAAAACCAAACAGCGCGGTGTACAAAAATTCTGGTATTCCAGAATGCGGCAGACTGTCACTTTCACTATAGTAGATAAGGTGCAAAGTGTCAATCTGAATCGCAGTTTTTCCCTTATGCTTTTTCTACTTCGCCCACCACCAGCTCACCGGTCTCGGAGGAGTAGCTGCCGGTCACCTTCTGGTGGCCGCTGGTAAAGGTGAGGCTGACAGTATGAACCTGCTTGAACCAGCTGTTGTAGGCACTCTCGCTGATGCGGTAGATCAGCACAAAGGTCTTTTCTTCGTTCGGCTGCAATTCGTAGTCCTTCTGGGTCCACCAGCTGTCGCCGCTGGCGTTGTCCGCAAAGCCAAAGTAGATGGGCGATGCAGCAGAATGGTCGATCTCAGCCGGGAAGTTGTCGGCGGTCAGGGTGACGGCACGGCTGCTGACGTTTTTCAGGGTGACAACCACCTTGACCACATGGATGGTGCCGTATTCCTGCGTGCCAAGGATCGTGCGGTTTGCGCTTCCGCTTACGTATCCGATGCCGTTCACAGTGCCGGGGATGTCAATGCTGCCTGTGCCGCCGCAGGCGGTCAGGGTGCCGGTGAGCCCTGCCGCAAGCAGTGCTGCGCCGGAAAGCTTAAGGAATGCGCGTCTTGAAAGATTTTTCATGTTTTTTACCTCCTGCCCCCAAAACAAGGGCTTTTTGTACAGTATACCATGGCTAAAAACGGGGGTCAATCCATTTTGCACTGTGCTGCGTGCACTCTGCCGTGCTCCACATAGTGGGCGGCGTTGTGCAGGTTGGCCTCGATCTGTGCGGGGCTCACCTGCTTGATGACCTTTGCGGGCACGCCCACGGCCACCGAGCCGTCCGGGATGACCATGCCCTCCGGCACCAGCGCACCCGCGCCGATGATGCAGTTTTTGCCCACGACACAGTGGTTGAGCAGGGTGGCGTGCATTCCGATCAGGCTGCCGTCCCCTACCGTGCACCCGTGCACCAGCGCACTGTGGCCCACGGTGACGTTTTTGCCCAGCATTACAGCACCGCCCACATCACAGTGCAGCACGGCGTTATCCTGCACGTTGGAGTTTTCGCCAATGGTCAAAGTGCCGTCGTCGCCGCGCAGCACAGCACCGTACCACACCGTGGAACCGGCTTTCAGGATCACATCTCCCTGCACGGTGGCGTTGGGCGCAACAAAAGCAGCCCCCTCGTCGCGGGGAGATTTTCCACAAAAGGACAGAAACATTGTTAAAAACCGCCTTTCTCTCTTTCTCTTTTGGCTGGTTTATGGTATTCTTTAAAGTAGTATAGCAAGCCAGAGCCTTTCCGGCAAGTAGGAGCTGTTTCAAAACAAAAATTTTTGCCGTGCGTCGGCAAGCAGATACAAGGGGGCACGCTCATGTTCAAAAACACCATCTTCCGCCGCATGACGGCGCTGGTGCTCACGCTGGCACTGGCCGCTGCTGCTGCACTGCCGGGCCTTGCGGTATATCCCATGCCCATCCAGACCGCCAGCGAGACCGAGGCGGTGTACCTGTTCAACGCCGACACCGGCAAGACCATCCTGAACCAGAATGCTGACCAGCAGCAGTATGTTGCCAGCCTGACCAAGCTCATGACGGCCCTGCTGCTGCTGGAAAGCGGCAAGGACCTGAACGGTGAAGTGACCGTGCCCACCGCGCTGACCCAGGAGTTCCGGGATATCCAGAACGCCAACGGCACCACTATGGGCCTGCGCATCGGCGAGACGGTGCGCCGCATCGACCTGCTGAACGCCATGCTCATCGTCAGCGCCAACGACGCCGCCAGCGTCATTGCCTACGATGTGGGCGGCAGCGTGCTGGATTTCGTCAAGCAGATGAACGCCCGTGCCCAGGAGCTGGGCTGCACCGGCACGAACTTTACCTGTGCCCACGGCCTGTTTGACTACGGCAACGTGTCCACCGCGCAGGATCTGGCAAAGATCGCCGCCGCCTGTGCGGCAAACCAGACCTTTGCACAGGTGGCGGGCACCGCCAGCTATGTCCTGCCGGCTACCAACTTGCGCAAGGCCGAGTACACCATCAGCAGCTCCAACAGCCTGATGAACAGCGAGAGCGCTAACTACCGGGAGTATGTCCGGTGGGTCAAGGGCGGCTTTACCACGCTGGCAGGCCGCTGCATCGTGGCCTTTGCGGAAAAAGACGGCCACACCTACGGGCTGGTGATCCTTGGCTGCGATACGCTGGACCACCTCTTTGCCGAGTGCGATGATCTGTTCGACTGGGCCTTTGAGAGCTTTGCGGACCGTCCGCTGGTGGATACCCAGACCGAGCTCACCACCGTGGCGCTGACCAAGTGCCGCACCGAACCGGCGGTGGCGCTGTATGCCGCTGCGCCGGTCAGCGGCTACGGCCACGCAGACGATATCGTTACCTACTCCTTCGACCTGCCGGAAAGTGTTTCCGCTACCGTCAAAAGCGGCAGTGTGATCGGCTCGGCCACTGTTTATCTGGACGGCTACGAGGTGGGCACGGTAGACCTTGTGACCCACAAGGAGTATGTCTCCGATTTCCGCACCGACATAAAGGCGACAGTGCTTCTGCTGTGCGCGCTGGTGCTCATCCTGTTTGCAATGATGGTGCTCACGCTTGCGGCCGGCGGCGGTTCACTGAACCTTAAAAGGAGAAAGCGCCGCAGATAAAATGCCGTGGTCGCAGATGCGGCGATTACAGAATACCACGGCAAACTGCAAAAAACAATAAAGAACAGCAAAAAGCGGCACTCGGAGCCTTGCACAAAGGCCCGATGTGCCGCTTTTGCTTACTTGTTCAGAAACTGGATGAAGTGGTAAGATTCCACGATCTGGAAATACTTGATGATGCGCGGGTACAGCGGTTCGGCTTTTTCGCCAAACTGCTGCTTCATGCATTCAGCAAGGTCTGCAACGGTCTTCTGGCCGTCGATCAGCGGCCAGAGATAGCTGCCGGTCTCGTCCAGATGCACCTGTGTGGTGCGCGGTTTATGAAACACTTTTTGCGCGATCGTGTTGAACACACCGGTGTTCTCCACCTCAAGGGTGATAAGGCCGGTGGCTTCGTCTGTGTGCCAGCGCAGGGTTTCCGCCCGCTGCGGAATGAGGTCCAGATAGTTGATGGACTGCTTTTTCTTACTCATCAGTTCTTCTTTTTCTTCATGGAGAAGGCCAGCAGGCATGCGATCATCACGATCATCAGGACCACGCCGCCAATGTTGCCCAGATCAATGCTCAGGGCAGTGCTGATGCCGAACACGGCAAACACAGCCAGCAGGATGCCCACAAGGCCCTCGCCTGCGATCATACCGGCACAGAACAGGGTGCCGCGGGTGGTCTGCTCTTCCTTGAGCTTCGCGTCAACATTCTTGCGGCTGTCCATGAACCAGCGCACAACACCGCCGATCATGATGGAGGTGTTCAGGTAGATGGGCAGGTACAGGCCGATGGCGAACGGCATCACGGGGATGCGCAGGACCTCCAGAGCAATGGCAAGGAACACACCGGTGAACACCAGGTTCCAGGGCAGGTTGCCGCCCATGATGCCCTCGACGATCATCTTCATCAGGGTAGCCTGCGGTGCGGGGACCTCGGCACCGCCGTAGCCCCATGCGCTGTCCAGCAGGTACAGCACACCACCGATGGCCAGACCGGCGGCAATAACGCCGATCAGCTCACCGATCTGCTGCTTGACCGGGGTCGCACCCAGCAGGTAGCCGGTCTTCAGGTCCTGAGAGGTATCCGCAGCAATGGCAGCGCAGATGCAGATGACAGAGGCGATGGCCATGGAGCCGATCATGCCCTCGATGCCAACGTTGCCGGTGGCCTTCAGGATCATGGTAGCGATCAGCAGGGTGGCAATGGTCATGCCGGAGACCGGGTTGTTGGAACTGCCGATCATGCCGACCATACGTGCAGAGACGGTGGAGAAGAAGAAGCCGAAGATGACGATCAGCAGAGCACCCAGCGGGCTGACGGGGATGGCCGGAGCCAGCCAGATGATGAGGATGATGAGCAGGATGCCGCCCAGAATAAAGGGCATGGGCAGGTCCTTCTCGGTACGGGAGGTGCCGGAAGCACTGCCGCCCTTCATGCTCTTCATGGCATCACGGAAGGTGGATGCGATCAGAGGCAGGCTCTTGATCAGCGAGATGATACCGCCGGTAGCAATGGCACCTGCGCCGATATACTTGACGTAGTTGGACCAGATAGCGTCTGCACCGCCTGCTGCATACAGATCAGCAATGGTGGTGCCGGCTGCTGCCGGGTACAGGGAGATGTTTGCGCCGAACAGGCAGATCAGCGGGATAATGACCATCCAGCCCACCAGAGAACCGGTGAACATGTAGGAAGCGGTCTTGGGACCGACGATGTAGCCCACGCCCAGCAGAGCGGGGTACACTTCCATGCCCAGAGCACCCTTGAAGGAGCTGAAGGCCACGGCAATGTCGGCGGGGATCATCTTCAGGCCATCGACGATGAACTTGAAGATGGCTGCCAGACCCATGCCGGAGAACACGGTGGAGGCGTTTGCACCGCCCTCTTCACCGGCCAGCAGAACGTCTGCACAGGCGGTGCCTTCCGGGTACAGCAGGGTGGCGTGCTCCTTGACGATCAGGGCGTTGCGCAGGGGCACCATGAACAGAACGCCCAGAATGCCGCCGCACAGGGCGATCAGGGTGATCTCCAGGATGCTGGGCTTGTCGCACAGGCCCTCTTTTGCCCACAGGAACAGTGCGGGCATGGTGAAGATGGCACCGGCGGCCAGGCTCTCGCCTGCGGAACCGATGGTCTGCACCATGTTGCTCTCCAGAATGGAGTTCTTCTTGAGCAGGACGCGGATCACGCCCATAGAAATGACTGCTGCCGGGATGGAGGCAGAAACAGTCATGCCGACGCGCAGGCCCAGATAGGCATTTGCAGCGCCGAAGACCACAGACAGGATGATGCCCATGATCACAGAGGTCGCCGTCATTTCTGCGGTGATCTTTTCCGCAGGAATATACGGCTTGAAGGATTCTTGATCTTTCATGCTTGCACTCCTTGCGACAGCACAAGCGCCTTGCTTTTTGGGCAGGGCGCTTGTGCTGTCCGTTTTCCGATTTCCTAAACACGCGCATCCCATCCAAAAGGACGCGCTGGCACGTACTCTATTATACTAAAGTATGACTGAATTGGCAACTGGAAATGTACACAAGAAATTTACAAAAAATTCGTTTATTCAAGCATTTTGCGGGAAATTCGGGCAAAAGCGTGCAAAAAACTCCATGCAGACTTAAAACTGTCCGCATGGAGCATACAACTTTATAAAACTCAGACGGCACCGTAGATGCCGTGCACCGATACTTCGCCGGTAAAAACGTGCACTTCGCCGCTGTCGGTGCGCACCACCAGACGGCCCTCTTCGTCCACATCGACGGCTTCGCCTGCACCCTGCCCGCCGTCCGGCAGGTCGAAGGTGACCCGGCGGCCCAGATTGACGCAGGCGGCCTTGTATTCCTCCCGGAAGGGTGCAAAGCCATCGCGGGCAAACACATACATGTTGCGGTCAAAGCCAAAGTCGGTCAGGCCCTCGGCCAGCCATGCGGGGTCGGTGGAAAGATCCACCTTTGCGCCCTGCAGCGCCAGCGAGGTGCCGTTGGGCAGACCGGCGGCATCAAAGTAGCTCTGCGGCTGGGCCAGATTGATGCCGATGCCGCACAAAATGCCCCTGCCCTGCTGCTGGTAGCCGTAGCTCACGCTCTCGCACAGGATGCCAACGACCTTTTTGCCATTGAGCAGAAGGTCGTTGGGCCACTTGATCTGGCAGTCCACGCCGTAGCGCAGCTTGAGCTGGGTGCGCACGGCAAGGCTTGCCAGCAGCGGCAGGGTGGCAGGCTGGGCCAGCGGTTCCCGGATGGCTGCTGTATAATACAGGGCCTTGCCCTCGGCGTTCACCCAGCTGCGGCCCAGACGGCCCCGGCCTGCGGTCTGGTTCTCGGTATACACCGCACCCACCGGGCCGAATTCTTCAAAATGTTCCTTCGCGTAAGCGTTGGTGCTGCCGCATTCCGGCAGATAGCGCACCTCATTGATGCTCATTGTCTGGGTACCTCTTTGTGTTCGTATGTGGTCACTTTGCCTTCGTCCAGCGTCAGGATGCCGTAGGTGTCCGGCCCGGTGTAACACCGGCCGCAGGAGCCGGGGTTGAACAGGAACACCCCGCTGCGGGCCTCTGCATGGGGGATGTGGGTGTGGCCGAACAGGGCCACCTCGGCTCCCCGGGCAGATGCGGCATCTGCCAGCGTATCCAGATCGTATTTCACACCGTACATATGACCGTGAGTGTAAAAGATCACCACGCCGTCAAAGGCGGCAAGGCCGTCGGTGGGTTCCAGTGCGCCGTAATCGCAGTTGCCCGCCACCGAGTAGGCCCGCAGCTTGGGGTACTGCGTCAGAGCCAGTTCCAGATCCCGCAGGCCGTCGCCCAGAAAAATCAGGGCATCGATGCTTTTGCTCTCTTTCATCAGCACGCGCTCAATGGCGGCACGTCCGCCGTGGCTGTCGCTCAAAACCAGAAGTTTTGTCACAAAAGGGGTCCTCCTCTATTACCATTTACCTGAGATGCTGTCATTCACCAGCCTGCTGGCCCTGTTGCAATACCAGCAGCTGCTTGTACACTTCGCTTTTAGAATAAGGTGTACCCTGTGCCGCCGCCTTGGCTGCGGCGGTGGGGCCAAAGCCCTGCCCGGTCAGCTCCAGCGCCCGATGCGCTGCCTGCTCCAGCGTCAGCTCCCGCTCCGGGTCGGCGGTCTCCGGCGCACCGGCCATCACCAGCACATACTCGCCGCGCGGCTCGTTGGTCTTGTAGTGCTCCACCGCCTCGCCGAGGGTAGTCTTCCAGATATCCTCGTGCAGCTTTGTCAGCTCCCGGCACAGGGTGATGCTGCGGTCTGCGCCAAAGGCATTGGCCAGATCGTCCAGCGTGGTGCGCAGCTTGTGGGGCGCTTCGTAAAAGATGGTGGTGCGCTTTTCCTGCAAAAGCTCAGCCAGCCGCTCTTTTTTCTGCTTGCGGTTCACGGGCAGAAAGCCCTCAAACACCCAGCGGGAGGTGTCCTGCCCGGACACGGCCAGCGCGGTGACGCAGGCAGAGGCCGCCGGCACCGGCACCACTTTGATGCCCCGGGCCAGTGCGTCCCGCACGATCACCTCGCCCGGGTCGGAGACGCAGGGCATGCCGGCATCACTGCACAGGGCACAGCTCTCGCCTGCCTCAATGCGGCGCAGGATGCCCTCACCCTTCTGCAGGGCGTGCTCATAGTAGCTGACCATGGGCTTTTTCAGGCCCAGAAAGTTCAGCAGCTTCATGGTCACACGGGTGTCCTCGGCGGCAATAAAGTCTGCCGCGCCAAAGGTGGCCGCTACGCGCGGCGGCATATCGTCCAGATTGCCGATGGGCGTTGCCACGATATAAAGAGTTCCTGCCATAGTTTACCTCCCATATAACGCCGCACCGGCGCTGATCAACACATCCGGCTCCACCCGCAGGCCGGTCTTGCGGTTCTTCTGCGCTTCCACAAGGAAGAGCCATGGTGCGCCGTCCGCCTTGTTCTTTACAAAGGCAAGACGTTTCGGCTCCAGCCGGGAAGCCCGCAGCGCCGCCAGCACCTCCGCCAGTCGTTCCGGCCGGTGGCACAGCGCAAAGCGCCCGCCGTCCTTCAAAAGGCGGAACGCACACTGGCACACATCGTCCAGTGTGCAGGTGTTCTCGTGCCGGGCAAGGGCGTGGGCTGCGTTTTGGCTTTGGGGCCCATCCGTGAAATAGGGCGGATTGCACGCACACACGTCAAAACTGCCCTCGCCCTGCCGGAAAGCGCGCAGGTCGGCACAGACAGGCTCAATGTGCCCGATGTCCTGCTCCTGCACCGCAGCGGAAAGCAGGGCGCTGCCCTCGGGCTGCAGCTCCAGCCCTATGCAGGGGCCGCGGTGGCCCCGGTCGTGCCATTCCAGCGCCACGATGCCGCAGCCGGAGCACAGGTCTGCGGCCTTCTGGGCACGCTTTGGCTCACAGAAACGGGCCAGCAGCAGCGCGTCGGAGGCGAAACGATGCTCCGGCGAGCAATAAACCATAGTTCTATTATACAAGACTTCGGTAGAATGTTCCATAGATAAGTGTGCCGTACCCTCTCAAAAAAATGCGTGGAATTGCTCGGGGAATTTGTGCGAATTACTGCAAAACAAAAAAGCAGCAGACCTGCTTTGGACAGGCCTGCTGCTTTTGATGCGTTTTTTGTGCAGCTGCTAAAATTATTCAGCAGTGATAGCACCGGTGGGGCAAGCACCCTCGCAAGCGCCGCAGTCGATGCAAGCGTCTGCGTTCACAGAAGCAACACCATCAACGGTGATAGCGCCAACCGGGCAAGCGCCCTCGCAAGCGCCGCAGCCAACACATGCGTCAGAAACCTTGTGTGCCATAATAAACTCTCCTTTTTATCTCCGTGCCCGAAGTATTGTATGAAGAGTCATGTATGGCACGGCTGTGCATGTCTCTCTGGAAATCATATCCTTGCCTGCATTTTAACAAAGCAGGTGAGAAAAGGCAAGACTAACCGTGACCCGAAAAACACAAAAGTCTGTTTTTTGTTGGGTTGCACAAAAGCACAGGCTAACTTATGGCCAAATTTGCAGGAGTTTTTTAGCAAAAATCACGAAGAACAGTTAGTTTTAGCAGACTAACCCCTCAGAGCCGCCGGCGCGGCCCTCACTCCTTTTCGGCAGCGCGCTTCCGGGCGCAGCCACCGCCCGCGCAGCGCTTTTCGCCATCGTCGGAGGAAGCCACCACCGGGGCCGGGTTGCGCACGCCGGAGTAATCGTCGTCCGGGTCCGGGCGGCGGGGCGCACGCTTGCCGCCGCTGATATATTCGCACACGCCCACCTTATAGTAACGGGGCGAAAGGCTCTCGGTGCCGCAGCGCACCCGCAGGTAGCCGGAGACCGGGTTCACCTCCAGCACGGTGCCAAGACCGTCCGGCGTGCGCACGGTGCTGCCCACCATGGGCATGATGCTGTTCAGGTACTCGTAGGCGCTCTCCTCATAGGCAAGGCAGCACATCAGGCGGCCGCAGGCACCGCTGATCTTGGTGGGGTTCAGCGAAAGGCCCTGCTCCTTGGCCATCTTGATGGAGACGGGCTGGAAGTCCTTTAAAAAGCGGCTGCAGCAGAAGGGCTGGCCGCAGATGCCAAGGCCGCCGATCATCTTGCTCTCGTCGCGCACGCCGATCTGGCGCAGCTCGATGCGGGTGTGGAAGATACCGGCCAGATCCTTGACCAGCTCGCGGAAGTCCACGCGGCCATCGGCGGTAAAGTAGAACATGATCTTGGAGCGGTCCAGGGTATACTCGGCCTCCACAAGCTTCATTTCCAGGCCGTGGCGGGCAATGCACTCCTGACAGGTGCGGTAGGCGCGCTTTTCGTCCTCACGATTCTGGCGCATCCGGCGGATATCCACGCTGTCGGCCATGCGGGTAATGGGCTTGAGGGCCTTGGGCACTGCCGCATCGGCGATCTCCCTCACGCCCTGCACCACCTCGCCGCACTCAATGCCGCGGGCGGTCTCCACGATCACGTATTCGCCGGTTTTGATGTCGGCCCCGGCGGGATCAAAATAATAGCTTTTGCCGTTCTCTTTGAAACGGACGGAAATGACTTTTTTCATAGTGTTCCTCGTTTTTATCGGTCGAATCTATAGGATAAGGCCCGAAAAAGAGCCTGCTGATCCATTCTGTACTCTAGTATAACATATTCAAATGCACATTTCCACGCAAAAAACAAAAAGCGGCTCTGGCGCTTCAGCAGAAAAATTTTAAAAAGGTGCAACAATCTGCCCTGCTGCCGCGTATCCATAAAGGAAGACTGACCGAATTTGGTCGCACCCGCAGCCGAAAAATGGAAAAATGGAACGGCAAATGTTAAAATCTTGCGAAAGTATCTAAAGAATCGCAAAAGAATCCCACCCCGCTCTTGCAAGGCGGGGGCTTGCGTGTATAATAAAAATGTTGAAGTGTAGCCTTTCCCGCAGGGAAAGCAGCTGTCCTGCTTTGCGGCAAGGCAGAGAAACGGTAGGAGAAAATGGAAAAATTCAGTGTCAAAAAGCCGTTTACGGTGCTGGTTGCAGTGGTCATGATCCTGATTCTGGGCTTTGTGGCGGTCACAAAGATGGATACGAACTTGCTGCCCAACGTGAACACACCGTATCTGATGGTGGTCACCGTGTATCCCGGCGCAAGCCCGGAGCGCGTGGAGAGCGAGGTCTCGGATGTGCTGCAGAACTCGCTCACAGTGCCGGGCGTGTCCAAGATCACCGCAACATCGGCAGAAAACTACAGCCTGCTGCTGATGGAGTTTGCCGAGGATACGGATATGAACAGCGCGCTGGTCAAGGTGTCCAACAAGCTGGATCAGGCCAAAAGCGACCTGCCCAGCACCTGTCTGACCCCCTCCATCATTGAGTACAGCCTGAACATGAATGCTTTCATGACGGTGGCTGTCAGCCGCGAAGGTGCCGACCAGTACGAGCTTTCTGAGTTTATCCAGAACACCCTTGTGCCGGAAGTGCAGCGCAAGGGCGGTGTGTCCAGCGTTTCGTCCAGCGGTCTGGTGGAAAAGCTGGTGCAGGTGCAGCTCAATCAGGATAAGATCGACGGGATCAACGCAAAGCTGCTGGAACTGATCGATACCCAGCTGGCTGCAGCCCGCTCCCAGCTGGAAAGCGCCGAGGCGCAGATCACCGCCGGACGCAAGGAATACGAAAAGCAGCTGAAAAACTTTGGCAATACGGTGTCCAACTCGGTCATGAGCCAGATGAGCACCGAGGTGGGTGCCGCAGTGGAAACGGTGCGCGCGCAGGCGCAGGCTCTTCTGGAGAGCGTGAACAGCCTGATCGCTGTGGTCAAGGAGCCTGAGATCCAGCAGGCCCTGATCGAGGTGCGCGACGGTCTGCAGAAGGTCATGGACAAGTTCAACGAGACCGGTATGCGAGATATCGACTCTCTGATCGATATTGTGGCTGAGCTGCGCACCATTACCGATAAGCTCACTACCGCCCTGCAGAAGCTGCAGGAGCGCGTGAACACCGAGACCGGCTCCGAAGGCAGCACCGCAGAGGATCTTGCCAATGAGATGCAGCTGCAGGAAAGCCTGAATGTGGTCTATAACACGCTGGAAAGCACCATCAAGGCCATGGACAATGTGCCCCAGCTGATGACCGAATTCTCCGGCGCACTGGGCAGCTTCTCCCAGCAGCAGCTCAACGCCTATATGCAGTTCACCGAAGCGCGTGAAATGCTGAACGAGTACGAAAAGCAGCTGGAGGCTGCCAAGGCAGAGTACGAGACGGCCAAGACCAACGCTCTGGCACAGGCCGATGTGACAAAGCAGCTGGACATTGAAACGCTGGCGCAGCTCATCTATGCCCAGAACTTCTCCATGCCGGCCGGTTACGTGCAGGATAAGGACGGCGAGTCCTGGCTGCTGAAAGTCGGCGAAGAGTACGACAGTGTGAAGGATATCAGCGGTGCCTTGCTGCTGCATGTGGAGGGCTACGGCGACGTGCGCCTTTCTGATGTGGCGGATGTGGAGGTCATTGATAACTCCGCCGACAGCTACACCCGCCTGAACGGCGAAAAGGCATCCATCCTCAAAATCTATAAGAATGCGACTTCCAGCGCAGGCGAGGTCTCCGACAACTGCCTGACCGCATTTAAAGAGCTGGAAAAACAATACGACGGCCTGCACATGGTGGTGCTGTCCAATCAGGGCAACTACATCACCATCGTCATCAACAGCATCCTCACCAGCATGGTGGTGGGCGCTGCACTGGCCATCATCGTGCTGGCCATCTTCCTGAAGGATATCAAGCCCACCCTCGTGGTCGGCATCAGCATCCCGCTTTCCGTTCTGTTCGCGGTGGTGCTCATGTACTTTACCGGGCTGGACCTGAACGTGATGACCCTGGCCGGCCTTTCCCTCGGCATTGGTATGCTGGTGGATAACTCGGTGGTCGTCATTGAGAACGTCTACCGTCTGCGCAGCCGCGGCGTGCCTGCGGCCCGCGCTGCCGTGCAGGGCACAAAACAGGTGGGCATGTCGGTGGTGGCCTCCACCCTTACCTCGGTGTGCGTGTTCCTGCCGGTGGTGTTCTCGGCCAGCATTGTGCGCAGCCTGATGATGCCCATGTCCCTGTGCATCGGTTACTGCCTGATGGCCTCCCTCATCGTGGCGCTCACGGTGGTCCCGGCGGCATCCTCTACTGTGCTGAAAAAAGCTGAACCCAAGCGCCTTGCCTGGTTTGAAAAGGTGCAGGAAAAGTATGCCCATAGTTTGGAATGGTGCCTGCAGCACCGTGCCCTGCCCCTGATCGCGGCGGTGGTGCTGCTGGTGTTCAGCGGCTGGCAGGTGCTGAACATGGGCGTGGAGCTGCTGCCCAGCATCACCAGCAACGAGGCGCAGATCACCCTGTCCACCGCTGACGGCCTGACCAAGGAGGAATCCTATGCCATTGCGGGTCAGGTGGCACAGGCGGCCCTGAATGTGGAAAATGTGGAAGAGGTGGGCATCACCCTCGACACCAGCATGGCCGGTCTGGATATCAGCCAGCTGGGCCTGCCCACTGCCATCACTGATATCCTGAACTCCGCCAATGCCTACGGCAGATACAAGATCAACGTCATGATGAGCGAGAGCCTTTCCTCCCGTGAGGTGGAAAAGACCCGGCAGGCCATGGAGGATGCAGTGTCCCAGATCGAGAACTGCACCGCTGAGGTCAAGCTGTACGGCATGACCGATGATCTGACCAGCCAGCTGGCCACCGGCCTGTCGGTCAAGGTCTACGGCAAGGATCCGGAAACGCTGACCACCGTTTCCGAGAAGGTAATGGAGATCGTCAACGATACCGAGGGCTTTGCCAATGCGGACAACGGCCTTGGCAGCGGCGATGCCACCATCATCCTGAAGGTGGACCGCGACAAGGTGCGCGCCTACGGCCTGACCGTTGCGCAGGTGTACCAGCAGATCGCGGCAAAGCTCACCACCACCGCCACGGCCCAGACCCCCGTCACGGTGAACGGCACCACCATGGAGGTGAAGATCACCAATAATCTGGACCCCGTCACCAAGGAAAACATGATGGAGCTTACCTTTGAGACCACCGAAATGTCGGCAGACGGCACAGTGACCAATGGTACCTGCACCCTGAACGATATCGCCAGCTGGACCACCGGCACCGCACCGGATGCCATTACCAGCGAGAACCAGACCGAGTATGTCACTGTGACGGCGGATACGCTGGATGGCTACAACACCATGGTGCAGTCCCGCGTGCTGCAGAAGAAGCTGGACGAGTACGCAGCCAGCGGCGAAATGCCGGAGAGCTGCAGCGTCACGCTGGGCGGCGAGACCGAGAGCACCGACTACATGGTGAACGAAATGGTGCAGTGGATGGCTCTGGCCCTGCCCTTTGTATATCTGGTCATGGTGGCACAGTTCCAGAGCCTGCTGTCCCCCTTCATCGTGCTGTTCACGGTGCCGCTGGCCTTTACCGGCGGCCTGCTGGGCCTGCTGATCACCGGCCAGCAGCTCACCATGATCTCCCTGATGGGATTCATCGTGCTGATGGGCACGGTTGTCAACAACGGCATCGTGTTCGTGGACTATGCAAACCAGCTGCGCATTGGCGGCATGGAGCGCCGCGCTGCGCTGGTGGCTACCGGCAAGACCCGTATGCGCCCCATCCTCATGACCACCCTGACCACCGTGCTGGCCATGCTGCAGCTGGTGTTCAGCGGCGATATGGCAAGCCAGCTGATGAGCGGTATGGCCATCGTCATCATCTGCGGCCTGAGCTACGCCACCCTGATGACCCTGTATATCGTTCCGGTGCTGTACGATATCCTGTTCAAGAAGCCGCCGCTCAACGTGGATGTTGGCAGCGACGATGATCTGGACGACATCCCGGACGATGCAGCCGAGTTCATTGCGGCGCAGAAGTCTGCGGGCACGGCACAGCCGGAAGCCTGACGACAGCATGACGATTTAGAATGCGCGCCGCTTTGCTTTGCGTATCATCAGCGGAAGAATTATTTATAATAGAGCAATGCCGGGCGGTCTGCGGACCGCCCGGCATTGCGTTTTCACGGGAAAGGCCATAACGGCAAACGGCATGTGCTGACGCTGGCTCCCTGCGGGAGCATTCGCGTCAGCATGAAAACATGCTGTTGCCCTTACGTTTCGTCGCGCAGCGACTCAAAATCGGCGTAACACAAAAAATCATTTAGCGGAGCGGCTTGGATTTTTTTGTGTTACATGCCTCGCCACCTGAATAATTTCAACAAAAAATAGCTGGAAAAATTGGATGCAAATTCTAAAATCGGTTCCCCACAAAGGTATAAAACTGTGATATAATCATAAATAAGATAGAATACAGTGGAAGTCTGCCTGACTGTATGTCCGAGTAAAATCTGAGGAGGCGAATGCCCAATGGCACAGATCCGCTCCAAGCCCTTCGGTGTGACCAAACAGGGCGCAAATGTTACAGAGTACATCCTTTCCAATCCCGGAGGCCTGACGGTGAGCGTTCTGGACTACGGATGCATCATTAAAAACATCATCGTTCCGGCCAAGAACGGCCCGGTGGATGTCGTGCTGGGCCACGACACCATGGCAGATTATGAGGATGACTTCACGTCCTCCAGCAGCACCTGCTGCGGCGCGTTCGTAGGCCGCTATGCCAACCGCATCGAGAATGCCACCTTCAGCGTGGGCGGCAAGACCTACCAGCTGGAAGCCAACAACGGCCCCAACCATCTGCACGGCTGCTTTTCGCGCAAACTGTACCGGGTGAAGGCCTTTGGCGACACCCTGCTCATGGAGGCCGAGAGCCCGGACGGTGAGGACGGTTTCCCCGGAAACCTGAAGCTGGCGGTGCGCTATACCCTCACCGAGGACAATGCCTTCCGCATGGATTACCGCGTCTCTTCGGATGCGGATACCATCGTGAACCTCACGAACCACAGCTACTTCAACCTGAACGGTGAGGGCGATGTTCTGGGCCAGAAGCTGCGCATCTATGCCTCCAACTATCTGGAAGGCAACAATCAGACCTGCCCCACCGGTGCCATTCTGCCGGTGGCAAACACCCCCATGGATTTTACCGAGGGAAAGCTCATTGGCCGGGATATCGATACCGGCTTTGCCCAGACCACCATGGTGGGCGGTGGCTACGACCACTGCTTTGTGATCGACCGCGCCCGCGGCTCCAGCCAGAGCATCTGCGCATGGGTCACCAGTGAAAAGACTGGCATCAGCATGAAACTGTACACCACCCAGCCGGGCATCCAGTTGTACACCGGCAACTTTTTGCAGGACTGCCCCACCCCCGGCAAGGGCGGCGTGCCCATGCAGAAGTACGGCGGCTTTGCGCTGGAGACCCAGCACTACCCCTGCAGCCCTTCCCACCCGGAGTTCCCCACCACGGTGCTGCGGGCAGGCAAGGTGTTCCGCGCCACCACCACCCTGCGCTTCTTCACCGGCAAGCAGTGCGGAAAATTGTAAAAAATGATGTACCACACAAAAACGTCTGCTCCGGCAGGCGTTTTTTGCGTAAATGGAATTGCTTATAGCGGGCTCGCCCTCTCAGGCGCTGACGCGCCAGCTCTCCCAAAGGGAGAGCCCTTGGCAAAACCGGGAACTTTGCGTGGACTGCCAAAGGCTCCCACTTTGGGGGAGCTGGCATCGCTACGCGATGCCTGAGAGGGCGAGGATGCTGACACCATTTCTATGTTTTGCACAAACCGTGCCTTTTATCCATGACAAAATGCCAAAAAACGCTTTTAAATCAAAACCTCAAAAACAAAGATGCAACAAAAATTCATCTAAATAGAAGACGCATCCCTTGATTCTGAGCCATAAAAGCGGTATTCTTTAGGCAAGGCCGGGGAATGCCGGCATCAACTGTAATGTAAATGAGCGAGAGAGGTACTAGGCTATGGCAATTTTGGTTTCCGGCGGCGCCGGTTATATCGGCAGCCACACCTGCATCGAACTGCTGAACGCTGGCTACGACGTTGTTGTGGCAGATAACTATTATAATGCATCTCCGGTGGTGCTGGACCGTATCAAGCAGATCACCGGCAAGGACTTCCGCTTTTACAAGGCGGATATGACCAAGCACGAGGATGTGGAGCACATCTTCTCTGAGTGCCCGGACATTACTGCTGTGATCCAGTTCGCAGCCTACAAGGCAGTGGGCGAGAGTGTTTCCAAGCCCATTGAATACTATTACAACAACCTCAACTGCACGCTGGTCATTCTGGACGTGATGCGCCATCACAACTGCCACAACTTCGTGTTCAGCTCTTCCGCAACCGTCTATGGCGACCCCGCCAGCGTGCCCATCACCGAGGACTTCCCCACCGGTGCCACCACCAACCCCTACGGCACGACTAAGGTGTTCACCGAGCGCATCCTGCAGGATGTGTGCAAGGCAGACCCCAGCCTGAACGTGGCCCTGCTGCGCTACTTCAACCCCATTGGTGCGCACAAGTCCGGCCTCATCGGCGAGGACCCCAACGGCATCCCCAATAACCTCATGCCCTATATCGCCAAGGTGGCCGTGGGCAAGCTGGAAAAGGTGCATGTCTTTGGCAACGACTATCCCACCCCGGACGGCACCGGCGTGCGCGACTACATCCACGTGGTGGATCTGGCCCGCGGCCATGTGTGCGCCATCAAGAAGCTGGAAACGAACTGCGGCCTGTTCATCTGCAATCTGGGCACTGGCAAGGGCTACAGCGTGCTGGATGTGATCCACGCTTTCTCCAAGGCATGCGGTAAGGAGATCCCCTATGTGATCGACCCGCGCCGCCCCGGCGACATTGCCGAGTGCTATGCAGACCCCACCAAGGCAAAGAACGAGCTTGGCTGGGTGGCGGAATACGGCATCGAGGAAATGTGTGCCGACAGCTGGAACTGGCAGAAGAACAACCCCGATGGCTACCACACTGTGAAGTAAACGCATAAGCTTTCAAAGCCGTGCATTCTCTGAAAAAGAGGGGGCACGGCTTTTTTGTTGCCGCAAACTCCCTCAGCCAAAACCTGACGGTTTTGCCAGATTCCCCTTTTTGTCATCTGCGGTGACATCTTCCCCCGGCCGGGGGAAGTCGTCCTCGGAGAGGGAGCCTCTGGCGTGCCTGCAAGCTTTGCGTTTTAGCTGCAAACTTTCCCGCTATGCCAAAGGCCCCATCCCAGAGGGGGCTGTCTGCGCAGCAGACTGGGGGAGTTAAACCTTCACCATTTTATCTATTGACAACCGCGCAAAGTTAGCCTATATTACTATTGTTAACACAAACTAACACACTTTGACAGTGGATAAAATGAGAAGGTCGATCTTATGACATTAAAAGAATTGCAGATCGGAAAAAGCGCTGTTGTGGATACCGTCGGCGGCAGCGGCGCACTGCGCCAGCATTTTCTGGATATGGGCCTGATCCCGGGGGCGGAGGTCACGCTGGTCAAGCTGGCACCCATGGGCGACCCCATGGAGCTGCGCATCCATGGTTACGAGCTGACCCTCCGGCTGGATGATGCCGCGCAGATCGGCATCACCCCCACCGAAAAGGCCCCGGCAATGTCGGCGGCTCCGGCAGATGATAAAATGGTGGATCACCCCGGCCTTGGCGAGGGCGGAAAATACCACATCAAAAAGGGGGAGAATCCCCTGCCCGAGGACAGGACCCTCACCTTTGCGCTGGCTGGCAACCAGAACTGCGGTAAGACCACCCTGTTCAACCAGCTCACCGGTTCCAACCAGCATGTGGGCAATTTCCCAGGCGTGACGGTGGACCGCAAGAGCGGTGCTATCAAGGGCCACCCGGAGACTGAGGTCACCGACCTGCCGGGCATCTACTCCATGTCCCCTTATTCCAGCGAGGAGATCGTCACCCGCCAATTCATCATCGGCGAAAAGCCCACCGGCATCATCAACATCGTGGATGCCACCAACATCGAGCGCAACCTCTACCTGACCATGCAGCTCATGGAGCTGGACATCCCCATGGTGCTGGCGCTGAACATGATGGACGAGGTGCGCGGCAACGGCGGCACGGTGCGCATCAACAAGATGGAAGCCATGCTGGGCATCCCGGTCATTCCCATCTCCGCCGCCAAGAATGAGGGCGTGGATGAGCTGGTAGACCACGCCCTTCATGTGGCAAAGTATCAGGAGCGGCCCGGCCGCATGGATTTCTGCAGTGAGGACGACCACGGCGGCGCGGTGCACCGCTGCATCCACGGAATCATCCACCTGATCGAGGATCACGCCAGGGCGGCGGGCATTCCGGTGCGGTTTGCCGCCACCAAGCTGGTGGAGGGCGACCGGCGCATCGAGGAAGCCCTGAAGCTGGATCAGAACGAAAAAGAGATGATCGAACATATCATCGTGCAGATGGAGCGGGAGCGCGGGCTGGACCGCGCCGCCGCCATTGCGGATATGCGGTTCTCCTTCATTCAGGAGCTTGTGGCAAAGACAGTGGTCAAGCCCCACGAAAGCAAAGAGCAGCTGCGCTCCAACCGCATCGACAGATTCCTCACCGGCAAATACACCGCCATCCCGGCCTTTATCGCCATTATGGGTCTGGTGTTCTTCCTCACCTTCAACGTCATCGGCCTGTTCTTTCAGAACCTGATGGAAACGGGCATCGATGCCCTGACCGGCATCGTGGACACGGCGCTTACAAACTGGAACGTTAACGCGGCGGTGCACTCCCTGCTCATCGACGGCATTTTTACCGGTGTGGGCAGCGTGCTGAGCTTTTTGCCCATCATCGTGGTGCTGTTCTTCTTCCTCTCCATGCTGGAGGATACCGGTTACATGGCCCGCGTGGCCTTTGTGATGGATAAGCTGCTGCGCCGCATCGGCCTTTCGGGCCGCAGCATCGTGCCCATGCTCATCGGCTTTGGCTGCACGGTGCCCGGAGTCATGGCAAGCCGCACCCTGCCCTCGGAGCGCGACCGCAAAATGACCATCCTGCTCACCCCGTTCATGAGCTGCTCGGCAAAGCTGCCCATCTACAGCCTGTTTGCGGCGGCGTTCTTCCCGCAGTATGCGGGCCTTGTGATGGTGCTGCTGTACTTTACCGGCATCGTGGTGGGCGTGCTGGCGGCACTGCTGCTCAAGAGCACGGTGTTCAAGGGCGAGGCAGTGCCCTTTGTCATGGAGCTGCCCAACTACCGCCTGCCCGGCCTGAAAAATGTGGCGCAGCTGCTGTGGGAAAAGGCCCGGGACTTTTTGCAGAAAGCCTTCACGGTGATCTTTGCGGCCACCATCGTCATCTGGTTTTTGCAGAACTTTGACCTGCAGCTGCGGCTGACCGCCGACCCGCAGGCCAGCATCCTTGCCCGCATCGCGGGCGACATCGCCCCGCTGTTCGGGCCTTTGGGCTTTGCGGACTGGCGCATCTCCACCGCCCTCATCACCGGCTTTATGGCAAAGGAGAGCGTGGTGTCCTCGCTGCTCATCCTCTTTGGCTCCGAAGCGGCGCTGTCGGTGGCCCTCACCCCGGCGCAGGCGGCTCCCCTGCTGGTGTTCTGCCTGCTGTACACCCCCTGCATCGCGGCAGTGGCATCGGTCAAGCGGGAGCTGGGCAACAAGTGGGCGGTCATCATGGTGGTGAACCAGTGCGCCGTGGCATGGCTGTGCGCTTTGCTGGTGCGTCTGGCGGCTGTGGCGCTGTTCTGAAAGATTCGTTTGGTTTTGAGGTCCTGAAAAGCCTGCGGGCTTTTCAGGACCTCTTTTTCTCTTGACAACTCCCCTCATCTGCACTATAATACTTCAAAAATGAATCATTCAAAGATGAAAGGACAGACCTGCTGTGAACCCGAACGTAGAATTTGCGATCAAGACCTCGCAGGCGTACAATGCCGTCTGCAAGCCGCTGTGTCAGGAACTGAAGCTGCCGCAGACGGCATTTGACATTTTGATGTTTCTTGCCAACAACCCGGATTACAAAACCGCCCGCGATATCGTGGAGGTGCGCCATATCAAGGCAAATCTCGTCTCCATGTATGTGGATAAGCTTGTGAAGGAAGGGTATCTGGAACGGTACGCTGTGGCCGGCGACCGCCGCAAAACGAAGCTTCTCTGCACCGGCAAGGCAGACCCGATCATCCGCAAGGGGCGTGTGGTGCAGAATGCCTTTTTCAAGCGCCTGCTGGATCATGTGGAGCCGGCCGATCAGGAGGTCTTTTTCCGGACCATGGAGCTGATCGGGAAAAATCTGGACGAAATTATAAAGGAGAACGCATAAAATGAACGTGTTGTTTACGGTTCTTGTCACCTTTTTTGCCGGCATGGGGGCCGGCCTTGGCACCGGCTTTGCCGGTATGAGTGCGGCTGCAGTTATCAGCCCCATGCTCATTACCTTCCTGCACATGGACCCCTATATGGCGGTGGGCATTGCCCTTTCTTCGGATGTGCTGGCCAGCGCCGTTTCGGCCTATACCTACCACAAAAACAAGAACCTGGATATCAAAAACGGCCTGATCATGATGGCCAGCGTACTGGTGTTCACGGTGGTGGGCAGCTGGGTGGCCAGCAGAGTGCCCTCGGCCACCATGGGCGGCTTCTCGGTGTTCATGACCTTCCTGCTGGGCATCAAGTTCATTGTGCGCCCGGTCATGACGACCAAGGAAGCTATGCAGGGTGTCAGCGCCAAAAAGCGTGCCATCCAGTCCATCGTGTGCGGTGTGCTCATCGGTTTCATCTGCGGCTTCATCGGCGCAGGCGGCGGCATGATGATGCTGCTCATCCTCACCAGTGTGCTGGGCTACGAGCTGAAGACCGCCGTGGGCACCAGCGTGTTCATTATGACCTTCACCGCCCTGACCGGTGCTGTCTCCCACTTCATGATCGGCGGTGCGCCCAATTGGTTCGTCTGGGCGCTGTGCGTGGCGTTCACCCTGTTGTGGGCGCGCATTGCCGCTGTGTTTGCCAATAAGGCAGACCCCAAGACCCTGAACCGTGCCACCGGTGTTGTGCTGGTGGTGCTGGGCGTGGTCATTATGGGCTTCAACCTTCTGAGCTGATATCCCCTGCCCTTCAAATGAAAAAGGAAAGCCCGCGCAGCCGGAAACTGCACGGGCTTTCTCTGTATCAGAACTTACTTTTCTTCAATGGTGGAGTGCTCGATCACCCAGTCGGCAGCCTTGCGGATGCCTTCGTTGCGGCGCATGGCGGGAATATCGGATTTTTCCTTGATCTCTTCCAGCGTCTTTTTGGCGCGCTCTGCACGAGCGGCCAGAGCCTTATCGATATCTTCCTCGGTGGGCACCAGATTTTCCTGCTGTGCGATCTGCAGCAGAGCCATGTGCACACGGGCGGTCTTCTCGGCAGAAGAGCGCACTTTGGCAGTAAAGCTCTCGCGGGTCTCGTGGATCTGGCTCAGGTAGCGATCCAGGCTCAGGCGCTGCATCTGCAGCTGCTGCTGGATCTGCTCCATCTGCTGCTGGTAGGTGGTCTCCACCAGCACACTGGGCAATTCGCCCTCAGAAGCATCGGCCAACTGGGTCAGGATCTGATCCTTGGCATGGTTCAGTGCACCGGCGTGCTTGCCGTCGTGCAGCTGCTGCTTGACCTGTGCACGCAGCTCGTCCATGGTGTCCAGATTGGCAACCTTCTTGGCAAAGTCGCTGTTCAGAGCAGGGATCTGGCGCACACATACGTCGATCAGCTTGATCTTGAACACGACGGGTTTGCCGGCCAGATCCTTTGCGTGGTAGCGGTTCGGGAAGGTGACGAAGATCTCGAATTCCTCGCCTGCCTTGTGGCCCAGAATGCCCTCTTCAAAGCCGGGGATCATGCGGCCGCTGCCCAGCTGGACGGCCTGGTTCTTTGCGGTGCCGCCCTGGAAGGGCTTGCCCTCCAGCAGACCTTCGTAATCGATATGTACGATGTTGCCCTTTACGGCCGGACCCTTGTGCGGCACCAGCTCAGCGGCAGCAGCGCGGCGGCGCTCCAGCACATTGTCGATCTCCTTGTCGGTCACTTCCGGGGTGACGCACTCGGCGGTAAAGCCGGTGGTCTTGGTCAGGTTCAGCTCAGGCTGCAGGGCAACAGTGGCAGTGGCCACAAAGCCCTCGTCCTTTTTCACGCTCACAAGATCGTACACAGGATTGTCAACAGCCACAAAGCCGTGCTCTGCCATGGCGGCATCATACAGCGCGGGCACGTCCTTGTCCATCAGATCGTTGATGGCATCGTACCAGAAGGTGTGCTCGCCGCGGTCAGCCTCGATCTGTGCGCGGTCCGCTTCGCCCTTCTTGAAGCCGCGGATCGTATAGGAGGCGCGGGTGCGTTCGTAAACGGCGTTGGATGCAGCTTCCAGCTCTTCGGGGCTGGCGCTGAAGGTCATTTTGCAGACACTCTTTTCGGGAGTTTCCACGCTTACCAGTTTCATAGGATCTACCCTCCGTGGTGCCTCGCTGCAGAGAAAACCAGGCGGCGCAGCCTCCACGCGGTGCTGCCCGTAAAGCTCCTGTACCCCTGCACGGACACAGATTAAAAACATATAGTAAAGCTATTATAGCACAAGAACGACAAAAACGATACAAGAAAAATCATAAAAAATGCTGCTTTTTGAAAAAGACAAAAATATTTGCAAAAAACGGTTGACAAAACCCAGTCTGAGTGATAAAATACATCATGTTCCGAACGGAACGTATGCGTTGGTAGCTCAGCTGGATAGAGTGACTGACTACGAATCAGTAGGCCGGGGGTTCGAGTCCCTTCCATCGCACCAGAAAATGCCGTGAAATCGAAAGATTTCATGGCTTTTTTGTTTTATAAGCCATGAGTGCACGGTTTCTGCACGGTTTTTGCACGGTCGGTATTTTCCATGTCCGATGATGTAGGGCGCTGTATTGCATTGCAATCAGTGCCCTTTTTTGCATCAGGTGAGCAGGGCCAGGCGCAGCTTTGCCTTCATTTCCGGGTCGGCATCCTTGAGCAATTCCAAAAGAGCCGTCATGGAGATGGTGGGTTCGCCTGCGGCGGGTACAGCCTGCGGGCTGGGGGTGTTGGGCTTGGCATAGAAGCCGCTTTCAAACTTCTTGCCCAGCTCCACACGGGAGGACTGCTGGATATGAGCGTAGGTGTTCACCAGCATATCCGCACTGGCGTGACCTGTGGTCCCCTGCACCGCCTTGATGTCGCCACCGGAGATCATCAACTGGTAGGTGGCACTGGAATGCCGCAGACCGTGAAAGACGATGCGGGGAAACTCCGGGTGGGCGTCCTGCCATTTCAGGAACTTCTTGCGGATGAGCACCGGCTCCACCGCCAGACCGTTGGGCAGCCGCAGCAGCATCCCGCTGTTGCGGTAGCGCTCCGGGTCGAGGGCTTCTTCCCGTTTCAAGCGTTCCAGCCACTGCTTCAGTTCCTCCCGCAGGGCGGCGGTCATAAAGATGGTGCGGCAGGAAGCCTCGGTCTTGGTGTCCTTCAGGATAAGAGAAGTCTTGCTGCCCTCCAGCTTGTCCGGGAAGATGCGGAGGATGCAGCCCTTGTCCACCTGTGCCAGCGTGTCCTTCTGCACCCGCTGCATGGAACGGTTGACGGTGAAGGTGCCCATGCCGTTGGCAGCATCAAAGTTGATGTCCTCCGGGGTCAGACCTGCCACCTCCCCTTCCCGCAGCGCACCCACCAGCGTCAGGTGCACCGCCAGATGCAGGATGGGGTCCTCCATGCTGTCCAGTGCTGCCCGCATCTCCTCCACCTCCCAGATGCTGCGCTCTTGGGTGGTCTTTTTGGGTGCTTCCACCGGGACGGGGCTTTTGATGAGGATGCCCCACTCCACCGCCAGCAGAAAGGAATTGTGCAGCAACTGGTGGACTTCATGGAGGGTGGTGCCGGAGAGGGTGCGCTTCTGCTGCTTGGGCGAGAGGTCTCGCCGCTTGCCGCCCACATACTGCCCGCAGGGGGTCTTGCTCAGGGTGTCGTACAGGGCTTCGATGTGGTAGGGCCGCAGCTTCTGCATCTGCATCTCCCCGATATAAGGGATGATGAGGTTTTGGATGAGGGCCAGATTGGATTGGTAGGTCTTGGGTGCCCACTTGTGCTTGCTGCACTGCTTGGGCAGCCAGTCCATCAGGAACTCTGCCACCGTCACCGTGGACGGGATCAGGAAGTTACCGGTCGCCAGCTCATGCTCGATCTGCTTCTGGCGTTTCACCGCCTCCTCTTTGGTGGGAAAGCTCTCCCATTTGTCGCAGCTCTTGCCGTGCTCGTCCTGATAGGTGTAGCGGACGCTGTAAGAGCTGCCGCGTTTCGTGATATATGCCATAGATTTGCCTCCTTATCAAGCTGCCCGGTAGAGCCACGCATCGAAGCTGTCTTTCGGGATGCGGATGCTTCCGCCTGCCCGCAGGACACGGAATTCGGTGGTGCTGTTGCACAGGTTGTAGGCGGCACGCTGGCTGATGGCCAGCATCTGCGCGATCTCCTTTACCGTGTACACCAGCTTAGTGGTCTCAGGGCTGTTGGTCGGAGACTTGACGGCATTGGTTCGAGTGACCACCTCCATTGTAGTCGTGGTCGAGTTCTTTTGCAAGAACTTATTCGTATAATTTTCAGATTTCACAGTTTCGGTCACGTCAGGCCGATTCAAATTCATAGGCAGACCTCCAATTCCTTGTAGCCGGGTGATTTTTTCACCCGGCAATTTTTGCATTCCAACATTTTAGGGTTATCCGATCAAAAGTTTGAGTCGTTCCAGCTTTTCCTGTGCGTTCTCCTTCCGTAAGCTGACCCCAATGCATGAAATCGGAACGCACATTTCCAACAGGCGGTCATAGATTCGGGCGTGAGCAGTATCCTGTGGGTGCCGTATCTCGTCCAGTGTCAGATTGGTCGTGACGATCAGGGGCTTCCGGCTGCGGTAGCGACTGTCTACAATGTTGTAGATCTGTTCCAGTGCGTACTCGGTGCCACGCTCCATACCGAAATCGTCAATGATGAGCAGGGGATAGCGGCAGAGCTTGTCCACGACCTCATTCCGCTCGGAAAAGCTGCCGTTTAGCTCGTTCAGGATCCGGGCAAAGTTCGTCATACGCACAGGCACTTCCTGCTCCATCAGAGCGTTTGCAATGCACCCGGCAAGGAAACTCTTGCCGGTGCCCACACCGCCCCAGAGGAGCAGTCCTAGGTTCTCTGAGCGCATGGTCTGCCACTGCTCTACATAGCGCTGTGCGTGGTGCATCTGCGGGTTGCGCCCATTGTCGTTTTCAAATGTCCAGTTGAGCATTGCCGAGTCGGAAAATCCATCGGTTTTCAGCCGCCGCACAAGGTCGTTGTGCTTTTGCTGGTTGATAAGGGCTTCCTGCTTTGTCCTCTCGATGCGCTGGCAACTGCATTCGATTGGGTACTTGTTTTTGCCCATCAGGGCAATGCCCTTTGCAAAGAATGCTTCTTTTGGGGTATGACATTTTCCGCAATAAAGTAGGCCATCCTCGCTATAATAGTCCTCAGTGTTTTCGGGAATAATGGAAATGGACTGTTCCAAAGTTTTTTCAATCGTCTCTATAGGCTTTCTCCTTCCTTGAATGTGTAGTCCGGGATGCCCGGTGCTTGCTTCTGTTCTGACTTTTGCCGTTTTGCCCAGATGCGCAGGGTGGCGGCATGGTCGGCGTACTTCCTTCCGGTGGACTGGACATAAGCGGACAACTGCTCGATCAAACCATCAAGCCCTGCAAAGTTAGCCTTGAGTCGCTTATACTCTTTTTCCGTCAGAAAGACATTCTGATATTCTCCAAAGGTCAAATAAGCATCTGTTGTTTTTATCAGGTGGTTATCTTTCAGGTTGTTCTTATTACGTTGGTTAGTGGAACACTTTTGTTCCGTGGAAGGTATCATTTCTGTTCCATCGCATAGGGCAGAATCGTTCCATGCAAAGGAACATTTTTGTTCTGTCGGGACTTTTACAAAGATGCTGTTGGGCACAGTAATGCGACCTCTTCTGCGCTCGATCAGATCGGCATCCTCCAGTGAGCGCAATGCACGTTTAATGCTCATGGTACTGCATCGCAGGGCTTCGCTCAATGATGAAATGGGAAAAATTACATAGACGAAGCCGCGCTCATCCACCCAGTTGTTCTTTTGAGAAAGCGTTGCCCTGTCAAGCAGCAGAGTGTAGAGCAGCTTTGCCGTGTGGCTTAGGTCTGTATCCAGCAAAAAGCGGGCATAGGGCAGATATTGCGGCAGCGGCATATTGGGTTTCAAATAATCTGAAATGGCATTCACCTCCTTGTCTTTCATACGACCATCTGTCGGGTTAGGAGTGTTGTTCTTTGCCATCATTCAGTCTGTCTTTTACAGCCTGAAGATACCGGCTGGCACGGTCAATGAAAATCAGCAGTTTCTCATTGTTCTTCGGTTCGGTAAGAATATCGGGGTATTCACGAAAACACATTTCCCACCGCCGGACAAAATCCTCCTGCGCTCCCTGAATCTCGCACATCATGGCTTCGCCATCTGCCAAACGGCGAGGTGAATAGATGCTCTTGACGACATCCTTGAGATTCTGTTTTTCTTCCTTGTTGAGTCCTTTCTTGTGCCCCTGAATGTCTTGCTTGAAGGTCGTTATAAACGCATTGTCCTTTGAAGGCGGTGAATACGAATCTGTGATACTGGAATCCCGTTCGGCTTTAGGCTTACGCAGCTCTGCCACAACTTCGGAACGCTTTTCCTTTGGAACCTTTGCAATCGAGGAAATTTCACGGTCGGTTGCCCGGATCTTTCCACGCAGGATTTCTTCCTGCGCTCCGGGTACTGCTTCCTCCGCTGCTTCCACACCTTTTGCAAATTGCTCTGCACGGTAAACATAGCTTTCGGATGTTCCATGTTCCGCAGCAACCTTCGACCGTGAACCGTGCTTTGTGCGGTCTGGTTCATTTTGAACCAGACCACTTTCAGATGCCAAGGTGTACTGATTACCGTGAAACGATTTGATTTGCTTTTCCGCTTTTGCCTGCTTTCCGATCAGGAACTTTTTCTGTTCTGGGGTCAGGTTTCGCCGTCCCAGTTGATTTTTGCAAATCCATGCGAGTGCTTCATAGCGGCTGGAAAATTCTTTTTCGATGGCTTCAAACGGAATGAACGGATATTTCCGAAGAATTTGATAGCGTGTATGTCCATCCACAATATAGCCGTTCCACGTGATGATCGGATTCAGCACACGATCTTCCTTGAGGATGTTCATTTCCAGTTGGTGGGTTTCCTCAAACGACGGAGGGTTGATTTGATTCTGGAACTCCGGGTCAATTTTAAGTTGGCTTAGTTTTGTCATAGGCAAACCATCCTTTCTGAAATGAAATAGAATATCATTGTTCTTACGCCGTTCTCCCTGCATGGCTTTCCTGCCCCCTTCCGGCGGCGTTTTCCGGCTCGCTCTTGCGAGGTCATCGCCGAGTATCTCATGCAGACGGTCATGCGGTTCTCAAGGTTCAATGATAGATTTGAAACTAGGTTAACACATTCATGGGAGATTTTTTAGGACACATTACGTCCGGTTTTTACGAAAGTTGATTTGAATGTCTACTAAAAATCGGACATTCTTTGTCGAAACTTGTGAAAAAGCAATGAAGAATGTGCTTCTGTGGGCTTAGTGTATCACATCGCCAATTTTATTTTTAGGAACTGGTAGTTCCGGTTTTTAAGGGATATGAAATGAATTTCAAGACAAAATCGGAACTATTGGTTCCGGTTTTGCGTATCAACGTGATCTCAAATTTGGGGTGCCGTTCTCTCTGCATGGCTTTCCTGCCCCCTTTCAGCGGCGTTTTCCGGCTCTCCTTGTCAGGGTCATGGCCGGGTATCCCATGCAGACGGTTATTCGATTTTCAAGGTTCGATGAAGGCTTGTAGAAAGCATATCACAATCAAACAAGTGTTTTTAGGACGTATCAGGTCCGGTTTTGAGGGAGAAAACCGGACTTGGGAGGTCCGGTTCATGTGAACGGCTCTGGAAAGAGCATACCATAAAGTTACTCAAATTTTTAGGAAGCATTACTTCCGCTTTTTGCCTTCAAAACCGGAAGTAATAGTTCCGGTTTGATGCAATATTAAATGAATCAACGACGATTTTTTCGAAACGAATTTTTCTCCAAGAAATTTGCTTATTCAGCGTCCGTTAAGGTGCGGAACTAGCACATTCTTGTGCTGAATATCGGGTTTGGGCAAAGCCCAACAAGCATTTTTGAAGTCGGATTTGAAAAATCTGATTCAAAACTTGTGAGTTGGTACCAACTCGCCCTGCTTGCTGCGGTTGCAAACTCGAAAATTTTTGTGCAGAAAAATAACCGCCCACTTCAAGTTGAACTTGAAAACGGACGGTCTGATTTGCAAAATGATTTTCAAATTTGGGGAGTATGTTGAGAGGTTTCATAGCATCTGCAAGCAATGCAGACGTATATACATCTGCTTATTTTGCGTTGCAAAATACTTGTTGGGAAATCCCAAACCCTTGAACTGCACCGTACCGATGCAGGCTGCGCGATTGCATCGCTGAACAGAATACGATTTTGGTTTCAATAGGAAACGGCAAAAAGCAGGCATGGATGGACGGCTTTCTTGTAAAACATTCACAAACCCCGAAAGGTGTGTTATTATAGTACCATCAACAAATGGAAGGGAGGGCGGCGGATGTTCAGCATTGCAGGAATTGACCTGTTGGAGCAGGAACTTTTGGACCATGAGCGCACTCTCCTTGAGATTTTGCTTCAGGATAAGACCACCAAGAAAAACATCATCTGGGCAACCGATGATTACGCTGAACTGGGCGAACCATACAGCTTCAAAAAAGAAATCCTGCCGGAGCTGGTTACAGGCGAACAGGACAGCCTGATTCAGCCCAGAGTGGAAAAAGCACTGGAGCACCAGACCAACCGCACCCGTGACAAAGCAGAGGTGTTTACCCCCAGTTGGATCTGCAACGCACAGAACAATCTGGTGGATGAGCAGTGGTTTGGCAGGAAGGATGTTTTCAACATCCAGAAGGAGATGTCGTGGAAAGCAACGGCTGACAAAATCGCTTTCCCGGACGACCGTCAGCACACATGGCAGAAATATGTGGATGCACAGCGGCTGGAAATCTCCTGCGGCGAGGCTCCCTATCTGGTAAGTCGCTACGACACCGTAACGGGCGAAACCATTTCCATTTCCCAGCGAATTGGCCTGCTGGACCGCAAGCTGCGTGTTATCAGCGAAAACACGGAGACCGAAGAAGATTGGTTCACATGGACAAAGCGGGCGTTCCAGAGTGTGTACGGCTTTGAGTATCAGGGCGACAGCCTGCTGCTGGCACGGGAAAACCTGTTTGTGACCTTTGTGGAGGTTTACCGGGAACGCTTTGGCAAACTTCCCAACCTGCGGCAGATGAAGGTGATCGCTAACATCATTGCGTGGAACCTCTGGCAGATGGACGGCACAAAGTATGTGGTTCCGGGTAGCTGTAAGGAAAACAAAATTGAAATTATCAGCTGGTTCGGCAGTGAGGAACAAATTGACCTGTGTCCCGGATGCAAAAGCGGCAATATCCGGGCGCACAACGGGATTTACAGCGTCATAAAGGATTGGCGTTCCAATCAGACGATGACTTTTCTTTCAATGGTGAGAGGAGGAAAAGCAAATGGCGGCGTATGAGCCTACAATGTCGTACCGCTTGATTTATATCTTTGCAATTCACGACAAGGATCATGAAGGATATCTGAAAATTGGTGACACCACATTTGACAGCACCAAGAGCTACAAACAGCTTCCGCCCAACTGCGAGGAATTGAATCAGGCTGCGCGTGATCGAATTGATGATTACACGAAAACCGCTATGGTTGCTTACGACCTGCAATATACCGAACTGGCTCGTAAGGTTGTGACCTTTTCGGATGGAGAAGTGGAAACATCGCTGTTCCGTGATAAGCGTGTCCATGAAGTGCTATACCGCTCCGGCTATACATCCAAGAATTTCTGGTTTTCAGACCGTACGAGCGAATGGTTTGAGGTGCCGCTGTCCGTTGCCATCCGTGCAATTCAGGCGGTCAAGGAAGGCCGCACGGCTCTGACTGCTGCCGAAAAGAGCGAAGGGCAGACCAGCTTTCTGCCGCAGACTGTCCCTGCTGCGCCCAAAAAGAGAGCTATTACCCTGCGTGACGAACAGGTAGATTGCGTCAATCGGACACTGACGATTTTCCGCAAGCAGAACTCGATGCTCTGGAACTGCAAGATGCGTTTCGGCAAAACGGTCACGGCCTATGCGCTCATCAAAAAAGCAGGCTACCAGAAGGTGATTGTTGTCACCCACCGCCCGGTGGTAGAGGATGGCTGGCGCAACGATTTCGATTTGATTTTTGGGGAGGGCGACGACCGCGCTTTCCTGAAGAAAGACCGCTTCGACACGGATTCTTTCGTTTACGATGCGGCAATGGATGCACGCAACGATGCAAACCTGACAGCCTACCAAAATTCTGGCACGGCGTTTGTTTACTTTGCCTCCATGCAGGACCTGCGTGGCTCTCAGCGGGCAGATGGCAAGTTTGACAAGAACAATGCCGTTTTCGATATGGATTGGGATCTCGTGATTTACGATGAAGCCCACGAGGGCACCCAGACCCAGCGGGGACAGAAGGTGCAGTCTCTGCTGGAAGCAGAAAAGAATGGCAAGGCTCCCAAGGTTCTGCAGTTATCCGGCACGCCGTACAATTTGATGCAGAAGTACGAGAACAACGTCTACACGTGGGACTACGTCATGGAGCAAAAGCGCAAGCGGGAGTGGGATACCCTGCACCCCGGCGATCATAACCCCTATGCAGACCTGCCGGAACTTCGCATCCTGACCTTTGACCTTGGGAAAAGTCTGCCTACCTCCTACCGCTACGAGACCTTGGAGATGGCGTTCAACTTTACCGAGTTTTTCCGGGTGTGGACGGGCGACCCTGCACGAGATTTTCGTCCTCTGCCTGCTGGCGCACAGGTGGGTGATTTTGTCCACGAGGCCGACGTGCGCAGCTTTCTGGACCTGATTTCTTCGGAGAACCCGGAGAGCAATTACCCTTACTCCACGTCGGAGTATCGGGAGATGTTCCGGCATACCCTCTGGATGGTTCCGGGCGTGAAAGAAGCCAGTGCCTTGAGCAAGCTGCTGAAAGAGCATCCTGTGTTTGGAGCCTATAAGGTGGCCAACGTTGCAGGCGACGGCGATGCCGAAATGCCCTACGACAACGCCCTGACGCTGGTAAAGCAGGTCATCAAAGCGAACCGCTATACCATTACCATTTCCTGCGGCAAGCTGACCACCGGCGTGACGGTGCCGGAGTGGACGGCTGTGATGATGCTGACCGGGTCGGCAAGCACGGCTGCATCCGGCTATATGCAGACCATCTTCCGGGTGCAGTCGGCAGGGGTGCTGGACGGCAAGCAGAAGGAACGCTGCTACGTCTTTGATTTTGCGCCCGACCGCGCACTGAATGTTCTTTCCGAGGTCAACCGCGTCACCAAACGTGGCAAAACCAACGAGGAAGAATACCGTAAGGCTCTGGGCGAATTCCTGAACTTCTGCCCGGTGATTGCGATGGACGGCACCCAGATGACCGCGTACAGCGTTTCCAGAATGATGCGGCAGATCAAGCGTCTGACGGTGGACAGGGCCATCAAGAGCGGCTTTGACGACGAATCGGTCTACAAGCAGGATACCGGCATGGTGATGGATGAGGAAGATGTGGAGCTGTTCCATACCCTGTCCGACAAGCTCAGCGAGCAGAAAGCCGCCAAAAAGGAAACCAAAGTCCACATCAACCATCAGGGGCTGACGGGCGAGGAATACGAAAAGGCGGAGAAACTCTCCAACAAGCCCAAGCGGGAGCGCAGCAAAGAGGACGATGACCTGCTGAAAAAGCTGCAAGACCAGCGCAAGGAGCGGGAGAAGGTCATCCGGCTGCTGCGGAATGTGTCTATCCGCCTGCCGCTGTTAATTTACGGTGCCAAGGTGGACCTGACCGAAAGCATCAAGATGGCAGACTTCATCACACTGGTGGATGAGGAATCCTGGCAGGAGTTTATGCCCAAAGCCGTGGACAAACCCCTGTTCCGCAAGCTGCTGAAATACTACGATGAGGATGTGGTCAGCGGAGCAGGTCTGCGAATCCGCCGCATGGCAAAGGCTGCGGACGAGCTGCCGCCTACCGAGCGTGTGAAGCGCATTGCCGAGATCTTCAGCCACTTCCGCAACCCCGACAAGGAAACCGTTCTGACCCCGTGGCGAGTGGTAAATCTTCATCTGAGCAACATGGTGGGCGGCTACTGCTTCCTCAACGAGCAGTTCGATCCACAGGAGGTTCTGGAAGAGCCTCGTCTGGTGGATCAGGGACAGGTCACGGAGGACATCTTCCTCAACCCGGACGCGCGGATTCTGGAGATGAACTCCAAATCCGGTCTTTATCCCCTGTATATGGCATACAGCCTGTACGCTATGAAGCTGCCCGGCCCGGAGGACAAGCTGCCGCTGGAGCAGACACAGGCTCTCTGGCAGGAGACCGTGGAGCAGCAGATCTTTGTTCTGTGCAAGACCCGGATGGCAGAAAGCATCACCCGGCGGACGCTGGTGGGCTATCAGGATTGGACGGTCAACACCACCTACATTCCGCACCTGCTGGAACGGATGGAAAAAGACCCGCAGCGTCTGGCAAAGAAGCTGCAGCGAACCGATACATGGGGAAAGGAGGGACAGCCCATGAAATTTGATGCCATTGTGGGCAATCCGCCGTATCAGGAGGATACAGGCGGCGGCAGCGCAGCCAATGTGGCGGCGAAACAGGCACGCCCGGTTTATAACCTGTTTGTGGATCAGGCAAAAACCATGCAGCCCCACTATATCTCCATGATTATGCCGGCACGCTGGTATGCTGGCGGCATCGGACTGAACGATTTCCGCAATGAGATGCTGAACGATTCGCATCTGATCAGGCTGACGGATTTTGTGAACTCCAAAGACTGCTTCAGCACCGTAGATATTGCAGGCGGCATCTGTTATTTCCTGTGGGATCGGGACAAGGAGGAGGTCTGCGAGGTTACAAACGTCAGCGGTCTGGAACGCCATACCATGCGGCGCAACCTCAATGAGTTTGGGGAAATTTTCATTCGGTCAAATAAATCACTGTCCATCATCCATAAGGTTCTGAACCGTTCGGAACACTTCCTGACCGATCGGGTGCAGCCCATTGATGCCTTTGGCTTCCCCTCTGCGGCTCGTGGCGAAAAAGAACCCTTTGATGGTTGCATTTCCCTTATTCACAGCCAAGGCACCGGCTATATCAAGAGAAGTGATGTCAAGAAAAATGCGGAGCTGATCGACAAGTACAAGGCAACGATCTCCATTCTGGTTCCCTGCAATGGTGAGGTTGGCATTGACCCGTCCAAGGGCTATAAGGCCATCACGACACCCCGGATTGAGGTTCCGGGTGAAGTGAACACCTTCTCCTATCTGGTTCTGGGCGCATTCGATACCGAAGCAGAAATCAAAAACTACAAGCAGTATCTGATGTGTAAGTTTACTCGCTTCATGCTGCGTCTGACCTATTCTTCCATGCACATTGCAAGAGCAAACTTTGTCTTTGTGCCCGATCAGGATTTTACAGAAGAATGGACGGATGAAAAGCTGTACAAGAAGTATGAGCTGACGGAAGATGAGATTGCGTTTATTGAAAGTACGATTAGAGTGATGGAATAAAGGAGTTGTTTTATTATGAGTGATATGTATGAGCAGTTGAAAATGGATACGGAAGATCCGATGCCAGAGGATAAATTTGATAGTAGTGAACCTTATAATGAACAGGAAGAAGATATTTCAGGACTTGATAAACTGGATATATCTTCTATGGCGGTGAGTGGAGCAGATTGGACTGCTGATACGATTGTTAATCAAATTCATAAAGGCAACATTCTTCTTTCGCCACATTTTCAAAGAAGAGATGCTTGGAATGCTAAAATGAAAAGCAGATTTATTGAATCGCTTTTTCTTGGGCTTCCGATTCCCCAGATTATCCTGGCAGAAAAAAAGGATAAGAAAGGAACATATATCGTAATTGATGGAAAGCAGCGTCTTTTGAGTCTGCAACAATTTGTGGAAGGCGATGAAGATGGGAAAAAGCTTAAACTTGTTGGATTGGAAGTAAAAGAACATCTGAACAAGATGACGTATGAGGATATTCAGAGTAGTGAATATTGTGATGAAATAGATGCGTTTAATAATCAGACAATCCGAACGGTTGTTATAAAGAATTGGCCTTCTGTCGAAGTCCTTTATCTTCTCTTTTTGAGATTAAACACGGGAAGTGTTAAACTTTCTCCGCAGGAACTTAGGCAGGCATTATATCCGGGTAAATTTATAAATTATGTAAATGGTATTTCTTCCACTTGTACGGAATTAAAACAAATGCTAAATATTAAAAAGCCAGATTTCCGTATGAGAGATGTGGAAATTCTAATCCGATACTTCGCTTTTGTAGTGTTCGCAAAAGACTATTCGGGTAGTATGCAGCAGTTCTTGGATAACACTTGCAATGAACTAAATAAAGCATGGGATAATAGATATACGGAAATTGAAAATCTTTATGAGCAATTCCAAATGGCTGTGCAAATAACCTTCAATATTTTTGGTAAAGACGCTTTCCACAAATTCAAGGCAGGAAATTATGAAAACAAAATAAACCGTGCTGTTGCAGATATTATGCTCTTCTATTTTTCTAATCCAGACATTCGCATGGCCGTTCTAGGACATGAAGAACAAATTAAATCGAAATTTGAAATACTTTCAACTGGGAGAGTGGAATTTTTAAGTGCCATTGAAACAACCACTAAAAGTATGCAATCTGTGAAAGAACGCTTTAATACTTGGGCAAATGCTTTAAGCGAAGAACTTGGCGTGAAAGTAGAATCTCCTTATAGTGAAAACTAACGAGGATGAATGCTATGGCAACGGAATATTATAGAAATCTTTGTGAGCGATTTGAAAAATTACAAAATGCGTTCTTGCCAGAAGAATTTTCACCAACAGGCGAATATGCAGATATTGTTTACGAACATACAAGGGCATACAAAGTTTTAACCCACGCAGAGCTGGAATATTATTTTGAGGAGGCTGCGAAAGCTATTGCTCAAAAAGCATTAAGAGAGTGGCGTTCTTCCAATCAAGTATCAAAACCGTTGTTGGCACTCGTTGCATATTATCCGGGTGCTTTTGAACCGTTACCTGAACTTTCTAACGGAAATCATGTTCAAATGGATTTAGAACAGCGCATTAGTACCTCATTCACAGCGTATTTCAGCTATGTCAATTCAGAGAACCATGGAATAAAGGAGAAAAATTTAATTCATCTTTTTCTTCCAATTGGGATAAGAATCGACGAATTACCGCATGACCTGCTGATCTCTGCGAATAACTATGGATCGATGCGAGGTGCGATTGCACATTCTACGAGAGCACAGCAAATGTTGCAACCAGAAGAGGTAAAGAGAGCGGCAGACGAAATATTGGGAAATGTAGCTCTTTTGGATGGCTTATTGGAACCTTATCTATTGCCGCCGGCTGAAACGGCTGGTGAAAGTGAATGAATTTGTAAGAAAGGAGACACCCACCATGACCGAACAAGCACTCCGCAAAATGATTGCGAGCACCCGGCAGGAGTTTAAGTCGTGGGGACTACCGGCAGTGGAAAGACCTCGCGGTGAAAAGTGCGGTTGCGCTGGCAAAGAGCGGTCATCAGACGGGAAAGAAAATGGAAGGCGTTGCATCGGCAGCTTTGAATAGCCCGAAATACAGCAGCACGACCAAAACTCTTGCAGGCAGCGTTCTCTCGCAGTCTGACAAGAATCGCTAAATAACCTAAAATGGGGCGTACAGTTTACAACTGTGCGCTCCATTTTTTACAACAGAAATCAAATATAAAGTGATATTACGTCGAATTATTTAAGAAATTGTCGGAAAATCCATGTAGATAACATTGGAAAATTGTGGTATAATAATACCGACCAGAAAGGAGGGTTGTGCTATGGACAACAACCAACTACAGTACATCAAAATTCAATCGCAATACGCTGATAAGGTAGAACAATTTGAAAAGTGCGTTGTCAAAGCCGCAAAGCTGACACACGCGATTGCTGACACGGCTGAGAAAAAATGCAAGCAGGCGCGGATAGCAATGGAATCTGGCAAAATAGATGTCATGCGGAATACGATTCAGCAGTACATCTGCCAGTACGGACAGGATTGGTCGCGTTTCCGGGATGTTCGGATACAGCTTGTAGATGGGAACACCTATGCACAGCTCTCTGCCGTTGACCTTATCCAGCAGCTACATTGTGTTATCACGCTGGTGTACAAGGATACTGCGTTGAAAACGGTGAACAAAGAAGCATTCCGAGAGTGCGTTAAAAGTTTGCTGAAGCAGTCCAAAATGTTTACCGATAAAGAGCTAGATGCAATGTTTGCGTAAAACAGGATAGCTGAAAATAAGCAAAGCCCACAAGCTGGATATAAAATCCGGTCTGTGGGCTTTACCATATCAGGAGTAATATTTCTGTGTGTGGTTGCCGGGACGAAGGGCTTCTGGAACTCAACGGCAAGACCTATATGCTGTCCCTCAAGGTCTACGAAACGGTGAAAACCGATGTGGCCTATGTGCAGGATAAGACGGTCAGCCAGATTCAGGCAAAGGATCGGATTCTCGAATATCTGAAGCATAAGCCGTCGATTACGAATCAGAAAGCTCAAGAGCTGTGTGGGTTTAACAAGAATCAAACCTATTATATCCTGCATCAGATGTGCAAGGACGGAATCTTGCAGCCTGATGGCGTAGGTCGAGGGACAAAATACAAGAGCGTGAAGTGAAAATTTACGCTGACTTTTACGCTGAAAGTTTGATTTGCGCTGAATTTACGCTGACTTTCCGGGATTTACGCTGAAAATACGCTGACTTGGTATGGTTTGCGCTGAATTTACGCTGAGAAACGCGCGCCGCGCGATTAGCGATTTTGCCGCGCGTTTTTTAAGGCTCAATCTTCTAGCCTACCATGGTCACACCCCAGCGACAGGTAGTGCTCCATCTCCCCTCTCAGCACCATCTGGGCATACTCCAAGGGCTTGTTATAGAGCAGCCAGTCCAGTTCCGCCCGTTGTGCCGGGGTGTTGCCGTACTCGTCCTCCACGGCAATGCAGTCGATGGCAAGAGTAGTGCCATCTGCGAACCGAGCTTCCACCCGGTTGGTGTCCATGTTGTAGCGGCAGGTAAGCAATTTCGTCATAATAGTATCCTCCAAGACTTGATTTTTGATGTGCGGTCGCTCGAACCAATGCCGTCAAGTCGTTGTCGGATGAAGTGGATTTTAGTTTGTCTGGGAGTAAGTGCACGGTTTCTGCACGGTTTTTGCACGGTTTCAAAACGTGCAGAGGGTGCAAATCGTTGCAAAATCGGACAAAGGGTGCAGAAACTCGAAGCTCAAAACCTGCGATGTGTCGCTTGAAAATTGCGTTGAAACGTAACTTCCAAAAATTGAGGGAATCGCCCGGCGTGCGCTACGAATCAGTAGGCCGGGGGTTCGAGTCCCTTCCATCGCACCATGACGAATGTTCTTACAGCATTTAGCTGTCAAAGAATATTCGTCATTTTTTATTTGCTAAATAGCGACATCACAAGGGGCGTAGTTCACAACTACGCCTTTTCTTGTATTCACCGACACATCGGGTGTCGGCAAAGGAAGTGCGCTTGGAATCTCGATGGTGCCCACGCAGTTGTAGTGAATGCGGAGCCGCTGCTCCCACACACCGTTGACCTTTTCTGCATTGAACACTTCGATTTTTTCAACCAGTTCATTCAGCATCCGGGGTGTCAGCTTTTTTGCTCTGGTGTACTTGCGAACCAGACTGATGAACATATCCGTTGTCATAGTACGGCTGCTCTGCTTTTCGATTTCGGAGCGGAGCTGTTTGATTTTCTCGGTCAGCTCCTTTTGCTCGTCCTCATATCTCCGGGACATTCTGGAAAAGCGCTCGTCAGAGATTTTGCCGGAAACATTGTCCTCATAGATGCGCTCAAAAAGGCCGTCCAGTTCTTCATCACGGGCAAGGAGTGCTTTCAACTCTTTCTCTTTCAGCTTGCGGTCGGCTTCGTCCGCCTGCTGGGAGTGCCCGATAATAGCCTTCAAAAAGTCGTCCTCATAGAGGCTGGCAAACTTGGTCAGCCGCCGAATCTCGCCCAGCACCACTTCTTCCAGAAAGTCTACCCTGATGTAGTGGGTGGATTGGCAGGTGCCACGGTTGCCCTTGTAGTTGGAGCAGTTGAAATACTTGATTTCCGGGTTGCCCTGATTGAAGTGGAAATGCAGATTGCAGCCGCAGTCTGCGCAGACAAGCAGGCCGGAGAACATATTGTGTTCTCCGTTGCTGGTACGGCGTTTGCGCATTTTTCCGCGCTTCTGCTGTACCTGCTCAAACACGGCACGTTCAATAATTGGCTCGTGAATATTTTGGAACACAACCCAATTTTCCGGGTCGTTATGAATCCGCTTCTTATTCTTGTAGGACTTGGAGTAGGTTTTGAAGTTCAGAACATCACCACAATACTCCTGCTGGTACAGAAGATGGGTAATCGTGGAGCCATTCCACTTGGTGGCGGGGCGCGTCTTGGTCTTTCCGGGACGGCCGATGCCTTTCTGAATCCAGTAGGCCTGCGGCGTCAGGATGCCTTCCTTTTCAAACTGGGTGGCAATCTGTTCCGTGCCAAAGCCCTCCAACGTCATATCAAAAATGCGCCGGACAACTTGTGCAGCTTCTTCATCAATGACCCAATGCTTGGGATTGTTCGGGTCCTTGATATATCCATAGGGAGGAAGTCCCATCGGTTCGCCGGAGTTGCCTTTGATTTTATTACTGATACGGCGTTTCTTGCTGATGTCACGGGCATACCACTCATTGAACAGGTTTCGGATGGGTGCCAGTTCGTTTTCTCCCTCGGCCGTGTCGATGTTGTCCGAAACGGCAACAAGTCGGATGTCATGGTCTGGGAAAAATTCTTCTGTCAGCCGCCCGACCTCGATATAGTTTCGGCCCAGACGGGAAAGGTCTTTGACGAACACAGCAGAGGCTTTTCCTTGTTCAAGCTGCTGCATCATCTCAACGAAACCGGGACGGTTCATGGTCACGCCGGAAATGCCATCATCCAGAAAGTGAACCAGATTGGTATAGCCTTTTTCCTTTGCAACTTTGGTGAGCAGCTTCTTTTGGTTGCCGATGCTGTAACTCTCGCCCTCCAAATTATCATCACGGGAAAGACGCTCATAGAGAAAAGCGGTTGCTTCACGGGATTTCTTGTTACTCGACTGTTTCATACTCGCTCCTTTCTTGGGACAGTCGAATAGCAAATTCACTTGTACACCTATATTATAACACAATCCGCTTTCTCTGTCCGCTGCCTCCCGAAAGGTCATTATAATTTTTCGCTTTCGGATTTCATCAGCCGGAGAAGAACTTCTCCTAAGGTCTGGGAGCTTTCTTCTTTGAACACCGGCTCAACGATAAAGGAGCGATTGCCAATACGATAAGTCGAATCCAGAGTAAGCATCTCTGGATTTTTTGTTTTTTCAGGGTTTGTCTTTTTCGCTTGCATCGTAAAAATCCCCTTTCTTAAAAATCAAAAAATGAGCCAACGGATGGCTGCTGGCAGCAGCCCACGGGAATCTCACCCCTGCATTCCTCATGCAGCCCTACTCATTGCCTGCGACGCTCTGAACGCTCGGACTTTGACGGTAAGGGAGTATCAGCCTGCCTGTATGTCATGGCCCGCAAGCAGCCGCGCTTGCATTGCGGCGTGGTGGTGATCGCTCCACTTTTCAGAGAAAAGCATCGTGGCGCACCCACCGTCCGGCTCGATACAGACAGCAACGTATCCGTTTGCTCTATGATGCACCGCCATTGTCCGGCGGGCTTTCTTTTTCAAAGAACTAGAAAAGGCATCGTATGGAAAGGGGAACAGCACACGATGCCTACGTTGAATCAGGTTAAGTCAAAATCAAGGATAGCAATTATCAGTTTTGCTTCCAGACGATTGCGCAGTTCTTCATCAACTTGCAGACGAGGATAGCCGTCAGAGCCATAGCTCGTCCGAGTTGACAGTGCAGCAATGTAGCTAGAATAATGCCGGACTACCCGGCTCACTGCTTCGGCGTCTCCTGCAACAGCGGCAGCGATTATCGGGTAAGGAAGCAGCGATGCCCGTGTGTGCGCAGATTTAGTCATCCGCTTCACCTCCCATCAGCTTTTTCAGCAGCCGATAGGCTTTATACCTGCGAGTATTGACCGTTCTTCTGGCCATGCCCATGCACTTTGCTATCTGTTCGTCTGTCATCCATAGAAACCAGTGCATCATAAAAATTTCCCGGTCTTTTGGTGACAGCCGTAGAAGTGCTGTGGCCAATCGGTCGTTCTCGATTAGCACAACAGCATTTCCCACAGGAAAAGCCGTATACTCCCATGAGTAACGATCGTAAACTGCAAGCTGGGCCACGTCTGCCTCGGACAGTTCTTCCAAAGATGCAAAACGTTTTTGATGACGGCTGATCTGCCGATAGCCGTTACATGCCTCGCATTTCAACACCTTTTTGCAGTAGCTGTCAAAGGCGTGCTGCTTGTGTTCGTAGTAGCGATTTGGTTTCAAGTTCTCACCTCCCTTCGTGCCGGGAGGCAGTTCTTTTCTTCCCCTTTCGCTCACTACTCGTTCACTAACGGTCCGGTTTGGCCGGTTTTCTGGATCTATCTGAAAAAATTTTTTGCCGTTCATAGAATTGTTCCTTTCGTTCTGTTCGGGTTTATAGGCCGGAGCAAAACGAGGCGGAGAACGGCATCCGATACCCAATCGTAGGTTGTAAAAATGCGGGGCTTTATCGGATGTGAATTGAAGTATATAAAAAGCGAGCCACAACTCACTTCTATGAGTATGGCTCGCTCCTACGTTATTTGAATATTTTTTTAATTGGTGTTAGGGCTTTTCGAGTGGGCGGTAAGCCCCATTTTATTTTGCGCTCCTTTATTTTGATACTCTTGTCCATATAGCTCTTTGCTTCAAATCATGAGCTATAACTCACACAATGTGAGTTGTATGGTTATTTATATGAGCGATAGCACACCCTACAATGAGGTAGAGGTGATGCATAGTGAACAATCCTCTTGACTTGTTTGCATGGAAAGTGCGGTCAGAACGTAAGCGGCAGCATTTGACACAGAGAAAATTGGCTGAACGGCTCAATATGAACGCCCGTACAATCATAGATTTGGAAACCTGCCAGAGTAACCCCAAATTTGAAACGGTGGCTCTTGTCGCCAAAGAGTTAAATATCAGCGTGGATGCTGCCATTTTTCCAGACATGGTAAATCAGACGGTTTCAAAAACAGTTGTAGACTTCTTTGCCGGGAAAAGTGAGGCGGAAATTGAAAAATATATTGCGCTTTGCAAACAGGCGGAAGCATTTCAAAAAGACGAATAACGCGGCCGGGTTCGATGTGCCCGGCCGCGTTACTGTTTTACCCGTTTGCTATGCGGGCGGATTATTCATTTTTTGTTTTATAGGCATCGCGCAGACGCTCGAAGGATTCCTGGCTGATGACATGCTCCATCCGGCAGGCGTCCTTTTCCGCCGTTACCGGGTCTACACCGGCCTCGATCAGCCGGTCGGTAAAGAAGCGGTGCTTTTCGTAGATCTGCTCCGCCACTTCCCGGCCCACATCGGTCAGATGGAGAAAGTGATCTTCGTCCATCATAAGAAAGCCGCCGTCCCGCAAGGTAGCCACTGCATGGCACACGCTGGGCTTTGACACCTCCATGTGCCGGGCCACATCTACGGAGCGCACCATACCGCGTTTCTTTTGGAGAACAAGGATGGTTTCCAGGTAGTCCTCCCCGGACGCATGAAGTTTCATCAAGACCTCCCTTACTGTATTCGCCAGCCTTCGGCTTGTTCGCGGATCTGGATGAACTTTTTATAAGTCCCTTCCTGTTGCAGCAGTTCCTTATGCGTACCCCTCTGAGCTACAGTTCCGCCATCAATCACAAGGATTTGGTCGGCGTTCTCAATCGTGGCCAGACGATGGGCAATCGTAATAATAGTTTTACCGTGTGTTAGAGCAGAAATCGCTTCTTGGATCAAATGCTCATTCTCTGGATCAATACTTGCGGTTGCCTCATCCAAGATAACAATGGGAGCATCCTTGAGCATCGCCCTGGCGATAGAAATTCTTTGCTTTTCACCGCCGGAAAGCGAAGAACCGCCTTCACCAATCACTGTGTCATAACCGTCCGGCAAAGCCATTATGAAGTCGTGACAGCGGGCTGCTTTTGCGGCGGCGATAATCTGTTCATCCGTAGCGTCCGGGCTGCCGAATTTAATGTTATTCTTGATGGTATCCCGGAACAAATAGACATTCTGAAAAACCATACTGATATTTTTTAGCAAGCTATCGCAGGTAAATCGGCGAATATCCGTTCCACCAATGGTAATCGTTCCGCTGTTCACATCATAGAAACGGGCAATCAGGTTACACAGCGTAGATTTTCCGCTGCCAGATGGCCCCACGATGGCCGTTGTGCTATTTTGCGGAATTTTGAAGTTCAGGTCATGCAGAACAATCCGGCTGTCATATCCGAAAGAAACATCCCTAAACTCAATATCATAGGTTGCCGGTTTTATATCGGTGCCATCCTGGTCGATATAGTTTACATTCTCTAATGCTTCCAACTTGTTCATGGCAGAATCAATAACCCCAAGAGTGTGCGCAGCATCATTGATATTTTCCACGCTGCCAAAAAGAACAAAGGAGAAAAGAACAAACATCAGAAAAACAGATATACTCATTTGCCCTTGCAATGCTTGCCACGCGCATACCAAGACGATCCCCATAGATGCCAGCTTCAACACAAACAGGTGTAGGCAGTTATATGGTGTATAGCCCTTTTCTACCTTGATGTGAATATCTTTCAATTCCTTACTGGCATTACGAAAATTCTCAATAGAAGCACCTTCCTGTCCAAAGGACTTCACAATGGAAAGCCCCCGGATGTATTCAATCGCTGCGCCGGACATATCTTCCATTGCTTTATGGGTTGTTGCAGCGGTTTTTTCACTGTGTCTGCTAATCCCCTGCAAAGCCAGCGCCGAAAGAGCAACGCCGACAATGGAAATAACCGCCGCAACAGGGCTGAAGAAGATCAGGCATAAAACGATGGCAATAAATTTTGCATAACCGTTGATGATGACATCCACCATTTTCATGCCCTGTAATTCCAAAGTAGATAATTCCGTGGTAACTCCGGCCAGAATGTCACCGACACTGTTCTGTGAAAAGTACCCAAGGGGAACCCGTTTCAGAACGTCCCCCAAGTGGATGCGTTGTCCTGCGGCAACTTCATAGCCGATACTTTCCTGCAAAATTGCCCGTAGATAAGAAAACAGGAAATTCAACGCAATAGAGCCAACAATAATCCACAGCATTTTCCAGATCAAAGAAGCGTCAATTGTGGTATGCGCCCAATATGCCTGAATAGATTTATCCAGCGCATAAGCAGCAGCCATTGTCGGGATGGCTGTAGATAAACTACTGAAAAAAGAGAATACAGAGCCAAGATAAAGACGACCTCTGTACTTGCCAGCCCATCGAATAATGCGTTTCATTGACTTAAACATTACCAGCCACCTCCTTTTTCTCGCCCACAGACCAGTTCTTTGCGCCAATATGCGCCTGCCACATATCTGCATAAAGCGGGCAGCGTTCCAAGAGTTCCCCCTGCTTTCCGCAGTCAACAATCTGCCCTTTTTTCAGAACAACAATCTGATCTGCGTTTTGAATGGTAGACAGACGATGTGCAATCACCAGCAGGGTCTTTCCTTTGGAAAGGGCCATGATGGATTTCTGGATTTTATCTTCATTCTGCGGGTCAGTGAAGGCAGTTGCCTCATCCAAAATCACAATAGGCGCATTTTTCAAGATTGCTCTCGCAATAGCAATTCGTTGCTTTTCTCCGCCAGATAGCCGCTTGCCGGCATCACCGGCAGGGGTATCATATCCTTTTTCCAGCCGAGCAATGAAATCATCGCAGCAAGCCGCTTTTGCGGCGGCATATACTTCCTCATCCGTAGCATTTGGATTACCCAGGCGGATGTTCTCTTTGAGCGAGCAGTTGAACAGGAAATTGTCCTGTGTCACGAAGCTGACCAATTCAGAAAGCTGGTGAATTGAAAGCTCTTTTATATTTTTGCCGCCAATGGAGATGCTGCCACCAGTTGCATCCCAAAACCGTGCAATCAGGCGAGCCACCGTTGATTTTCCTCCTCCAGACGGTCCGACCAGTGCAGTAAAACTCCCCTGTGGCATATTTAAGCTGATACCATGCAACACTTCATTTTGTGTTGTACCGTCATAAGAAAAGGACACATCCTGCAAGACAATATCGGTATGATTGATTGGAACAAATTCCCCGGAATCCGGCAAATTTGGAAGATTCAAAAGCTCATTTGCTGCTTCAACCGCATACTCCATAGATTTTGCTTCGTTGATAAAGGTCGTAGCTTTCATCAGTGGCCCCACAATACTAAGTGAGAGGATAATTCCCATTGCAAGTTCAGCGGGAGTAATACTTCCACCACGCACCAGCAGCAAACCAACAGGGAGTACCCCAAGCAAGGTAGTCGGCATAATCGCCATCATTAAATTCATGGTTTTCCATGTGCTTTTGAACCAGTTGAGAGTAAAGTCCTTAAAGGACTTCACAGCGCCTACAAACTTTTCGTAGGAACTGGTACTTTGGTTGAACGCCTTAACAACCTCAATGCCCTCTACATACTCGATAATAATGTTGTTGACGTGGTTATTTGCCTCCATGTAGGCTGCATACTGGCTGTTATAATTTTTCATAAGGAAGAACATCGGAATCATAGCCAACGCAGGAGCAATCAAAATCGAAAGTCCCATACGCCAGTCTATTGCTAGCATCCAGACGAAAATAGCCAGCGGCAGGAGCAGATTAGAAGTCAGTTCTGGAATTACATGCGCCAAGGGCGGTTCTAAGTCCTCCACCTTATCCATGATAATGTTTTTTAGATAACCGATTCTCCGTCTCATTACCTCGCCAAGCGGGGCTTTCATTAGACGATTTGCAATTTTTAGACGAATACCTTCCAGTATCGTATACGCGGATATGTGCGCCAAAATTGTGGAGATACCAAAACAAAGCACACGGATCAGGTACCCGCCTACTCCAACCAAGCACCATAACAGAATATCGTTTCCTGTGGCAGTACGGTTGATAAACAGAAGCAGAATTTTATAAACTGCCCAAAACGGAATAAATCCACCAGCGACACTAAAAATAGCGCATAAAACCGAGAGGATCATCTTTCCCTTGCAGGGTTCTGCAAAGGAAAGTAGAGTTTTGACCCAACTCTTTTTTTGTTGTTTCATAGTAGTTCACCTCTTTCGTTCTATTCGGTCAGTAAAGAAAAAAGGATGGCTAAGTCCTACTAACCATCCTTAATTTATCATGATTCAGTTTTTTCTTCCGCTCCACGCGGCCTTTTCTGTGCCAATCAGATAATTGATTTCCGATATTCCAATGGCGTTTTTCCCATCGTCTGATGAAAAGCAGCGGTAAATTTGCTGGGACTGTCATATCCTACAAGACCAGCAACATCAGCCACCTTCAACGACTTATCTGATTTCAGCAAAGCCGCTGCATAGTTCATTCGGTAGTTCCTCATGTATGTAAAAATCGGACTGCCATAAACAGACTTAAAGCAATTTTTCATCGGTGTCAATGCAATATCAAACTTTGCGGAGAGTTCTTCCAGCGTGTAGTTCTTTGTCAAATCTTGTGTTAAAAGTGATTGAATTGCCTTAATTTTTTCGACCTGACTCTTATAGAAATATGGACGTTCCTCTGTATGTCCCGACAGCTCTAACGCATCCAGATATAGAAGCAGTTCCAGCACTTTGATCTTGAAATAGTCCTTTTTGATTTTGACCGGCACATTGTAAAGTTCGGAAAAAATATGCTCAATGGCCGGTTCTCCTGGAATGACATAAGGTGTACGGTCACTGCAATATTTATTTTGTAATTCGTAAAGGTCAACAGAAAAGCCCTTCATATAGGCTGGAATTTCTTTTGCCGCGGTTTCCACCTGAAAGCCAATGGAAATACCGTGGTAGTGGCAAAGGGGAAACTCCACCTTGCCCGAATGATGGATGCGGCGATCCACCCGAAGATCGCCAGCCTCTAAATAGCTAAAGGCATTCTGGCCGACTTCCTGCTCAATGCGTCCTTCCCGGCAGTGATCTATACAGAGCAGGTCCATATCTGTCTGGAAGCCCGAAATGCACTCCTTCATGTGGAAATCATTATACATGAGAAATACACCGGGAAAGACATGATAGAGCGTCATCATGCCTTCACCGGAGTTATCGCTTAAACGCATTACCTTGCAATCATCTGACTCGATCAAGTTTTGAACATTGGGACCGTAATACATTTCTTGGAGCAGTTCCGGCATAGACGCTACCTCCTTTCTTTGGAGCATCCCTCCATATCAAATATTTTATCACAAGTCCGGCCCAAAAACTCAAAATCATGGGAAACAATGATGATAATTTTATTCTCATCATTCAACTTGCGGATCATATTGCTCACTTCCAGCATACGGTGATAGTCCAGGCCACTGGTCGGCTCATCAAAGACAAGTACATCCTTGTTGGAGAGAATAGCGGTTGCCACCGCAAGGCGCTGTTTCTGACCTCCTGACAGGGCCATCGGATGGCGGTCTTTGAAATCCAGCAAATCAAAAGACCTGAGAATTTCTTCAATCCGCTCCGGCGGACAATCCGGCTGCGCCAGTTCACATTCGTTCCATACGCTGTCTGAAAAAAGCTGATGGTTCACATCCTGCATCACACAGAAGCTGGCCTTATTGCGCTGTTTTGCTTTCAGTGTTTGCCCGTCCAGCCGGACGGTTCCATTCACTTCTTTCAAAAGCCCGCACAGGCAGCGTGTCATCGTCGTTTTTCCCGCGCCGTTATGACCGACAATCCCCAACACTTCGCCCCGTTTTGCAGAAAAGCCAAGGCCGCTGAATACCGGCTGCTTATCAAAGGCACAGGAAAGGTTTTCTACGGATAAGCCTTCCTGCGCTCCTGACGGATCGGCGGGAGGCAGCTCCAGCACAGGATGGACAAGACTTCTAAGCCCCATCCTGATACGCTGCTCATCCGAAAGATTGCGAAACTCATTCCCAGAAAATATCTGAACGATTTTCCCCTTTTGAATGAAGATTGCCCGGTCAATCAGATCCATCAGGAAATATAGGCGGTGTTCGGCAATAACAACCGTCCGCCCTTCTTTTTTGATCTGGATAATCTGCTGGCGTAAGGTGTCAATCGCACCAGCATCCAGATTTGCCGTCGGCTCGTCCAATACAAAAATGGACGGGTTCATGGCATATACAGAGGCAAATGCAAGACTTTGTTTTTCTCCGCCTGACATAGAAAAGATATTACGGCCCAGCAGTGACTGTATTTTCAGAGCAGAAACCGTAGCATCATATCGCTCTTTGATTTTCCTTGGCTCAACGCCTGCGTTTTCCAAACCAAAAGTAATCTCGCTGTCAGAATCTATATTGAAGAACTGCGATTTTGGGTTTTGGAACACGGAACCAACCTGTTCTGCCAAACGGTACATTTCTGTTTGAGCTACATTCATACCGTTTACAATCGTTGTACCAGATAAGGTTCCGCCCTCGACAAAATGAGGAATCAGACCGTTAATAAGTTTTGTTATGGTTGTCTTACCACAGCCTGATTCACCAGTAAGAACAATGCACTCGCCCTGCTGAATGTTCAGGTCTATATGAGAAAGCGTCCCCTGCGATTTCTCATATTCAAAAGATACATTTTGAATTTCAATCATAGGAAACACCTCCTTATCCTACCATAATGGAAACTACGCAAAAAGCAACGCCTATTGCCAAACACACAAAGTCCTGCACGCCGAATTTCATTTCAATCATGCTTGTCTTAGGAGCAGGATTTTCAATCCCCCGCGTAACAGCGGCGGCGGATAATTCTTCCGCTGTTGTTGTGGCAGAGATCATTGTAGGCACCAGTAAGCATTCAATTTTTTGTACTCCATGAATATTACGGAGCTTCATGGCATCCCGGATATAGCCGGTTTCTTCTTTTAAAGCCGGAAAATATCGGACAGTTACAGACAAAGGAATAATCAATCCCTGCGGGATATGCCATTTCCGAAGTGCAACCATCAATTCCCGGACGGGCGTTTTCTGTAATACCATTGTACCGACAATCAAACAAGGGAAAATCTTTCTTGCATAAGATACAATGATTGTGAAGCTGCTGGCTAAAATTTTCGGTCCGTTTGGAAATACATAGTATTGTAGCGCCAGACAAATTCCAAATGCGATTGCCAGTTTGCCTGCGGATTTTTGGCATCCGCAGGCAACGATCAGTAGGAGCAGAAAAATAACCCATGTAATTTCAACCCATACGGAGTGCTGGGTAAAGGCCACAATATTTGCCAGCACCAACAAAAGCAATTCCGTCCGTGGATCGAACCTTAATGTATGTTTTTTGCCCTCCCCATTCATCACACAATTCCTGCCTTTACAAAGTGCTTTTTGAACAGACCTCTGGCAATAAATGCGCCGATGATACCACCGATGATTGGAGCAACAAACAGAACGATTAGCATTGCATTGGATGACAGAGCTTCAACTGCCGCAACATAATCAGCGGGCATTCCCTGTTCTGTAATCTGTGCCAGGAAATCGGCCTTAAACAACCAGATGGGAAGGGGAGAACCAACCATCCCCAGAGAAAAAATCACATAGGCAATCGAATTTCCCTTGAAGCTGTTATACTTAGTCACCATTCGGACAACTTCAGCCAAAATGCAAGTAGAAGCCATCGAGATCAGGATCACCAGGGTAAATTGTCCTGTGGCAAAATAGATAAGAGCCGTGATAAGCCCCATCAGGAAAACTGCACCCGGTTTTTGAACCTTTGCGACCATCAGCATAAAGGGAATGCCTGCAAACACAGCGATAAAACCAGGCATCAGCATCCAAAGAACAGGGTGAATACCTCCCAGAAGCATAAAGGCAAAGTTGATGACAAAGTAGATTGCGGAAAAGATACCGATGGTAATAAGGTCTTTTCCTTTCAGTTTTTTGTCCGTACTCACTTCAGACATTGAAAATTCCTCCTTTTAGTTAGGGCTTGCTAACTCATAGACTTTTTGAAAGCGCCCTTCGGCGTTTTCAGTAACTATTATAGCAGACTTGAAAAGTCTTTTCCGCTCCAATTGGCCTTTTTTGTTCCAACCAGACGCCTTCTTTTTATTTGAATTTTGCTTGAGTGAATTTCTTTATTTTTATGAAATTTGTGTTTTTATTTTATTCTGCCTAAGCCATTTCTCTTGTTAAGGATTGTAGTATTAGTAGAGGGAGAATACGAGGAAAGAGTTACGGTAGCAAGCATAGGAAGTGTGTACCCACTTCCGTATTTTGCTCTGCAAAACAGCTTGTTGGGAAGTGTCCCAAACCCTCAAAACGGAAAGGAGAGTAAAACGAATGGAAGGCAGAAAACGAACCGTGCAGGTCAAATTTTATGTGACGGAAGAAGAACGGAGGTTGATTCGAGAAAAAATGAAATTGATACCAACCCGGAATATGGCCGCCTATCTGCGAAAGATGGCGATAGATGGTTATGTTGTCCACATTGACACCACCGACATCCGGGTGCAGACCGCCGAACTGCAAAAGATTGGTGTCAACGTCAATCAGATTGCGCGGCGGCTGAACAGCATGGGGCCGCTGTACACACAAGACGTTGCGGACATCAAAGGAGCGCTGGCGCAGATATGGCAGTTACAAAGATACATCCTATCAAGTCAACGCTGAAAAAGGCACTGGACTACATCGAGAATCCAGCCAAGACGGATGAAAAAATGCTGGTGTCCTCCTTTGCCTGCTCCTATGAAACCGCCGACATCGAATTTGAACTGCTGCTATCACAAGCCATGCAGAAAGGCAACAATCTGGCCCACCACCTGATACAGTCTTTTGCGCCGGGCGAAACCACGCCGGAGCAGGCCCACGAGATTGGCCGGCAGCTTGCAGATGAAGTCCTGCAAGGCAAATACCCGTATGTGCTGACCACGCACATTGACAAGGGGCACGTCCATAACCACGTCATCTTTTGTGCCGTGGACATGGTGAACCAACGAAAGTATGTTTCCAACCGACAGAGTTATGCCTACATCCGGCGCACCAGCGACCGGCTGTGCAAGGAACATGGTCTGTCTGTGGTGATGCCCGGTCAAGACCGGGGCAAAAGCTATGCCGAGTGGGATGCACGCCGCAAGGGTACGAGCTGGAAGGCGAAGCTGAAGATCGCCATAGATGCAGCCATCCCGCAGGCCAAGGATTTTGACGATTTTCTGCGGCTCCTGCAGGAGCAGGGCTATAAAGTCAAGCGGGGCAAGTATGTTTCGTTCCGTGCGCCCGGACAGGGGCGGTTCATCCGCTGCAAAACGCTGGGCGAAGCCTACACCGAAGAAGCCATCACCGAGCGCATCAAAGGGCGGTTCGTGGAGCGGAAGCCCAAAGAAAACCGCAAAATTTCGCTGCGGATTGATTTGGAGAACAGCATCAAGGCCCAGCAGTCCGCAGGGTATGAGAAGTGGGCAAAACTCCACAATCTGAAACAGGCGGCCCGGACGCTGAACTTCCTGACGGAGCATGAAATTGATAGTTACCCGGATTTGGAAAGCCGGGTGGCCGAGATCACCGCCGCCAGCACCGAAGCTGCAACCGCGCTGAAAGCAGCCGAACGCCGGCTTGCAGAAATGGCCGTGCTGATAAAGGATGTCACCACCTGTAAGGAACTGCGCCCACTGGTGCAGGAATATCAGCGAGCTGCTGACAAAAAGCAGTTCCGGCGCAGGCACGAAGGCACCTTGATTCTCTATGAGGCCGCAGCCAAGGCCCTGAAAGAGCAGGGCTTTCAAAAGCTGCCCGACCTCTATGCCCTGAAAAACGAGTATAAGCAACTGGCCGAGCAGAAAGACCAGCTGCAGCGGCAGTACAATGATGCCAAACGCCAGATGCAGGAGTATGGCATTATAAAGCAGAATGTGGACGGCATTCTGCGGACAGCACCGGGAAAGGAGCAGATGCAGGAACGGTAAATCTGCACAAAATATTGCTCGGATTTTTGAACCCCAAACGCTTAGACCGGGTGGCGTTTCCACCCGAAATCATGTAAAATAGACTTAGACAACGAAAGCGAGGAACCCTCTATGGCAGAAGTGAACGATAACAGCTCTATCCAGCTTTTTGAAGATCAGAAAATCCGTACTGCATGGGATGCAGAAAAGGAAGAATGGTATTTTTCGATTGTGGATGTGGTTGCGGTTTTAACCGAGCAAAAGGATAGTCGAAGTGCTGCTAAATATTGGAGCGTTCTGAAAGTTAGACTGAAAAACGAAGGCAGTGAACTGACTACAAATTGTAGTCAGTTGAAAATGAAGGCAGCAGATGGCAAACGTCGTCTTACGGATGTTGCCAATACGGAGCAGCTTTTACGCATCATCCAGTCGATTCCTTCCAAAAAGGCTGAGCCGTTCAAGGCATGGCTGGCAATGGTGGGCAAGGAACGCATCGAGGAAACCATCGACCCGGAACAGGCCATCGACCGCGCACTTGATACCTATTTGAAAAAAGGCTACTCCGAAGAATGGATTCACCAGCGACTTTTGGCAATCCGCATCCGCAACGAACTGACGGATGAATGGAAGAAGCGCGGAGTACAAAAGGGCAAGGAGTATGCTATCCTGACCGATGAAATCTCCCGCGCATGGTCTGGCATGACCACAGGGCAGTACAAGCGGCTGAAAGGTCTGACGAAAGAAAATCTCCGGGACAATATGACTGATTTGGAACTTGTGCTGACCATGCTGGCGGAAGCCTCCACCACGGATATTTCCAAAACTGCAAAGCCACAGACCTTTGAAGAAAACAAGCAGGTTGCCAAACGCGGCGGCAAGGTGGCCGGCATTGCGCGGCAGGCTCTTGAAGCGGAAACCGGCAAGCCTGTTATCACAGAAAAGAATGCGTTTGACTTCCAGCAGCTTGTGACCGACATTGTAGAAGATGCCGCCGAACTGCCGGAAAATCCCACCGAGAAAAAAGATAAAGACTGATACATGAAAAATAGCCGGACACAGCAACCCCAAGGCCACCGTGTCCGGCTATTTCTGTGTTGACAATGACACATTACTTTGATTAAAAATAATGCGTCATTGTCAGGCTGACGGTATTATTCACCCGTAAAATCAAACCTCTGTCCGTCAAAGTCAGCATCGGTCATACGCTCCAACTTTGCAATGGTACCGTTTGCCAGCCGCCGCATTTCCGTGTCCATATCCGGCAGGGCGGCCAGCATCCGTGCCATCGTGCGGCGGCGGTCAGAGGTGTGGTACATACAGATCAAATTTTCTTCTTCTACGCTGAAATTCATGGTCAGACCTCCATTTCGTGTTGTTTGCTGCGGGCCGCTGCCTTTTTCGGGCTGGCGGCCTGCTTTGTTTCGGAAAGCTGCTTGCGGACGGAAGCACGGGGTTTGCGAATGTTCTTATCTCGGTTCTCGTTTTTGTCAACCAGCGCGTAGATGCCAAAACGGTCTTTTACGCTGGACAGATGTAAAGATTTATACGGCAGCATGGCAAGCAGCTGGTCCGTGTCCCGACTGGATGCCAGCTTGGTGAAATAGGGCGATACCTCTACCATGAAATGATTCTTGTCCGGGCTGTTGGGAGCAGCCAGCCGCTTCATACCGGCCACAATGCGCTGTGCCTCGGCCTTGATCAGCCCGGCGTGCAGTGCTGCAAGATGTTCTTTGAAATCACTGGGCCGTGCAGGTTCCCGGCTGCGTTGCTCCTGACGGATGGCCGCTTGCAGAAGTTCCGGGTCACGGGGCTGCATTTCATACCGCACGAACTCTCCGAAATATTCGTCCGGGCGACTGTCGAGATGCTCTTTCAGGCCAATCTCCCGCATTCCACTTTCGTAGATTAGGCGATTGGAGCCCACGGGCAGGGCGGCATCCCGGATGTGCTGGAAATGCTGCTGGTAGTCCAGTTCATACAGATTGCCTTGCAATGTTCCATTAGCTGTGCCGGTCAGCTCTACCGCATAGGCAAGAATCCTGTCGTGGGTTTGCTCGCCGCAGAATTTCCATGTGTTGTAGGCTTGGGTATCTTTGAGCAACGCATCCCGTTCCCGGAAGCAGAATGTTCCAGAGGGCCGGGACAGCCACAACAGCAGCTTATCTTCCGGCTGGTCGCTGCGGGCCGCTTCCCGAAGCATCTTAATGTCATAGGCAAAATCGCTCTGATAGTATGCGGTGTTCTGGTGCATAATGGCTTCCAGCGCAGCGATCACATCCATATTTTCAAATTTTTGCACGGCTTATACCTCCAATTCCTTTGTCTTTTCCCGTGGCTGCGTTTGCTTGCTCTGCTCCTTTTTTGCGGCATCCAGCTGTGCCCGGATGGACGGCTTTTTCGGTTTTGCGGCGCGGAACTTCTTGGTTTTCGGTGCCTTTTCCTCGGCCTTGACTGCGGCGGCAAGGTCCGTCAGAGAAATTTGTTCCCCGGCCTTTGCTTTGGCTTCCAACTCACTTAAAGAGGGCGCATTGTTCAGCACACTGTCAATCATGTTTTCGTTCTGTTCGGTGGAAAGCTCTGCGGTGCGCAGCGGGTTTTCCCGTAAGAACTCCGGCACCTGCTGAAAGCCCACACTGTCGCAGTAATAGGCAGTGTCGTGGCCGTTCTGATGCAGCACCACCACATCCGAAACAGACAGCGAATGCCCGTTGAAGTCTGCCGGATGGTCCACATTGAATGTGCGGTAGATGTCCTCCAACGTGGTACCAGCAGTCAGCGGCGCGGCGTATACTTCCGTATAGTTGGCCTTGTCCACAGTCCGGCCAGCGGCCTGCAGGCGGTCGTATGGCTCAAAACGGTAATCACGGGTGGAAGCCTCATTGCGCAACTGGTAGATGGAAAAGTTGTCCTGCTGTGGTGCCTCAAAACCTGCCGCTGCATATTCCTCCACCGTCATTCCAGCATCGGCCGCTTCCTGCGCGATCTCGGACTGTACCTGCGCCTTGTAGTCCTGCAAGCTCTGGTCAAAGTCAGCCAGCTTGGGCGGTTCCGGCAAGTTATACTGGCCTTGGTTAAGCAGCGGGCGGCAGTCCTGCACATAGGCCACAACAGTGTTGTAATAGGCAGCCTGTTCCGGCGAAATGTTCTGTCCCTCCCGCAAAGCGGCGGTGGCTGCCTGCTCCATGGCCGAAAGATTGCAATGTTGTTTGAGGTACGGGATAAACTCGGTCTGCACCATTTCCCGCTCTGCCTTGTCTTGTTCCCACGCTTCCGGGCCTTTGTTGTGCAGAACAAAATTTTTCCAGTTCTCGTCCTTGGCATAGTATTCGTGGTAGTTCTGGATATGCTGAATCAAAGAACCCTCTCCGTCACCAAAATCCTGCCGTCCCTCGTAGTTGTCGGGCTGGCCGTTCAGGGTAAAATCAATACGGAATGCGGTCTTGTCGTACCAGCCGCCCGTGTAGCCGTCCTTTTCCCGGTCTGTGTGCTGGGCGGTGTCCAGTTCTTCAAAAACGCGGTTTGCCGCAGACAGCGGCATGATTTCGCCGTCCTGCAGCTTGTCACTTTCGCTCCAAAGAATTGTGACCGTAGGTTCTGCGGCGGGGTCTGGAATTTTAACGGGTGCAGAAATTTCATTGGCCTTTTCCGCCGCCTCTTGGAACGCCGCCAGCTTATCGCCCAACAGAACTTCCGCCACCGCGGCTGTCTGCCCCAGCAGATTAAGTGCTTCCTGCCCGGCATCCGGCAGGGTCAGACCGGGCGCGTCCAACTGCCCACCGTCCAGAGCCGTGCGGTCCGGGCCATACAGAGTGTAGTCATAGCCAGAATCGCAGGTCTGGATGAACAGCGTATTGCCATTATCCAGTGCAAATGCGGCCTCCTGTGCAGCGGAAAGGTCTGCTTCCCGCTGCTGGCGAAGTTCTGCCAGATGTTCGTCCAGCGCAGAGATCAGCTCATGGGCTGCACTACGAATAATTTCCAGAGAGGCTTTCAGCTCGGCCAGTTCCCGGCCGGAACTCCACCCGGCCACATAACCAAAGGAATACTCGGATGTGTCCAGCCCGTAGTGCTGGCAGACTGCATAAGCTACGCTTTCGGCCTGCACCTCGCGGGTGCGGCTGTCCGGGCGGTTGGTCTGTTCCGGGTCGGTGGGGTCGATGGCGTGAAGTTTGGCGTGGGCAATTTCATGGATAGCCGTCTTGATGGTTTGCAGCTGGCTCATGCCCTCTTGGATGGCAATGCGGTTGTCGAGCAGATGAAAGTACCCGTGCGCCCCGCCCTCGATGTCCTCAAACCCGATGGGCACCGGGGAAGCTTGCTCCAACGCTTTGAAAAAATCTTGATAGTCCTGCACGCTGCCGGACAGTTCATCCACGGCAATGGTCGGCAGCGGTTCGCCCTCGGTCTGGCTGACATCGAACACGGACACCACCTTGAAAGCCGGAATCTGCACCGTCTTTTCTTCCGTCAGCGGCTTGCCGTCCTTGTCCAGAATCGGCTTGCCCTGTTCGTCCAGCTTTTCCATCTTCTGCTTGACCTTGTACGGCGCGGGGGCAAGGATTTTGATGCCCTTTTCGCCCTTTTTCACAGTGCGGTGGAACGTATCCTTCCACTTGTTGAAACCCGCCACCAACTGCCCGCCCTGCATGGCGATCAGCAAGGTGTTGTTGAAACTGTAATTGTGGAATTTCGCCATCGTGGTGAGGTAGGCTTTGTAGCGGTCGCTGTCGAACAGCTGTTGGATGCCCGTTTCTAACCGGTCCGTGATTTCTTTCATGCGCTCTGCGCTGTCCTTGCCGTTTAGGATAATGGGAATAACTTTCTGCGGTTCTGTTTCAGGTTGAACAGGCGGCGGGATATTGGCTGCATCCCGCATGACTTCCGGCACAGGAAAGGACAGTACCCGGTATTCCTCCGGCACAGGCTGGCCTTCGTGGACTTTCTGCCACTCGTCCCCGCTTTTGACAAGGTAGCCGTACTGGGTGAACGCACCCTGTTCCTGCTGAGCCACATAGCGGCCAAACTGTGCCGTGTCGATGCCGCCTTTCCATTCTTCCGGCATATCCACCATGCCGGAGCGATTCAGGTAGTAATCTCCTAGCTGGGCAGGCCCGTGCACATCCGGCAGATGCACATAGTAGTCCACGTTTTCGGGAAAGTCGGTGATTCTCCCGATGCTGAAAAGCTCACTCTGCGGGGCTTGCAAGGCGGCGTTCAGTTCTGCGCGTTCCCCGGTAGAGAGTGTTTCCAGCCGTGCGGCCAGAAAGTTCAGCTCGTCCACATTGGATGCCAGCACCATGTTGTAAGGGATGGCAAAACGCTTTTCTTCCTCGGCAAAATAGCCGGAAATGAAAAGGCCCTGCGGATTATCGGACGAAATGCCGATTTGCCGCAGGGCCGCTTGTACCTGTTCGGTTGTGGTAGGCAGGTCCAGCCAGACGCCATCCCTGCCTTGCTGCTGCCGATTTTGCAGCTGGATGGAAAATAGTTCGCTCATTATCGCACGCTCCTTTCAAAGAACTGTCCCTATCCTACGGATAGAGAGAGCCGGTTATGGCAAAATGAATGCTTCACCTTACCATAACCGGCCCTCGTAATTTTATTATGAACTTATCCGAAATCTGTTAAAGGGACATATAAATATACCCATACGACTTTTCGAGCCGTTCAGGTGGAATTGTGATATTGGAATTTGTAAGAATTTCGCCAAATTCTTTTAGACCTGCTGTTACTTGATCTGAAAGAAAATTTAGATAGCTTTCGATTGTTGTGAACTCCGACCCCTTATACCAAAAATCTGTTAGAGAATCATTTTCTTTCAAATCTTTTCTAGTAATTTCCCAACAGGTAGTACGCAAAGGCCTGTATTTATCACAAGCCTTTAGATAGCGTCCGACATCTTCATCTTTTAAGTCATCAAATGGAAAATGAAGAGGGCTGGTATATTCAGACAATGGAACAGATTCCTTTTTGAGCTGCTTTAATCGCGTTAATGTCCATTTGTCGGCAATTATATCTGTAAATTCATTCCACGTCATCAAGCGTACATTTGAAAGATTTGCAGCCTCAATCGCGCCGGATTGGAAGCCGGCTTGTGAAATCAAAAGACCCAATGATGCACCAGAATCTTGTACAACCGTTCTGAATGCGTGCACTTTTTCTTTTGGAACTGAAGAATTCCAGAATTTACATTCACACACAATTCTTTTAACTAGTTCGTCAGGAGATTCGACCAAAACGTCAACTTCCACTTTGCCACGAACGGTATCAATTGTACAAGGGCTAACTGCTCGATATCCCGATTGATTTAGAAGCAACGCAACATCATCCTGTAGCTCTTTCCAAGTAGCTGGACATCTATCTGTGAATTTCATTACGGCATCCCCCTGCAAAGTTCCGTTAGTTAAGTTTATTCTATCACATTATAGAATCTGTCGCAATTCGGTAATTGACGTACTTGCCTCCCGTATCTGCCAGAAGCACCGTTGCATCATAGGTTTTTCCTGTTTTCTCGGAGTAGAGACCCTTTATTTTTGCCTTGCCGTTTTTGAGCAGAGCGGCGGCGATCTTTGGGGTGAACGCCTTTTTTCGCTGCTCAAAGAAGCGGTCGTTCTTCCACATTACGAATTGACAGCCACGATTTCCGCAGTAGAAGTTTTTCTTGCCCTCGTAGATGTTTTCACCACACCGGGGACACTTGCCGATGATAACCCGTTCCGACTGGAACAGGTTTTGTTTGTCCGCGCTGATGCAGGAATAGGTCTTGATCAGCTGACGCACCTGCGCTTCAATTTCGGCCATGAACTCGTCCGGGTCTGCATTGCCCTTGGCAATCTCGGTCAGACGGTTTTCCCATTCAGCAGTCAGAGCGGGAGAGGTCAGGCTTTCCGGCAGAACCACCGCCAGATTGATGCCGTCCTTGGTGGGGACAAGCTGCTTGCCCTTGCGCTGCACAAAGCCCATTTGCACCAGTTTTTCCAGAATCGCGGCACGGGTGGCCGGAGTACCCAGCCCCTTGCGTTCCGCTTCCTCCGGCATATCCTCGGCCCCGGCCCGCTCCATTGCTGACAGGAGCGTATCTTCGGTGTAGGCTTTCGGCGGGGATGTGAAGTGTTCCGATACGGTAGAAGTTACGCGGAAACTCTGCCCCTCGGCCAGTTCCGGCAGGGTGTTCAGGGCTTCCGTTTCTTCTTCGCCGTCTGCTTTCAGAGTGGAACGAAACCGCTGGTCGATCTCTTTCCATCCGGGGACAAGCACCGTCTTTCCCTTGGCGGTGAACTCGTTCCCTGCACAGGAGAACACGGCGGCCACGGTTTCGTATTCATGGGGTACAGCCACGGCGCAGAGCAGCTTGGCGCAGACAAGGTTCATCAGCTTGCATTCACTTTCGGCAAGACCAGCGAAGCCCTGTTTTACAAATTCAGCAGTGGGAATGATGGCGTGGTGGTCCGATACCTTTTTGCTGTTCAGCACCCGGCCCACATCCGCAGTCAGTGCAAGCCCTTGGGCAATGGGCAGCAGCCTCAGCAGGTCAGACACAAGATGTTGTGCTGTCTGGCCCATATCCTCGGTCAGATATTGACTGTCCGTGCGGGGATAGGTCAGCAGTTTCTTCTCGTAAAGCTGCTGGGCATAATCAAGGGTCTGCTTTGCCGTAAATCCGAACAAGCGGTTTGCTTCCCGCTGCAAGGTGGTCAGGTCATAGAGCTTGGGCGGCTGTTCTGTCTTTTTCTCTCGCCGAATGGACGTGCAGACTGCATTTGCACCTGTGCATTTTTCTTTGAGAGAATTTGCGGTTTCTGCATCCGCAATGCGCCCACTGTCTGCTTTCAGGCTGCCGGACTGGATGCCGACCGTATAATACTTTTCTTTCTGGAAGCGCAGGATTTTTGCATCCCGGTCCACCAGCATTTTCAGTGTCGGGGTCTGCACCCGGCCTACCGTCAGGGTTTTGTGATACAGCACCGAAAACAGCCGTGTTGCATTGATGCCCACCAGCCAATCTGCCTTTGCGCGGCAGAGGGCCGATTGATACAGCGCATCGTAGTCCGAATCCGGGCGCAGGTTTGCAAAGCCCTCCCGGATAGCGGCATCCTCCATGCTGGAAATCCAGAGCCGCTTCACAGGTTTCGTGCAGCCGGCCATTTGGTAGACGAAACGGAAAATCAGTTCTCCCTCCCGGCCTGCGTCGGTCGCGGCGGTCACGCTGTCCACATCCGAGCGGTTGAGCAGGGTACGCAGAACTTCAAACTGCTGTTTTTTCTCGTCCGGGACGACGAACTGCCACGGCTGGGGCAGGATGGGCAAATCCTCATACCGCCACTTACAGTATTTTTCATCGTACTGGCCCGCCTCGGCAAAGGACACCAGATGCCCGATGCACCAGCTGACCAGATACCCGCCACCTTGCCAGTAGCCGGTTTGCTTTTCAGCGGCTCCGATCACGGCGGCGATGCTGCGGGCTACACTGGGCTTTTCGGCAATCACCAGCTGAAAGCTCATGTTTCGTCCTCCTGTCCGTCCTCTGAATGAATTTCGATTTCAGCCGGTTCCTCGTCTGCATCTTCGTCCTCGCCAAAATCGTATTCGTCCAGATCATCGTGGCCGGTGGTATCGGTCTTGGGCTTGCGGAACTTGAAATAATAGAGTGCTGCGCCGCCGCCCGCCAGAGCCAGCACCAGCAGGATTATCAGATTGCCCATGTTGGACTTCGGCTTTTCCTCTGGCGTTTCGGTGTCAGTTTTCACAGCTTCCGGGGCCGTGCAGTTGCGCAGACTCTTTTCACACAAGGGGCAGTTTTCGTTGACATCCCCGACATCACACTTCACGGTGCAGGTGCAGACTTCGGTTTCCTGCGGTTCTTCATCCAGCAGAGCCAGCAAGTCGGCATCGTCCACTTGGTTCAGGAAGTGAACAGAGGTTTCCTTGTCCTCGTTGGCGCGGTCAATTAGAATGTAAAAATAATTCCCGGCCTTGGTGGTCACTGTGATAAGCTGTTTGTCCCCGTAGAAATCATCCACCAGTGTTGCGTTGCCTTTGGGCGTGATGGGCACACCCTCCGGCTCCATGCCGCCCGTGGTGGGTTCCTCGTCCAAAATTTCCGGCAGAGGTTCCGGGGCAGGGTCAGAGCCGCTTGCAAAAGCGGGCATGGAAAATGAGCAGAGGCAGAGCAGGATAGCCAGCAGTCCGGCAGCGAAGCGGTTCCAGTTGTCAGGTTTCATCGGCGGCATCCTCCTGTTTGTGGTACGGGGTAACGGTGGGTGCAGCGTTCAGCGCACCGCTGCGCAGGAGGGCCGCGAACTCGTCCGGCTTCATGTTCATACTGCGCACCAGCTGAATGATCTGCAAATTTTCCTGTTCGGTCTTTGCAGCTTCCAGTTCTTTCAACTGCTGCTGATATTCGCTGATTTTTTCTTTGAGCCGTTCGATGTCGCGCTCAATGCGGGAAAGTCTTTTTGCCATACAAAATCCTTTCTGGCGTCACGGTAAACGCCCGTAGCTGTAAAAATGTTCCTGCCAATATTTTGAGTTGAGGTTTGTGTAAGAGATAGGGTCGCCGCAGTGCAGCATGATGGAATTGCCTACATAGATACCGCAATGGCTCACGCCGGGGGTATCGTAGGTTCCCTTGAAAAACACAAGGTCGCCCGGTTTGACCTGCGCCGTCGAAACAGGAGTACAGAGGTTGTAAAGGCCCTGTGCGGTCTGGCGGCCCACGTTCCAGCCGGAGTGATTCAGCACCCACGAAATGTAGCCGCTGCAATCAAAGCTGGTGCTGGGCGAACTGCCGCCCCACACATACGGGTAGCCGATGTACTTCGTGGCTTCCTCCATCATGGCGGCAAACTTATCATCTTTGAGGGATTCCGGTGGAATATCGTAGTAGGTAGGCTGCTTGATGGTGGACGCATTGGGGTATTGCGCTTTGCCAAACAAATCCGGCCGGTTGCCCAGCGTGCGCATATAGAGCGAATAGGCACTGAGCTGTTCTTCGGTCAGCACTTCCACGGGTAGGTGGGACAAATCTTTGTTCTTCAGCTTGACCGTGCAGATGTAGTATTCATACGGTTCTTGATAGGTGATAACCTGCGGCACACCATACGGGCCAATAATGACCATCATTTTTGTACGGTAACGTATCTGCATGGTCACGGTCTCGGTCAGGATGTACTGCTTTTCAAAGAGCATTTCAAGTTCGCCCTGCACCTCAGCCAATGTAAAAACGCCATCATGGAGCGCGGACAAAATCGAGATCAGCACATAGGGGTCATGCTCGATTTCATCCAGATAAAAATGATACTCGTCATAGTTGTGGGTGGCCTCGTAGGTGTCGAGATACCGTTGCAGTTTTTGTTCCAGCTTGGCGTAGGCTTTCTCTGCACCCAGCATATCCTTGTCCTTGGAAAAGTAAGAGGATGCCGTCACGCCGGTTCCAGCGGTGCCCGCCATCACGGTGCAGGACTGCAACCCCGTTATCAAGAGCAGAGCCAGCAGACCGAACACGGCCACGATCAGAATGGTTTTCCAGTTCCGGGCCGCAAATTCGGCTACCCGTTCGCCGCCCTCGGCCGCCAGCTTTGTTACCCGGAAACCGTTCTCTGCGGTGGCGGCTGCACCCTGCGCGGCGGCTTGTCCGGCCTGCCGTGCAGCTTTGGCATACTGCTGTTTGATACGCCGTTTCTGCCACATCCGGGAAATGGGGTTGCTGGCCGCCTGTGCAATTTGCGGATTGTCCCGCAAGGATTTCTGGTAAAAGTATTCTGCATTGGCAGACATGAGCTGACGCTCTGCCTTTTCCACGGCCTTGTAGGGCTTCATCTTGTGGTGCCGGATGCCGCTGCGGATGGCTTTGGCCGTCTGATGCTCCACCAGTTCTTCACCCTTGTGGCCACCCTCCACACCCACATTTTCGTGTTCGACTTCATGGATTTTTCCGTGAGCGAACAGCAACGCTTCCGATAGCGGGCGGCTGGCCGGGTTTGGTTTCAGGCTGGGTGGGCCTTTGTCCTGCTGCTCAAAACGCAGGGTGGATTTTGCCTTGCCGCTGGCTGCATCGTAGACTTTTTCCTTGACCGGGACACGCTTCTTCGGCAGAGCGGCGCGGGCCGCATCCAGCTTGTCGGCCTTTGCTTCCGCCTTGTGGATGTACGGCTGCAACTCCGGGTCTGCCCGTTCGTCCTCGGTCAATTCCAAACGGGCAGCGGAACGGTGCAGACCATCTTCACTTTTGGCGGTGGCCGCTGTTTCTGCTGCCTTTTTCGCTTTCTTTTTATTTTTATGCTCGTCCTTGATGTCCTCGGCCCGTTCCAGAATTTTTTCGGCTTTGCCCTCGGCATCCGTGGAGTAGTCCTGTTCCGCTTCCCGGCTGGAAACATTCTCCACAGTGCCGTCCGCCTGATTTTCTACCACCAGACCGTCACGGGTCATGGTCTGGGTGACTTTGGCTTTTGCCTGCAATTCTTTCAAGGTTCTTCACCTCCCATC
>NZ_QVGZ01000006.1:154529-161563 GCF_003603345.1 Faecalibacterium sp. AM43-5AT
CGCGGGATGTCGGCGGGTTCTTCGGCCCAAAGGGAATGTCCGTCCATTTGCGCGGGAAACCCATCAGCCACTCTACCCAGTCCGGGTTGAGGTAGGGCCTTTCCAGCGTGGTTGGGGTCATGTGGTAGACCACATGGGAAAGCCGCGCCGTCCATGCCTTGCCATCCTTGTTCATCTTGCGGTAGCTGCCATTCGCAGAGATTTGGATGTCCAACCCCTTGCCCACATCCCCGGTGTCGCTGGCAAGGGGCGTGGGAAGCAGCGGAGCCGATGATGAATACCCGTTTCCGTTCGTGCCACGCGCCAACGGCAGCAGCAGGTAATACGAAAACCCGAACATCGTAACCTGCCTGCTCCAAGTCAATGAGCGTTTTGTCGAGCCCCATACGGAGGAAGCCAGCAACATTTTCTCCAAGCACCCAACGGGGCTGCAATTCCCGGATGACCCGCAGCATTTCGGGCCACAGGTAGCGTTCATCGTGGAAGCCGCGCTGCCGCCCTGCGGTGGAGAACGGCTGGCACGGGAAACCACCTGAAATGAGGGTGACGGTGCGAAATCCTGTTTTTTCAAAGAAAGCCTCCTTTGTTACGGTGGTGATGTCCTGAAAGCGGGGCACCTCCGGCCAGTGGCTTGCCAGCACAGCGGCGGGAAATGCTGCCCACTCGCATTGGCAGACCGAAGTGAAACCCGCTGCTTCCGCGGCAAGGTCGATGCCGCCGATGCCGGAAAACAAACTGAAATGCGTTAGGCTCATAGTTCCACCACCTCGCTGAGCCGGGTGGTCATAATTTTATAGAGCTGGGTGTTATTCGGGATAGGGTTTGAGAACGGCAGCACCACATTTTCAAAAATCAGCAGTCCTTCGCCCGGTTCGGAATTGTCGATGTACTTCTGCTGGTCTGCGGAGAGGTTCAGCCGTTCCGAAAGGATTTTGCGGTCGCCGGATGCCTGATTCAGCAGCGTGATAAAGTCGCTGTTTTCCAGAATGTTCTCGATCTCCGGGGAAGAAAGAAGGTCCTTCACATTCTGGGTGGCGCCTGTGGGTACGCCGCCCCATTTGCGGAAGCGTTTCCAGATTTCTGCGGAATAAGCAGCGGTCTGTTCTTCTTTCAAGAGCAAATGGAACTCATCTGCAAAGTACCATGTAGCCCTGCCTTGGCTGCGGTTCTGGGTAACACGGCCCCATATCTGGTCTTGGATAATGAGCATCCCCAATTTTTTTAACTGCTTGCCCAGTTCTTTGATGTCAAAGGCCACAAGCCGATTATGGATGTCCACATTCGTTTTGTGGTTGAACACATTCAGCGAGCCGGACACATACAAGTCCAATGCCTGCGCTACCCGGTCCGCTTCCGGCAAGTGCTGGTCGAGCAGGGCTTGGTGGAGGTCAGAGAGAATCGGCATATTCTCTGGGCAGGGGTTTGCCAGATAGGGGCGATAGATAGCTTTCACGGCACGGTCTATCACGGTGCGTTCAATCGCTTCCAGACCCGTTTTGCCGCCCATGACCAGTTCACAGAACGACAGCACAAAATCCGATTTTAGGGCAAGCGGACTGTCATCTTCGGAATAATTCAGGTTGATATCCAGCGGATTTACATAGTCCCTGCTGGTGGGCGAAAGTTTAATGACCTGCCCATGCAGCCGCTTGACCAGCGGATAATACTCGGCCTCTGGGTCTGAAATAAAAATATCGTCAGCAGTCGTTAAAAACACACTGACGATTTCGGACTTGCAGCTCATGGATTTGCCGCTGCCGGGCGTGCCCAGCTTCAAGCCGTTGGGACACCGGGCCTGCTTGCGGTCCAGCATGATCATGTTGTGGGATTTTGCGTTGATGCCGTAGTACATGGCCGCACCGCTCTGGAAAAGCTCCTGCGTGACAAAGGGCACGAACACCGCCACGTTGGAGGTGGTGAGGCTGCGCTGAATCTTTATTTGGTTGATGCCCAGCGGCAGGCTGGACACAAGGCCCTGCTCCTGCTGGTAGTCCAGCCGGACAAGAGAGCAGTTGTACTTCTGTGCCACGCCCGCCGCTTGGAACACATCGTTGCCCAGCTTTTGCTTGGTGTCAGCCACATTCAGCACTAAAAAAGTCAGCATGAAAAGCCGCTCGTTCCGGGTCTGCAATTTGTTCAGCAGCTTTTTGGCATCCTCGCCGTAGGTGGCAAGGTCGCTGGGGAGGATGTCCATGTCGTACCCGGAGCGGACAGCCTTTTTCTGCTCCTGAATCTTCATGGCGTCAAGGTCGGTGATTTTGCGTTTAATCGTCTTGATAGCTTCGGTCTGGTCGATGGCCTGCACATGGAGATTGACGAGAATGCCGCTTTCCGTTTTGAGAAAATCGGCCAGCATTTCATCCGAAAGTTCCGGCGCAAGGATTTGTAAAAAGCTCACAGCTCCATATTTGCCGCCCAGACCAAAAGTCTTGGCCGTACCGAAGCAGAGGGAGGACGGTGCCACAAAGTCCTTGGTGGACAGGCCGGAGGGCGCCAGCCAGTCCCAGTCAAAGCGGAACGGTTCCCCGTCCGGGTGGAAGATGCCGTGCAGCACCTCCAAACGCGCCTGTCCGTCCATGACGTGCGCCACGCAGCCCATGGTCTTGAAATAGCCCAGCAGGTCAAGACCAATGCGGGTCAGCCGCGCCCGTGCGGTTTTTAGATTGTCTGCCTCGATGGTGAAGGTCAGGTACTTGGTTTTGACAATGCCGTTGTTTCCGCTGGCAAGCTGCTTTTGCAGGATGGCGGTGTACTCGGCGCGGATGTCGTCAAAATCATCCCCCTGCGGTGCAATCTCAAAACTTTTCGCGTACTGCACCGGGTCAACCTTGCGATTGAGAAACGAAAGCTGCACATGGATGGAGGCATCCACATAGTTGTACAGGTCGCACAGGTGTTCAAAGATGGCGGTCCGGGTCTCCGGCTGGGCCAGCTGATAACTGATGTCCTCAAAGGCAATGCACTTGGAGAACGTGCGCCGGTCAATGCGGCACACACCGTCCGGGTAGATGGCTTCATACGGGATGGTGGCCTGCGCCGTGCGGGGCTTGCCGTCCCCCTTGTACTTGCGGATAACGGCATCAATTTCTTTTTTCTGGGCGCGGGTGAGCTTTTTGGGCTTTTCCGTCTCGCGGGATGTCGTTTTTCTGGACAATGGCCTTTACCTCCTGTTCCATTTGGTATTGCCGCACAAGGGCGGCGTAAGCATTGTTGGTCTGATATGGCCTTTCCTTGGGCCGCAGAAAACAGCACTGAATCATTTGCTGAATCACCACTTCAAGGGGCTGGCCGTGCCGCTCAAACAAAGCGAACAGCAGCCCCGGCAGCATGGCAAAAATCATCAGCAACGCCGCTGCGCTGTTGGAAAGATAGTTGCGGGTCAAAAAATAAAGCGGCCCGCCCGTGAGGAGCGCACCACCGAAGCAGACCAGCTGCCGCTTGGTCAGCCCGAATAAAACTTTGGATTTTACATGGGTCAAATCTTTGGGAACGGTCACATACGCCATACGTTTTTCCTTTCTCGGCCTTAGTGGGCACCGAACACCGACTTGCTGATGCTGCCGGTCTTGAACAGACAAAAGCAGAGCAGCACGGTATAGCCCATGCAGCCCCAGATGGCCCCGGCAATGTCCGCCGCGCCCGAAATATTGCGTATCAGCACCGCATAGATGCCCACGACAATCATAATCAGGAACGCTTGGAATCCCAGTGCCAGCAAAGACTTCAAATAGTTCTGCCCGGTGCTGCGCCACTCGCTGCTGCCCATGGTCGCCAGCGGGATAGGCCCTAACGCCGTGACCACATAAATCTCAATCATACGCCCGTAGGTCACAAGGAAAATGCAGATGGACAGGATGTTCATGGTCAGGCCCACAACAAGGGTCTGGAACCACAGGCTGAGCAGACTGCCAATGGTCATGCTTTCCAACTGAAATTCCAATCCGGGTATCAGGCGGTCAAAGTGGATGGACGTTTCGCCGATGATCACGCCGGAGCTTTGGTTGACAACGCTCTGGGTGGCATCGAACACGCCCATGACGATGTTCCATGTGTTGCTGACAATGAGGATGGCAAAGGCAGACTTGAAAATCCAGCGGAAGAACATGGAGGTGTCGAAGTCGTGCATATTGTTTTTTTCGGTAATCATCTGGATAAGCTCATGGCACATCACAAGGGCAAGGATGGCCGCTGCAATGGGCAGCACCACCGTTTCGGAAAGACTGCGCAGCATATTGAAAATGCTGCTGTTCCACGCCTGCGGGGTGGAACCGACATCCGAAGCGATTTCGCCCACCTTGGCGTTCACGTTGTCGAACAGGCCGGAGAGGTTGCCCGTGATGCCATCGATCAAAATGCCTTTTATCCATTTTTCGATGATCTCACTAATCAAAGATACCTCCTTTCCCGCGCCCTCCCGGTTCGGTGGGAGAGCGCGGTAGGATTTAAGTATTATTATTCAAAAAATGCGGGAAGTACGGGCAGCGATGCAGGGCTTAGCCCAGCAGCCCGGACAGCAGCGGGACAAGGGTCACGCCGATCAGGGCAACGCCGCCGCCCGCGACCAGCTGCTTCACGCCCTGACTCTTGCTGCCGGGGTTATCCTGTCCGTAGCCCTCCAAAAGGTTGATGCCGCCCCAGACACACAGGGCACCGCCCAGACCGACCACGATCGTCTGCAAAGTATCGACTGCGCTGTTAAAAAATTCCATAAGGTCCTCACTTTCTGCCGCTTGTTCTGCGGCACTCAAAATTGTTTTTTCAAAAAATACCGCCTCATTCGGCAGCTGCATCTTCATCCGACAGGTCAACTTCGTACAGGTCAAACGGTTCGTCCTGTGCGACCACCTGCCGCCGCTTCCGGCGCAGGGTGGATAAGAACCTGTCCACATCAAAGGCGTTTTTCTTGTCCGCATCTGCAAGGTACTTGTAGTGCGGGTGCTTGGTGATGTCGAACTTCTCCGAGAAGAACGGCCTCACACCCCGCAGCTGCAAAATACATTTGCCGCCGTCCATGATTGCGATTTCGTCCTCTGACATCAACGCCTTTCCTAATTTTTGATAGTTCAGTCCGTGGGAGGTTTGAGAACCCCGGTTCTCGCTGGTGTTGAAGCTGTCGATGGTTTCTTTCCCCAGCGCATCGGAGATCTCTTTGGCATTTTTGCCCCGCCCACTCAAAAAGAGAACAGAATCGCAGTTGTCCGAAATGATTTCGGCTGCATCTTTGTAGATGGCTTTTAACTGCGACTGGCTCTGCAAAATGATGGATGCCGAGATTTCCCGGCTGCGGATGGTGGCAATCAGCTTGTCGAAGTTGGGAATCTGTCCGATGTTGGCGAACTCGTCCAGAATCAGCCGCACATGGACAGGCAGCCGCCCGCCGTATTTATCATCCGCGCGGTCACACAGCAGGTTGATAAGCTGGCTTTGGAGCATGGCGAGAATGAAGTTGAACGTGGTGTCCGTGTCGCTCATAATCAAAAACAGCACCGTCTTTTCATCCCCGATGGTGTCCAGCTCCATTTCATCGTCCTCCATCAGCTCCCGCACCTCCCGGATGTCAAATGGGGCTAAACGGGCACCGCAGCTTATCAGGATGGAGGAACGGGTCTTGCCCGCCGACAGCAAGAACTTTTTGTACTGCCGGACAGCGAAGTGGTCCGGGTCTTTCTGTTCCAGCCGCTCAAACATGAGGTCCACCGGGCTTTGAAAGTCTGGGTCATCCTCGCGGGCTTCACTGGCATTTATCATTTCCAGCAGGGTGGTGAAGTTCATTTCCTCTGCCGGGGCCTCGTACCAGATGTAGCCGATCAGAGCCGTGTAGAACAGCCGTTCCGACTTCACCCAAAAATCTTCTGCTGATTTTTCACCCTCGCCTTTGGTGTTGGCGATAAGGGTATTCACCAGTTTCAGCACGTCCTTTTCCGAGTAGATGTAAACAAACGGGTTGTACTTCATGGACTTGGAAAAGTTTATCGTGTTCAGGATTTTCACCCGGTAGCCCGCCCGCTGGAACATTTGGCCTGTTTCGAGAACCAGTGTGCCTTTCGGGTCTGTGACCACAAATGAAGTTGGATAGTCGGAAGTGGGAAAGCATTGCATGAGGTTGGGCTTGACGTAAAACCGCGTCTTGCCGCTGCCGGAGCCGCCGATCACCAGCACATTTTTGTTCCGGGCGGTCTTGGGGTCTTTGGGACGCCCGGTCATGGTCAGGCGTTCAGTCTGGGTCAGCAAGATGTTGTTTTCAAAGTTGGAGTCGATATAGGGGGCAATGTCCTTGGCGGTGCCCCATCGGGCAGAGCCGTATTCTTCACCCTTGCGGTATTTCTTGGCGTTCTTGCCTTTGCTGTACACGATGAGCCGGACAGCCACCGCCCCGGCAACGCCCACGCAGAGGTCAAACGGATGCAGGCTGGGCAGCGGGTTTGCAAAGGCAGCCGAGATGCCGTTCGTCAGGTGCAGCAGCTTGGCCGAAGCATCCACGCCCGCCGCCAGACGGTATGCCTGCCCGCATTTGGCGAACAGGTACACGAACAGCAGATACGGCAGATTCAGCACCAGCAGCTTTTTCAGTTCAGGCTTCATCGTTCCAGCCCCCTTTGCTTGATTTTTTCTTTGGCGCGTTTCGGCTGCTGGGCCGCTTTCTGCTTGGCTGCTGTTAGCACCTTGCGGATGGAGGGCCGCTGCTCCTTGGAGAGTGTTTTGGCGGTGAACTCCCGGAACGCCTGTTCCAAATTGTCCGCATCCTTGGCCTTGAAGATCACGATGTAGTGGGGCGGCTGGGTGGTTTTATCCTTGCGTAAGGTAAAGTCCACGCCGTACTTCTTGGCGCAGGGCTTGAATGCCCCGATGTTCGCCTCCGTGACTTCAATGTTGGTCAGGGCCGCGCCGTGGGCTTTCAGCTGTTTCAGGCTTTGCTTGCCGTGGTGCAGCTTTGGCCCCTTGGCCCGGTGCTGCAAATATTTTTTCAGCGCAGCTTGCAGTGCTTGGGCGGTGAGCTTGCCCGTTTTCATGGACAGGGCAATGGTTTTCTGGGT
>NZ_QVGZ01000007.1:0-153280 GCF_003603345.1 Faecalibacterium sp. AM43-5AT
AGTATAATACCACACCCCCGCCTCCTTGTCAACACTTTTTGACAACTTTTTTCATCTTTTTTCTTGCGCTGCTGAAAAACGTTCATTTTCTTGTATTCAACGTTCTCTTTTTACGCAAAAAAGCCGCCTGCACATTCCTGCACAGACGGCCTTATATTACTTCTATAATAGAGTTAGCGGATCTCGATGCCCAGCTTGAACTTCAGGTTGCCGAGGATCTTCTTGACCACGCGCTCCACTTCCTCAGCGGAAACTTCCTTTTTCGGGTCGGACAGAGACAGGGTGAATGCCATGCTCTTTTTGCCCTCGCCGAGATTTGCGCCGCGATAGATATCGAACAGCTTGATCTCACCCACCAGAGGGCTGGCCTTCTTGATGGTCTCTTCGATCTCGCCGCAGGTGGTCTTTTCGTCGCAGACCAATGCCAGATCACGCTTGACAGCAGCGTAGGGACTGAGCGGCTGATAGCGCAGCTCACCGTCCGCGCAGGACATCAGAGCCTCGTAGTCCAGCTCACCCAGATAGATATTCTGGCTGTCCTTCTGATCCTTTGCAATCTCCAGTTCGCCGTTGATCTCGTTGGACAGCTTGCCGAACACGCCCAGACGCTTGTCACCACAGTAAACAGCGGCGCTGATGCCGGGGTGCAGCCACGGGGTCGTCTCGCGCTTATAATCAAAGCTCAGGCCAAAGCCGGCTGCCAGTGCTTCCAGTGCACCCTTGACCGTGAAGAAATCTTCTTCGGGGCCGAATGCACCAATGCAGAGGGTCTGGCGCTCGTGCGGATGCTCGTTGATGGGCAGTTTCTTGGCAAGATACACCGGTGCCATCTCGAACAGACGGCCTTCCGTGTTGCCCTTCTTGAGATTGTCCACAATGACGTTCAGCATGGAGGGAGCCAGCAGGGTACGCATGATGGACAGATTCTCACTGATGGGGTTCAGGATGCGGATGGCCTTGCGGGCTTCATCATCCGCCGGGATGTGCAGCATATCCAGTTCTGCGTTGGAGTAGAAGGCCAGGGTGGAGGCCTCATAGAAGCCCTGTGCGGCCAGCAGACGCTTGGTCTTGAGCTGCTGCTTCTGGTCATAGTTCAGACCGCCGTTTGTAACGGAGGCGGTGTTCAGGAAGGTGGGCACGATGTGGTCGTAGCCGTACTCACGGATGACCTCCTCGGCCAGATCCGGGAAGCTCTCCACGTCCTCGCGGTACAGGGGTGCGGACACGTCCCAGCTTCCATCGGCCTGTACATCCACCGTGAACTCCAGACGCTGCAGAATGTCGATCATGGTCTGATCCGGCACGGTGATGCCCAGCACGCCGCAGATCTTAGCCGGAGTGGTAACGATGTGCTTGCGCTCCATCGGGCGGCCATCGGTCAGGTCATATTCCAGTGTGGTGATGTCGCCGCAGTCCAGCTCCTGAATCAGGTGCAGGGCACGGGCAAGGCCCAGTTCAGGAGAGTGACGGTCCACGCCCTTCTCGTAGCGAGCAGAAGAGTCGCTGTTCTGGCCCAATGCGCGGCTGGTCTTACGCACGCAGTCGCGGGCGAAGGTGGCACACTCAAACAGCAGGCTGGTGGTGTTCTCATCCATGCCGGAGTTTGCGCCGCCCATGATGCCGGCAAGTGCCACCGGCTTTTCGGCATCGCAGATGACCAGATTGTTGGGATTCAGAGTGAACTCCTTCTCATCCAGCGTGACGATCTTTTCGCCCGCATGGGCGCGGCGCACATCGATGGTGCGGCCGGCGACCTTGTTCAGATCAAAGGCGTGCATGGGCTGACCCATTTCCAGCAGGGTGTGGTTGGTGATATCCACCACATTGCTGATGGAGCGCAGGCCGCACAGAGCCAGATGGTGCTTCATCCAGCGGGGAGACTCGCCCATGCGGATGTTGCGCACATAGTGTGCCATGTAGCGGGGGCACAGGTCCGGTGCCTCCACCTTGACGGTGATGGGCGCATCCGGCTCGCAGACGGCCTTGTAGTCCATGGCGGGCATGTGCAGGGGCTTGCCCAGAACGGCAGCCACCTCACGGGCAATGCCCAGGACAGACTGGCAGTCCGGGCGGTTGGCGGTGATGGAGATATCAAAGATATAGTCGTCCAGACCCACCACCGGCGCAATGTCGGTGCCGGGGACAGAGTCCTCGGGCAGGATGAGCAGGCCGTAGACCTCAGAGCCCGGGAACAGGTCGTCGTTCAGGCCCAGCTCTTCGCCGGAGCACAGCATACCGTTGGACTCCACGCCCTGCATCTTGCGGGCCTTGATCTTGATGCCGCCGGGCAGGGTGGAGCCATCCAGAGCCGCGGGCACGCAGTCGCCCAGCTTCATGTTGGCGGCACCGGTGCTGATGCGGATGTCGTGGCCGTAGTCGCCGCAGTCCACCACACACTTGGTCAGGTGGGTGCCCTCCTGCTTTTCCATCTCCACGATCTTGCCGACGACCACCTTGCTGATGCCGGCATCCAGCGGGATCAGCTCTTCGACCTCAAAGCCGCAGGAGAAGAGCTTTTCCTCCAGTTCCTGCGCAGTAACGTCGATATCTACAAATTCTTTTAACCAGCTGAAAGGTACTTTCATTGTCTCTTCTCTCCCCTCTTATTCGTGGAACTGCTTGAGGAACTGCAGGTTGTTCTCGAACATCAGGCCGATGTTGTTGATGCCATACTTCAGCATGGCGATACGCTCGATGCCGATGCCGAAGGCGAAGCCGGAATACTCGTCCGGGTCGATATTGCAGTTCTCCAGCACCTTGCGGTTGACGACACCGCCGCCCAGCACCTCGATCCAGCCGGTGTGCTTGCACAGCGGGCAGCCCTTGCCGTGGCACTCGAAGCAGCTCACGTCCACCTCCACGCTGGGCTCGGTGAACGGGAAGTAGGAGGGACGCAGGCGGGTGCGGGTGTCGGCGCCGAACAGCTTCTGCACAAAGGTATTCAGTGCGCCCTGCAGGTCGCCCAGGGTGATGCCCTTGTCCACGACCAGACCTTCCATCTGGTGGAACATGGGGCTGTGGGTGGCATCGGAGTCAGAGCGGAACACACGGCCGGGCATCAGGATCTTGATGGGCGGCTTCTGAACGTCCATGGTGCGGATCTGGCCGCCGGAGGTCTGGGTGCGCAGCAGGAACTCCTCCGACAGGTAGAAGGTGTCCTGCATGTCGCGTGCCGGGTGATCCTTGGGCACGTTCAGGCGGGTAAAGTTGTGGTCATCGTCCTCGATCTCCGGGAAGGTGCCCACCGAAAAGCCCATGCCGGAGAACACGTCGATGATCTGGTTGGTGATCAGGGTCAGCGGGTGCAGGCCGCCCACAGAGCGGGTCTTGGCGGGCAGGGTAATATCCACCGTCTCCGCAGCATTGCGGGCAGCAAGCTCTGCCTGCTTCACCTGTTCTGCAGCAGCATCGTAATCTGCCTGAACCTTTGCCTTGAGTTCATTGATGATCTTGCCCATAGCGGGGCGCTCTTCCGGCGCAACGGTGCGCAGGTTCTTCATCAGGGCAGGGATCTTGCCGTTTTTGCTGAGGTACTCCTGCCAGAAGGAGGCCAGCGTTTCCTTGCCGGACACCTGACCAAGGCTTTCAGCGGCCTGTTTTGCCAGCTCGTCGATCATTGCTTGCATGGATGTTCTCTCCTTTATTCTTCGTGTTGATGAGCGGAGTGCAACAAAAAAGCTCCGTCCCCTGCCCGATTTCTCAGACAAAAGGGACGAAGCTGTTGATTCTTAGCTCCGCGGTACCACCCGGTTTCCACCCGTGCACAGATGCCGGGCGGCTCTCAGAACGCCGTAACGGGGCGTGGCCGTTCTGTACTACTGCTGTTTCGCACAGACCGCTCAGGAGCGAACTTCAGCACAGATACACCCGGAAGCCCTCTCAGCCGGTGAAGCTTCTCTCTTTGCCGTGTACGCCATGCCTACTCTCTCCGTCGCTGCGTTTGGGAGTATTCAGGTTTTATAACCAAGAGTTATGTTACCACATTTCGGGACAGTTTGCAAGGGCTGTGCAGTCACTTTCCGCAAAAATCGCGTTCGGTGGAGTTTTTTCACAAAGCCGCAGCCATTATGAATCGTTTATGTCATCCATTATGAGCTGAAACAATTCTCCCAGGTCGATTAGTGGCGCAAACTCTTTATCAACTTTGTAATCATCTGAAATTTTTACCACGACCACACCGTCGATCTGCTGGATATATCCTTCCTGCGGATAGACTGGCATCTGTTCCAGCTCTGTTCTGCTGTACAGTTCCCCGTACTGTTCCACCGAGCAATGCTTGAGTTTTGCCGGAGTGATATCCCTGAAAACCGCTTTCCAAGACGCTCTGGCCGAGTAATCGTTCAGCCAGAAGCGGCCCATCTGCGCATACGGATTTGCATAGAGGTAATACTCCCTCTTCATAAAACTGGAGTTCGAGCTGGGTCTGCCCACAAACAGTACCGGCAGCTGCTCGTTATCGTCAAAATATCCGCTGCTCATCAGGTCGTCCGCGATGTGATCCGACATGCTCTTGAGTGTTTTCCTTCCCTCATACATAGCTTCCTGATCGATCACTGCAGAGCAGACATTGCCATAGACGACCAAAACCGCAAGTACTACAGCCCCTGTCCGGGCAGCACGTACATACTTTTTTACCATAGGCTGATTTGTGCGCGTCCCTTCAAGCAGCAGCAGACATACCGGCACGAACAGATTCAATCCTTCGCCCATCTGCAAAAGCCAGACCGCCTCGCTTGTGATCAGCATGATGGCATTGCACATGATGGGCAAAACGATCAGCGCTGCCACTCCCAGAAGGATATATTCCCAATTTTTCCGGTGAAGCATTTTTCTGAAGCGGTTCAGCAGTCCGATGCTCAGCGCCAGAAATACCAAAACGAAAAAGCCCACCGGCTGCAGAATGTTATGCCGATAGTAATTCTGAAAAAAGTAAGCTCCAAACAGTTGGTAGGTCTCTGCAATGGCATTGGGCAGATTTTTCAGTATAGAAAGTACCGAAACATCCGCTCCTCCATTATAACTTGCCATCTGCCATCCACATGCCCATACGATCAGCTTTGTGAGCAGGAAATACAAAACCATTCCTGCAGCTGCGCTGCAAAGACTTCTTCCAATGTGGGCATGGATCTTTTCTCTGTCCACATTGCGGAACAGAAGCAGCAGAAGATATGTCAGCAGGAGCAGACAAAAGTTATCAAGGCTCGTCTGATAGCACGCAAGGCTCATGACCAGAAGCAGTGCTCCCTGTACGACCGCTTTTCTAAAATCTGCGGCACGAACCACACGCTCTGCCGCCAGAACAGAAAACAAAAAAGAGCAGCCAAACACCGGCGACTGAAACCGATATGACAGCTGTATTCCAGTGACCGTGCTGGCCAGAACAGCCATACCCGCCAGATAGGTCACGACAGAATCCTTCTCTGTAAAAAACTTCCGAAGCAGGGTAACAGCCAGCGCCGACATGGAAAGCGTCAGCAATGAATTGAAAGGTTCCGTCTGGATGCCAAACCGCAGCGCATCGATCACCGGCCAGAGCCATCGGCCCGTGACTACCTGCCAATAGCCGCCGAAGAACCATGTATTGTTCCACAATCCGTCAAATGTATTGGTCAGCCGCTGGCTGATCAGCAGGAAAAACACTACCGCCGAAAACAGCAGCATCACCAGAAAATATCTTAGATCCGATATATCCAGCCCAAGGTCGTCCGGTTTCTGTACATCGATTTTTTCTTTCATCGTTATTTTCTCCATCTGTCCTGTTTTATGTTCTCAGGCTCATTTGTTATTCATCGATCAGATAATCCTCTGAAATTTTGATCACATATACACCGTCCATTTCCTGTATGGAGCCTTTCTCAGGGAATGTCGGCATTCGTTTGATTTCTTCTGTCCGGATCAGTTCGTCATATACCTCATCACTGCACAGCTCCAACTGCATCGGTGTGAGGTCACGAAACACCGCATTCCATGAATAGCGCATTGTGGCGGCATTTTCTTTTTCGAAAAGGCCCACCTGTGCGTAGTCGTTCGCATCCCAATAGATGACGTGTGTCCGGAACAGCGGGCTTGCACTGGGGCGGCCTACCAGCATCACTGGCAGTTTTTCCGGCAAATCATAATAGCCCTCTGCCACCAGCTCACCGGCCACAAGGTCCGCGATTTGTTTTGTTGCCTTGCGTCCCTCATACATCGCCTGCTGATCGATAGCCGACATAAAGACACTGCCATAAAGAATGCCTGCCGCAGCCAGCAGAAGCGCAGCCTTTTCCACCTTGCCAGCTTTGTTTTTGCCTGAGATTTCTGTGTTAGATGCAGGCCGGGCAGCATCTAACAGCCAGAAACATACCGGAAAGAACAGCGCAGTTCCTCCGGCCATTGGGATATAAAACGTCGCCTGCGATGCTGCCAGCAGAAAGATCACGCTGGCAAGCGGCATCACCAGCACCGCAGCCACTGCGTAAAACGCCGTTTCTGCATTCTTTCTTCGCAGAACAACTGCCAACCGACGTACAAGCGCTGCACCCACGACAAGGAACGCCAGCGCATACAGTACCCCAAAGCTCTGCAGCACATTATGGCGTACTGTATCACCAAAGAAGTAGTCCCAGAATTGGGCATAGCATTTTACAATACTCTGCGGCAGGCTTTTCAGCATATTCAGCGGCGAGGTAGAAGCTCCGCCCTGATAATTCGTCATTGCAACACCTGAAATCTTCAGAATAATCTGCAATATTCCCCAGTACAGCGCCGCGCCGCACACTGCACTGCCCAGACATTTTGCGATATAGTACCGGAGCTTTATCCCTTCTTCACCTCGGAGCAACAGCACCAGAAACCACGCCAGCAGCACCATGCAGAAGCAAGCAAGGTCTGTCTGATAGAGTCCAAGACTCAACGCAAGTAACAATGCTCCCTGCGCAACGCCTGCCGCAATGCTGCGGCTTCTGATCACACAGACCGCTGCCAGCACCGACAAATAAAATGCCAAACCAAACTCGACCGATTGATGTGCAAACGAGAGGTAACAACCGATCACGGTATTAGCCAAATAGCATAATCCTGCGAGCCAGTCAAGGTAAGATGTCCCCCCGTGCACAGTTTTAAAGGTCATATGAAGTTTTGTAACGCCAAGAGAAACCAGCACCAAGCACACCACCGCATTGATGGGTTCTAGCTGCAGACTGAAACGCAGAAAACTGGTCACCAGCCAGAACCATCGCCCATTGGAAAGCTCCCATGCTCCCGCCATGTACTCAGCCGTTGTCCACAGACCATCCACTGTGTTCGTCAGCTTCAAGCTGATCAGCGGAAAATAGACCATCACCGCAAAGCCCAGCATCACACAGAAATATTTCTTATCCAACTCCCGCAGCCAGTGTCTGATATCCGCTTTTATTTTTACAGACATGATATTCCTCCATCCATAAACTTCTGCTTTTCAGTATATCAAACTCTTCCACATGGTTCAATAAAAAAATCCCCTGCCGGGCAGTCGGCAGAGGATCTTGCGTATTTTTTCCAGAGTGCTTTATTTTGCCACGATTTCTGCAGCCAGTGCATCCATCTGCGCTTCGGCAGCAGCATTGGCAGCACTGCGGATGGTGACCACATTCTCGCAGACCGTGATGTTCTTCATGCCTTCCAGCTCGGCGCGCATGAGCTTTGCGGCCATGGGTGCCCATGTGCCATTCTCCATCAGACCCACCGTGCGGTTCTGGAAGCTCTTGGTCTTGAGGTGGGTCAGCAGATTTTCCATCGGCGGGAAGAGGAAGCCGTCGTAGGTGGCGCAGGCCAGCACGATCTTTCCGCAGCGGAAGGCTTCGGTGACGGCATAGGACACATCCGTGCGGGTCAGGTCCACCTCCACGACCTTTGCGCCCTTTGCACGCAGCTTTTCTGCCATGAGGTGGGCTGCTGCACGGGTGTGGCCGTGGATGGAAGCACTTGCCACAAGAATCTTTTCCGGCTCCTCGGGCTTGTAGCTGGACCAGATGTCGTAGTAGTTCAGGTACTTGCCCAGATCTCCGGTCAGCACCGGGCCGTGCAGCGGGCAAATGGTCTGGATGTCCAGAGCCGCGGCCTTTTTCAGCAGCGCCTGCACCTGCGGGCCGTACTTGCCTACGATGTTCAGGTAGTAGCGGCGGGCTTCGCTGGCCCAGTCGGCCTTTTCGTCAAACTTTGCCACAGCGCCAAAGCGACCGAAGCCATCCGCGGAGAACAGCACCTTTTCGGTGGATTCATAGCTGACCATGACCTCCGGCCAGTGCACCATGGGGGCAAACACAAAGGTCAGGGTGTGGGTGCCAAGGCTCAGGCTCTCGCCGTCCTTCACCACCACACGGCGCTCCTTTGCCACAGCATCAGCACCAAAGAACTGATCCATATACAGGAAAGTCTTGGCGTTGCCCACCACCTGCATCTCAGGGTAGAGTGCCGCCAGCTTTGCAATGTTGGCACCGTGGTCCGGCTCCATGTGGGAGACTACCAGATAATCCGGCTTACGGCCTGCCAGAGCTTCGGACAGGTTTTCCAGCCACGGCTCGGTAGCGCGGGCATCCACCGTATCCAGAACGGCGGTCTTTTCGTCCAGAATGACATAGGAATTATAGCTCACGCCGGTGGGCACCGGATACTGGCTCTCGAACAGGTCAATGGTGGTATCATCCACGCCCACACCCAAAATGGCTTCACTGATCTTCTTCATGCTCATAGCTTTCCGTCTCCTTTTTATGATATGCCGCAGAACGCAGCAATTATTTCTAAGAATATTTCCTATTATAGCACATTGTTAGAAATTTCGCAAGAGATATTATTCTTCTCCATTTTCCGGCAGTCTTGCCGTTACCGGCCTGCCCGGCTCAGCATCCAGTTCCAGCAGAGCGGCAGCAGCGCTTTCGTCCATGGTCTGCACAGCGCGCAGCTTGCGGCTGATGGCACGGCTGCGCACACCAATGAGATTATCCAGCTCTTCGTCAGTCTGGCGCAGACGCTGCTGCATCTTGGAAAGCCCCTGCCCGAACTTGTCAAATTCGGTCTTCACCGCACCCAGCAGCTGCCATACCTCACCGGAACGCTTCTGGATGGCAAGGGTCTTGAAACCCATCTGCAGGCTGTTGAGCAGCGCTGCCATGGTGCTGGGGCCTGCAATGTTCACCTGATAGTCCCGCTGCAGCACTTCCAGCAGGCCCGCGTTCACCACCTCGGCATACAAACCCTCGAAGGGCAGGAACAGGATGCCGAAGGCCGTGGTGTAGGGCGGCTCCACATATTTTTCCCGGATGTCCTTGGCCTCGGCCCGCAGCACCAGTTCCAGTGCGTGGCGGGCGTTCTCCACAGCCTGCGCGTCGCCGGATGCCTGCGCATCCTGTAAATGGGCATAGGTGTCGCCGGGGAACTTGGAATCGATGGGCAGCCAGACCGTGCCGCCGTCCGCGCCGGGCATCCGGATGGCGTATTCCACCCGCTGGGTGCTGCCCGGAATGGTGGCCACGTTGGTGTCGTACTGTTCCGGGGCAAGGATTTCTTCCAGAATGGCTCCCAGCTGGATCTCGCCCAGAATACCGCGGGTCTTCACACCGGAAAGCACCTGTTTCAGCCCGCCCACATCAGCGGCAAGGTTCTGCATTTCGCCAAGACCCTTGTACACCTGTTCCAGCTGGTCGTTCACCGCCTTGAAGCTTTCGGTCACCCGCTTCTGCAACGCATCCTGCAGCTGTTCGTCCACCGTATGGCGGATCTCGTCCAGCTTCTGGGCGTTCTGGGCCTGCAGGGCAGTCATACCCTCGGCAAGGGTGCGGCGCATCTCTTCCAGCTTGCGGGCGTTGGAGGCTTCCAGCCCCTGCAGGCGCTGCTCCATGGTCTGCTGCTGGGTGCCCTGCCCTGCGGCAAGGGCAGTGCTCATGCTCTGCACCGAAGCCTGCAGCGTTTCACTGATGTGGCCCATAGCGGCAAGGTTCTGCTGCGCCATCTCTGCCAGCTTCGCGTCCATCTGGCGGTTCTGCGCTTCCAGCTGCTGACGCAGCCATTCCTTCCGTTCTGCATCGTCCCGGTTTGCGGCAGGCTTTGCCGAGCGGTACAGCAGCAGGGCCATCATCAGGCAGATGGCCACCAGAAGCACCGTGTAAAGAAACGCTAAAAATTCCATAATGCCTCCTATTGCAAAATCCGGGCTGTGCAGCTGCAAAGCCCGGATCTGCGTACTTTGTATTATTTTGTCTGCTCTTCCCAGAAGGCAGCGGCTTCGTCCAGCCAGCCATCCGCAGCCGTGCCGCGGCCAAGGCTGATGCCATGGGCTGCGTGGTCATATACCACTTCTTTGTAAGGTACGCCATGCGCGGCCAGTGCCTTGCTGAGGGCTGGCCCCTGCAGCGGCCAGCACAGCAGGTTCAAGGTCAGGTCATCCCTGCCATACCAGAAGTACACCGGCGGATAGTCCTCTGTGATCAGGTCGGCAAGACTGTATTCATAGTAGAACCGGCCGCACACAAAGGGGTCGGTGCCCACACGGTAGATCGGTGTGATCTCGGCAAACTGCACGATGGGATACGCCAGGATCACTGCGCCGGGCTTGGGCAGGCCATAGTTTTTATAGCCCAGAGCGTCCGATGCAAACAGGCCCGCCAGATGTCCGCCGGAAGAATAGCCGATCAGGGCATAACTTTCCGTCTGCACGCCGAACCGCTGTGCGTGGCCGGTGATGTACTTCACCGCCCGTGCAATGTCCTCCACGGGTCCGTTGTTGTCGTTATCCGGGTAGGCGCGGTAGCGCATCACGAACACCGCATAGCCTTTCTGGTGCAGCTGGTAAGCTGTGGAGATGCACTCCTTTAACTCCGCCGTGCGGTTGAGGATGTTGCCGGAGAGCACCAGCGCATACTTTGCATCCGGCGTGCTGGCCGGGTAGTAATAGAACTCCACATTGTTGCGGGAGCTGTCCTCGGCGATCTCCTGCTCCGAGTAGAGCTTATAGGTGATCTGCACGCCCGCATTGTAATTGCGGATAAGCAGGTTCAGACCATCGGCACAATCCTGTGCCACATAGCTGCTCACATATTTTTCCAGCGTCTGGTCATTGCACCAGTCCTCAGTGCCGGGCAGGTTCTGCTCCTTGGAATAGGTCCAAACGCCTGCGCCAAGGATGCTGGGGTTCGAGCGGATCTCGCCCATGGTGGTCTGCGGCGTGATATCCGGCTCGCCATACTCTGCTGCAAATGCAGGCAGCGCCATCATCAGCAGCAGACAGATACAGGCTGCTGCGGTGCATATCCTGTGTTTCAACTCAGTATCTCCTTTTCAGCCGACCTGTTCCTCCCAGAAGGCAACTGCTTCATTCAGCCAGCCCTCCGCATCGGTGCCTTTGCCTGCGGCCACTGCATGGGGAGCATCATCATACACATGGTAGATATGCGTCACATGGTTGCGGGCCAGTGCCTTTTCCAGCACAGGCCCCTGCGCCGACCAGCACATGGTCATAAGGGTCATATCGTTTTTGCCGTACCAGTGATAGGTAGGCGGGTAATTCGGCGTGATGTAATCCGACAATGTCATTTTATAATACCGCTGCTTGCACACACCGGGGTCCAGCAGGATATTATAGACCGGTTTGAACTCCAGAAAGGTGTTTACCGGGTAGCCCAGCAGCATGGCACCGGGCTTTGGCAGGCCGTAATTTTTGTAGCCCACCGCGTCGGTGCCGAACAGTCCGGCGATCTGCCCGCCTGAGGAATAGCTTACAATGGCATAATCCTCCGCCTGCACGCCAAACTGTCCAGCATGTTCCGTGATGTATTGCACCGCGCGGACCACATCCTGCAGCGGCGCATTGTTGGAAGCCTTCATGCCGATGCGGTAGCGCAGCACGAACACCGGGTAGCCCATTTCGTGCAGGTTCCATGCAGTGGAAATGCCCTCGCGGATCTCCGCACTGACCACGATCGCATTACCGCCGATCACCAGCGCATATTTCTGGTTCGCCTGCGCCCCTTCTGCCGGCAGATAATACAGTTCCACACCGTCCCGGCTGGTATCCTGCGCGATCTCCTCCGCCGTATAAAGCGGGAAGGTCACCCGCTGCCCAGCGTTATAGGTGCGGATCAGATAGTTCAGTCCATCCGCCGCATCCTGTGCCGTCCAGTGATTGGAAAGGCGGCTCAGCGGCTGCGCGTCCCAGTACATCCGGTCCAGCACACGGTCCTGCTCCAGCGAGTAGGTGTAGATGCCCGCACCCACAATGCTGGGGTTGGAGCGGATCTCTGCCATTTTGGTGCGCGGTGTGATGTTGGCCTGACCAAGCTCCTCCGCAAACGCCGGCTGTGCCAGCAGGATCATCAGGCCAATACCAAACAGCACCGTGCGCAATCGTTTTCTCACAGCAATCCCCCGTTTATCTCTTTATTTGCACTGTTTTTCCCAGAATGCCGTTGCCTGCCGGATCCAGCCGTCCGCATCGGTGTGGCGGCCCGGGCCAATGGCGTGGGGTGCGTTCTCGTACACATGGCACTCATAAACAGCCCCGCTCTCCCGGAGCTTGCGCTCCAGCAGCGGCCCCTGCTGGGAGTAGCACATGCGCTGCATATAAAGATCATTTTTGCCGTAGAAGAAATAGGTAGGGGTAAAGTTTTCGTTCACCACATCCGAAATATCGGTCCAGTAGTAACGCCAGCCAAGCACCAGCGGGTCAATGGCCAGCTGATACAGCGGCTTCACCTCAAAGAAATCGTTGATGGGGTAACCCAGCAGCAGCGCTGCAGGCTGTGGGAGGCCAAATGCCTTATAGCCGAACTTTTCGTTGTCCGAGCCGATCAGGCCCACGATGTGTCCGCCGGAAGAAAAGCCCATCAGCGCATAGTTTTCGCGCTGAACGCCAAACTGATCTGCATTTTCGGTCAGGTACTTTACGGCATTGGCAATATCGTACAGTGGCGCATTGTCGGATGCATTCAGGAAAGAGCGGTACCGCAGCACAAAAGCCGCATAGCCCAGCTCGTGCAGCTGGTTGGCAATGGATGCGCCCTCGTTCAGCTCTGCGGTGGTGTTGCCGCCGTTGCCGGGCACCACGATGGCGTACTTTGCGTTGGCTGTTTTAGCCGGGAAATAATACAGCTGCACCATGCCCAGAGAAGAATTTTCCGCAATTTCTTCCGGGGTATACACCTGCCATGTGATCTGTACGCCCCTGTTGTAGTTTTCGATCACAAGGTTCATGCCTTCGGCGGCATCCTCGGCAGCCGCGTAGCTTACATAGCCCTCAATGGGCGTATCATCGTACTGCGTGCTGCCCTCGATCCATTCGTTGCAGTAGGTATAGTAGCCGGAGCCTTTGATGCTGGGGTTCTCCCGCAGCTCTTTCATGGTCGTCTTTGTTGTGATGTTCGGCTCGCCGTACTCTGCAGCAAATGCCGAAAGCGATACGCACGCCAGCATTCCCAGCGCGCACACCACCGTTCTGATCCACTTCATTTTGGGACATCCTCCATTCTGCAGCGGCGTATCCTGCCGTGCTTTTCTTTGTTATGATTTATTGTATCACAAACCTTCCGCTTGTCAAAGAAATTTCTGTGCAGTACGGCGCTTGTACCGCACCGCAAATTCTGCTATACTGGAGCCGGATATTTTTTGAGAGTTGAGGGCGCGGAAAGCTATGCACTTTCTGCCGGGATCGAAATATGAGCAAAATCGAGATCCGGCCCATGGAGCCGGAAGACTGGAGCGCTGTTTCCAGAATCTATTTAGAGGGCATTGCTACAGAACATGCCACTTTTCAGACCACTTGTCCGCCGTATTCTGCGTGGGATGCTTCCCACGCAAAAGAATGCCGACTGGTACTGCTGGCCGACGGCGTGATTGCCGGGTGGACGGCGTTGCGCCGGGTGGACCCGCGCTGGTGCTACCGCGGCGTTGCCGAGGTGAGTATTTACGTGGGTGAGCAGTTCCGGGGCCATGGCCTTGGCTATCACCTGCTGACCGAGCTATGCCATCAGGCAGAAAAGGCCGGCTACTGGACACTGCAGTCCACCGTGCTGCAGGACAACGCTGCCAGCCGCGCCCTGCACACAAAATGCGGCTTTCGCTTAGTGGGCCGCCGGGAACGCATTGCCCGCGACTGTCACGGCCGCTGGCTGGACACATTCTTAATGGAATACCGCGCTGCTGCCAATGAACCGGAAGGCTATAAAAAGCTGTAAGATACAAAAGAACTCCGCGCCCTGTGAGGTGCGGAGTTCTTTTTTGTCCATTGATAAAACGATAAAGGTAAAAACAGGCTTACCACTCTTCGCCGTCGATGTCCACGCTGCCGTCCACCACGGCACCGGCGCGGGAACGCTGGAACATGCTTTCTACCACAGCGCAGTACTTATCGGCCAGACAGACGATGACTGCTTCGCGGCAGGTGGGCACATGACGGAAGGTCAGCGGCCACATGTGGCTTGCAATGATGCTCTGTTCCTTTGTGGTAATGCTGAACACCCGCTTTGCATTGACGCAGGCATAACCCGGATGGGAGAAGCCGTGCATCTCAAACAGGCGGCGCAGGCCGTGAAAGGTACCGGTGGTGTGCCAGTCGTACAGATAAAAATCATGCAGCAGGGCACCCACTGCCAGCGAGGTCTCGTCAGCGTGCAGATGCAGACGGCGGTTGAGCCAGAAGCTCACCAGCGCCACATTCTTGCAATGCTGGTAGGTGGTGACAGAGCCGTGCTGGATGTACTCCCGCATCCGCTGCACATCCGGGTGATGATCATATTTTTCTACGATGGCATAAAGCTGTTCGCGCTCGATCTCAGAAAGCTGCATGCTGCAAAATTTCCTTTCGCTTTAAGGTGATGTTTTCAGGAGCGGAGCTGGACCGGATTGGAATTACCGAAGTTCTCTGCACTGGAAGGGTTCTCCCGCTTGAGGGAAAAATCTACCAGATACTGCTTGCCGTCGCCCAGTTCTTCCAGCTGGGCCAGTTTTGCCTTTGCGGCGGCTTCGTCCGGGTACCACTGGATCAGGAAGAAATTTTCTTCCTCTACACCGTAGTACAGCCACTGGCCGTCGGCACGCAGCCAGTCGTCCAGATGATCCACCTCTTCGCCGTCCGGCAGGCCAAGGCCTTCTTCGGCATAAAGGTTTTCCGGTTCCACCTGCAGCATTTCGATCACCTGAATAGAGCTTTGCAGGTATTCGTCCTGCGAGACCGTCTTGTCCGAAAGCTCCCATCCGGTGAGAAAAGCCTGCATCATCAGGTCGCGCACAGAGATGCGCGGCAGAGTCGGGTCCATAACCATAGGTATTTCCTTCTTCCTTCAGTTTGTCCCTGCTGACCAGTATACGTCAAAGGCTTATGCAAGTCAACAGTTTAATTGTGAATTTTTTGTAGGTTCGTTCAAATATATCCAGACTTAACAGACGGAAAAGGCAAAAGTGTCTCCCAGCCATTCCACTGCCAGTTCCACCCAGTGATGCCGGTGGCGGCTGGGCTGGTCCACCTCTGCCGTGCTGATGCTGGTACCGTGCACCCCCTTTTCAAACAGATGCGCCTCGCAGGGCACACCCGCCCGGTGCAGAGCGTTCACCAGCATCAGGGTGTTCTCCACCGGAACGGCGGCATCCTCCATGGTGGTCCATACGAACACCGGCGGCATCTGCGGCGTGATCTTATCCTCCAGCCCGAACACCTGCTGTGCCGCCGGGTCGGCGCTGCCCGCCAGCTGCACAAAGCTGCCGCGGTGGGCATACTGCCCTGCCGTGACCACCGGATAGCCCAGAATGACCGCATTGGGCCGGGGCTGGGCCGCTTCGCCGGGAATGTCCAGCACAGCACCGGAAAGGGCCAGGTGGCCGCCCGCTGAAAAGCCGCACACGGCAATTTTTTCCGGCAGGATATGCCACTGGGCCGCGTGCTGCCGCACAAGACCGATAGCCTCGGCCAGCTGGCGCAGCGGCATGTAGTCCTTTGCCTTTTCGCAGATGGCGTAGTCCAGCACAGCGGTGTGGTACCCCGCCGCCGCAAACTGCAGCGCCACCGGGTCGCCCTCACGGGCACTCACATGGGTATAGCCGCCGCCGGGCACCACCAGCACCAATGGCCGGTCAAGCACATTCGGCATCCGCTCACAGCAATCACGCAGATAAACGGTCAGCGTCCCACCGCCGGCCAGTTCCAGCTGTTTCAGCTGCATGATATTTCCTCCTTTTACAGCATCCTTTGCGGTTCATTATAGCACAAAACGAACCATTTTTTAAACTTTTTATGAAAGCCCTTGATTTTTGCTTTTTGTCGGTGTATATTAGCACTCGAAAGTTACGAGTGCTAAGCATTCAAAAGTAATATCCTACTCCGAGTGCTTGGTGCCGAATACAGATAAAAAGAGGTTTTGCATTATGGCTAAGAAAGAATTTCAGGCTGAAAGCAAAAAGCTGATGGATATGATGATCAACTCCATCTACACCAATAAGGAAATTTTCCTGCGCGAGCTGATCTCCAACGCATCGGATGCCATCGATAAGCTCTATTATAAGAGCCTGACCGATCCTTCTGTGGGCATGAACAAGGGCGATTTCCGCATCCTCATCACCCGCGATCGGGAGAACCGCATCCTGACCATTGAGGATAACGGTGTCGGCATGACCAAAGAGGAACTTGAGCAGAATCTGGGCACCATTGCTCACTCCGGTTCTCTGGATTTCAAGAAGGATAACAAGGACGAGAACATCGATATCATCGGCCAGTTTGGTGTCGGCTTCTACTCTTCCTTCATGGTAGCCGATAAAGTCACCGTCATTTCCAAGGCTTATGGCTCGGATGAAGCATGGCAGTGGGAGTCCTCCGGTGTGGACGGCTACGAAATGACCCCCGCCCAGAAGGACACCGCAGGCACCCAGATCATCCTGCACATCAAGCCGGATACTGAGACGGACCACTACGACAACTTCCTCGATGAGTACGGCATCGTGGCCATCGTGAAGAAGTACAGCGACTATGTGCGCTATCCCATCCAGATGGAGCGCCAGCACGAGCGCCAGAAGCCGGAACCCGATCCTAAGCCGGAGGACTATAAGCCCGAATGGGAGACTTACACCGAGCTGGAAACCCTGAACAGCATGGTGCCCATCTGGAAAAAGCAGAAGAGCGAAGTGACCGACGAGGAGTACGCGAACTTCTATAAGGAAAAGTTTGGCGATTATACCGACCCCGCCCGCGTCATCGTCAGCCGCACCGAGGGCACTGCAAATTATAATGCCCTGCTGTTCGTGCCCAGCCACCGTCCCTACGACTTCTACACCAAGGATTATGAAAAGGGTCTGGCCCTGTACGCATCCGGCGTGCTCATTATGGAGAAGTGCGCCGACCTGCTGCCCGATTACTTCAGCTTCGTCAAGGGCATTGTGGACAGTCAGGATCTGAGCCTGAACATCAGCCGCGAGATGCTGCAGAAGGACAACCAGCTCAAGCTGATCCACAACGCTCTGGAAAAAAAGATCAAGAACGAGCTGCACGCCATGCTGGCCAATGACCGCGAGAAGTACGAGGAATTCTGGAAAGAGTTCGGCCGTCAGATCAAGTTCGGTGCTTACTCCGACTACGGCATGCACGCCGAGCTGCTGCGCGACCTGCTGCTGTTCTGGTCTGCCAAGGAGCAGAAGATGGTCACTCTGCAGGAGTATGTGGACAAGATGCCCGCTGAGCAGAAGTATATCTACTTTGCTGCCGGTGATTCTACCGACCGTCTGGCAAAGCTGCCCGCCGCTGAGCTGGTCATGGATAAGGGCTATGACGTCCTGCTGCTGACCGAGGATGTGGATGAGTTCTGCCTGCAGATCCTGCGCACCTATCCCCGCAAGGATGCCGAAGGCAAGGACGGCACTGTGGAGTTCAAGAATGTCAACAGCGGTGATCTGGGCCTTGAGACCGAGGAAGAGAAGAAGGCCGCCGAGGACGCTACCGCTGAGAACAAGAACCTGTTCGATGCCATGAAGGACGCTCTGGACGGCAAGGTGAAAGAGGTCAAGGTCTCTACCCGCCTGAAGGATCACCCCGTGTGCCTGAGTGCTGACGGCCCGCTGTCCATTGAGATGGAAAAGGTGCTGTCCAAGCAGCCCGGCAGCGAAGGCGTAAAGAGCGATAAGGTTCTGGAACTGAATGTCAACCACCCCGTGTTCGCCGTGCTCAAGGCCGCACAGGAAGCCGGTGACACCGACAAGCTCAAGAAGTACAGTGCTCTGCTGTACGCACAGGCTCAGCTGATCGAAGGCCTGCCGGTGGATGATCCCGCCGCCTACGCCGAGGCCGTCTGCAGCCTGATGAAGTAACTTTTTCCGGCAGGCAGCATACTTACTCCCCTGCTGCTTCCACGCACATCAATATTTCCCCCTTAACAAAAAGGCCGTGCTCCGCTATAATAGAGTGGAACGCGGTCTTTTTCTGTTCTTTTGCCGGACAGTCAGGATAAATTGAGAGGTTTTTGCTCATGCAGCCCAAAAAACATTATTTTGCCCACATTCCCACCATTGCCATCTTTATTGTGTTTGCCATGTCGGCACCGCTGGGCGTGCTGCTGTTCATCTTAAAAAGCATCGATAAAAACGCCGAAAAAGAGGAAAAGGCTGCTGCACAGGCGCAGGCAGACTATCGTTCCGACCTCGGCCCCGCATCTGCGCAGACGGCCCCCCAGCAGGAAAACGAGCCAGCCTACGGCCACGATGTTCCCACCAAAGAGCAGAAGGACGCTCAAAACTGGCACAAGACCATTGCCGTGATCTGCACCATTCTGGGTGCTATCTTCCTGTTTACCGGTGCGGAGGAACTGATCGACTGCCTGTTCGACTTTCCGGACTTCGACGATCTGCTCCCTGCATTGGCCACGACCATTGGCGGAGCCGGCGCACTGTGGACCGGCCTGCGCATGGATCGTACCCGCAAGCTGGAACGCCTGTTGGACAAGATCGCAGGCGACCGCGACAATATTCCGCTGGACGAGCTGTTTGCTGCCGCGGGCATCGACGCTGCAAAGGGCCGCACCGTGGTGGAAAGTGCTATTTCCCACGGTTACTTCGGTGCAGATGCTTACATTGATAACCGCACCAATACTCTGGTAGTGCGCGGCGCGGCTCCCCAGCCGCCCCGGAAACCGAAGCCTGCGCCCGCCCCAGAACCTGCACCAGCGGACCAATATACCGCAATTCTGCAACAGCTGCGGCAGGTCAACGATGCCATCCCGGACCCCGTGATGACCACCAAGATCAGCCGTCTGGAAGCGGTCAGTGCCCGCATCTTTGAGCTGGCAAAGCAGGACCCCGGCAAAAAGGCTCAGCTGCAGAAATTCATGGACTACTATCTGCCCACCGCCCTCAAGCTGCTGAACACTTACGCCAGCCTTCCTGCGCAGGATGTGCAGGGGGAAAACATCGCCGATGCCAAAAAGAACATCGAGCGCAGCATGGACCTGATGGTGACCGCCTTTGAAAATCAGCTGGACAAGCTGTTCCAGTCCGACGCACTGGACGTTTCGGCAGATGTGGCCGCGCTGGAAGGGATGCTGAACATGGACGGCCTGACCGGAAACGAGTTTACAAAATAATATTTTCGGAAACAGGGAAAAGGCCCATGAGCTTTTTCCCTGTTTTTTCAAAGCGCAAATCTCCATGTTGTGCAGGCCTCGTCCGTCCCACGCAAAACCGCGGATTTGCAGGCATTTTTGCCAATGGTTTTTCCGTTTTATATCTAATTTTATTTCAACCGTCAAATTCCACTCTGTGCGCCAATTTCAGTCTTTTTGCAACTTTTCATCCAGATGCAACAATAACACATGGTTTTTTCTGTCCGGATTTTATATGATAAGGACAGAAGTGTGCAGAGCATCCTGTATGCGGCTCTGCACTGCAGTTCCAACCCGCTCAAAAGGAGGATTATCCTATGATGAAATCTGTTTCCGCATGGAAGCAGGAGCTTTCCAGCGGCGCTCACGCTGCCCGGCTGGCAGCACTTTACTGCTGTGCGCCCGAAGAAACTCCTGCACAGGCTGCCCGCTACGAAGCTGTTCTGAATGGTCTGGATGCCACCTTTGGCCCCCATGCTGAAGCTGGCCTTTACAGTGCCCCCGGCCGCACCGAGATCGGCGGCAACCACACCGACCACCAGCATGGCCGCGTGCTGGCCGGCAGCGTGAATATTGATATGATCGCTGCCGCCGCGCCCAACACCCTGAACCAGCTGCGCGTGCAGAGCGAAGGCTACGACCTGTGTGTGATCGGCCTTGATGACCTTGCTGCCCGCAAGGAAGAGGAAAACACTACCCTCTCTCTGTTGCGCGGCGAATGCGAAGCCTTCCGTCAGCGCGGCGCAAAGCTGGCCGGTCTGGATGTGTACATTTCCTCCAACGTGCCCAAGGGCAGCGGCGTTTCTTCCTCCGCCGCCTTTGAAGTGCTGATCGGCGTGATCCTGAATGACTGCTTCATGACCGATAAAGTCTCCCCCATCGAGATCGCGCAGATCGGCCAGTGGGCAGAGAACGTCTACTTTGGCAAGCCCTGCGGCCTGATGGATCAGATGGCTTCCAGCGTTGGCAACATTATTACCATTGATTTTGCGGACCCTGCCCACCCGGATGTGGAGCCGGTGGCCGTGGATTTCTCCAAGGCAGGCCTTGCCCTGTGCATTCTGGATTCCTGCGCAGATCATGCCGACCTGACCGACGAATATGCCGCTGTGCCCGCCGAGTGCCGCGCTGTGGCTGCTGTGTGCGGCGGCGAAGTGCTGCGGGATGTGCCGTTCGAGACCTTCCTTGCAAAGCTTCCGGAGTGCCGCAAGCAGTGCGGCGACCGTGCTGTGCTGCGCGCCTTCCATATCTATGCCGATAACGACCGTGTGGCAAAACAGGTAGCTGCCCTGCGCGAGGGCGATTTTGACACTTTCCTGCGTCTGGTCAACGAGTCCGGCCACAGCAGCTGGGAATACCTGCAGAACGTGATCCCCGCCGGTTACAAGGAGCATCAGGAGATGGGCGTGACCATTGCAGCTGCCAAGCATTATCTGAACGGCAAGGGCGCTGTGCGCGTGCATGGCGGCGGCTTTGCCGGTACGGCTCAGGCCTTTGTGCCGGTGGAAATGCTGGCCGACTTCAAGGCCCACATGGAAGCCATCCTTGGTGAGGGCCGCTGCCATGTGCTGAGCATCCGCCCGGAAGGAGGCGCAGTGCTGTGATCTCTACCGCCATTCAGCAGCTCGTGAATTACGGGCTGGACACCGGCCTTATCCTGCCCGATGATGAAATTTACATCCGCAACCAGCTGCTTATGACCATGCAGCTGGACGACTTTACCGCGCCGGAGGGCGAGGTGTGCTATACCGATCTGGAAAGCATCCTCAAAACGCTGGTAGATGATGCCGTTGCCCGCGGTGTGTGCGAGGACAACTCCACCGCCCGCGACCTGTTCGACACAAAGCTCATGGGCGTATTGACCCCGCGGCCCAGCATCGTGCGCGCCAATTTCGAGGAGCGCTACGAAAGCGAAGGCCCTCAGGCCGCGACCGACTGGTTCTATAAATTCAGTCAGGACACCGATTATATCCGCCGCTACCGCATCAAGCGCGACCTGAAATGGGTCACCAAGACCCCCTACGGCGATCTGGATATCACCATCAACCTCTCGAAGCCCGAAAAAGACCCTAAGGCCATTGCCGCCGCCAAACTGGCTCCCCAGAGCGCCTACCCCAAGTGCCAGCTCTGCGCCGAGAACGAAGGCTATGCAGGCCGCATGAACCATCCCGCCCGCGAGAATCACCGCATCATCCCTCTCACCATCAATGACAGCGCTTGGAACCTGCAGTACAGCCCCTATGTCTACTACAACGAGCACTGCATCGTGTTCAACAACCAGCACACTCCCATGAAGATCGAGCGTGCTACCTTCCGCAAGCTGCTGGATTTCGTGGGCCTGTTCCCCCACTATTTCGTGGGCAGCAACGCCGACCTGCCCATCGTGGGCGGCAGCATTCTCAGCCACGACCATTTCCAGGGCGGCCACTATGAATTCGCTATGGCAAAGGCTCCCGTCGAGAAGAAGTGGGTCTTCCCCGGTTTTGAGGATGTGGATGCCGGTATCGTGCACTGGCCCATGAGCTGCATCCGCCTGACCAGCGAGGATGATGCCCGTCTTGTGGAGCTGGCCGATAAAATTCTGACCGCATGGCGCGGCTACTCGGATGAAAAATGCTTCATCTTTGCCGAGACCGACGGCGAGCCACATAACACCATCACCCCCATTGCCCGGATGCGGGACGGCAAGTATCAGCTGGATCTGGTGCTGCGCAACAACATCACCACCCCGGAGCATCCGCTGGGCGTGTTCCATCCCCATGCAAAGCTGCATCACATCAAAAAGGAAAACATCGGCCTGATCGAGGTCATGGGCCTTGCCGTGCTGCCCAGCCGCCTGAAAAAGGAGCTGTTTGAGCTGGCCGATGCACTGGTGGCCCGCACCCCGGTGAGCCAGTACCCGGAAGAACTGCAGAAGCACGCCGAGTGGGCCGAGGATATTCTTGCCCGCCACCCGGAACTGAACGGCGACACCGTGCACCTCATCCTGCAGGACGAGGTGGGCCATGTGTTCGCTCAGGTATTGGCCGATGCCGGTGTCTATAAAATGGACGAGGCTGGCCGCGCAGGCTTTGTGCGGTTCCTTGCAAGCGTGCAATAATCTATTAAAAACCGCTCTCCCCCTTTCCCCCGCCGGTATGCCTTGCCGACGGGGGATTTTTATTGTCAGTGGAGGTCCCAAGACGTTTTCAGTCCCGTAACACAGCACAAAAAAGCCGCCTTTCGTGCCAATTAGCACAAAAAGCGGCTTTTTATCGTCTTATTTCAGGAGCAAAGAGCCTTGCGGAAGGTTATTCCGGCAGATCCTCTTCGTTCTCCAGGCTGTGCCAGACGTTCTGGACATCATCATTGTCTTCCAGCGCATCCAGCAGCTTGCCCATCAGCTTCAGCTGGTCGGGGTCGGTCAGGCGGGTGGTGGTCATGGGCACCATGGCCAGATCGTCGGAGAGGATCTCGTAGCCCTTCTCCTCCATGGCCTTGACCACAGCAGAATAGTTCTCGGGATCGGTGGTGATTTCGGCTGCATCCTCGCTGGCATCGAAGTCCTCGGCACCAGCATCCAGAGCATCCATCATAGCCTCGTCGGCATCCTTATCTTCCAGAGAGATGTCAATGACACCCTTCTGGCTGAACAGGAAGCCCACGCAGCCCATAGCACCCAGATTGCCGCCGTTCTTGTCGAAGTAGTGGCGCAAGTCGGCAGCGGTACGGTTGCGGTTGTCGGTCAGGGTCTCCACCATGACAGCAACGCCGCCGGGGCCGTAGCCTTCGTAGGTGATTGCTTCGTACTCGGTCTTATCGCCGCCCTCGGCCTTCTTGATGATGCGCTGGATGTTATCGTTGGGCACGCTCATGCGCTTTGCCTTGGCGATCAGGTCAGCCAGCTTGCTGTTGGAAGCGGGGTTCGGGCCGCCGGTACGCACGGCAACGCTGATCTCGCGGCCGATCTTGGTAAAGACCTTTGCCTTTGCGCCATCGGTCTTTTCCTTCTTGCGCTTAATATTGTTCCATTTGCTATGTCCAGACATGGGAAAGAGCCTCCTGTATATTCTCAAATCTCCGCCTGCGGGCAGACGGGCTGTGGTCGCCCGCATTGTGGCAGCACACAAAATCTAACTCTATTATTGTAGCACAACCGGGCAGAGCGTTCAAGCCTTATCCGCCCGGTTTTCAGCATTCTGCGCGGAAAAATGCGCTTTTTCTGCCCGTTCACAGCAGCCGCAGCGCCTTGGGATAATGGTTTTTCACCCGCCCGCCGGACACCTTGCCGCCGCCCAGCGGCCAGCCGTCCACCGTCACGCAGCACCAGCCGTCAGCAGCGATGCGGGCTTCCACCTCACGGCCGGAAAGATACTCCACGCAGCGCGGGTCATCAAGGGTGAGTTCTTCGCGGTTTACACACTGTGCGCCAAATGCCGTGAACAGATGGTGCTCCGGCACAAAGCGGCCTTTCTGCACGCTGCCCACAAATACGCCCGCCCGCAGCACATGCAGGTTCGTCTGCGGGAACGGCACCGGCAGCAGCACACCGCCGCCGTGCACCACAGCCGGGCGGTCTGCCAGCGCCGGGAAATACTGCCCGGCAAACGCGTGCCATACTGCAAGGCTCTGGGCAGGACTTGTCTCCCCTGCCTGTGCTTCGCGGCTGCGCTTTTCACCCTGCACCGCTTCCCGGCAGGCACGGACATTCTCGCGGCGGGATGCACGGGCATCCGCAGCCTTGGCAGGCTTGCCGCCCTTCCCCTTGGCCTTTTTGCCCGCAGTTTCCGCTGCTGCCAGCCAGAGCTGTTCTTCGGCAGTGTACTCGCCCTCTGCGGGCAGAACGCGCGGAGTGCCAGCTTTGACGAGCCGGGCCATAAAGTGGCCCTCGCCGCCCTGACAGGGCCAGATACGGCGCACCTTGCTCACATCCAGCGGCAGACCGCCGGTGCGGTTGGCTTCGCCCTCACTGCCAAAGGTGTAGTCCACATTGCCAAGCGCATCCGCAAGGGTGAACTCCGGGTGGCGCTGCAGGAATGCCGCCACCTGTCCCTCGTCCTCCTCAGGTGCAAAGGTGCAGGTGGAATACACCAGCTGCCCGCCCGGGGCCAGCACAGCGGCTGCACAGTCCAGAATTTCTGCACCCAGCTCAGCACACTGCTTCACCAGCGCTTCACAGTGCTGCTGACGGGCCACCGGCTCCTTGCGGAACATTCCCTCGCCGGAACAGGGTGCATCCACCAGAACGCGGTCAAAAAACTCCGGCAGAGCGTCCGCAATGCGGGCGGGCGACTCATTGAGCACCACCGCATTGGACACGCCCATGCGTTCCAGATTGCTTTTCAGGATATCCGCACGGGCCGCAACATATTCGTTGCTCACCAGCACGCCGCGCCCCTGCAATGCCGCCGCCAGCTGACTGCTTTTGCCGCCGGGGGCTGCACACATGTCCAGCACGCGCATCCCGGGCCGCACACCCAGCAGCGGCGCTGCCGAGGACGCCGACGGCTCCTGCGAGTAAAACACACCCGCATGGTAGTACGGATGCCGCCCGGGCTTAAAGTCCGGCTGATGCACCACGAATGCCGCCTTGCAAAAGGGCGATGCTTCCAGTGGGAAATCGGCTTTTGCGGCAAACTGCTCCGGTGAGCTGCGCAGGGCCGACACCGTTACGCCGCGCTCCGCCGTTTCCTGCGGGGCTGCATACAGGACATCGAACCGGTCTCCCAGCAGAGCGCGCTCCCGCTGTTCAAAATATTCCATGGGCATTCTGCATTCCTCCTGTGGGATGTATAAAGCCGCCGTCTGCGGCCAAACTAGGTCTTGTGAGGGGCACACCGCCCCGCACGGAAAACCGAAAGGAGATCATTCACTATGGCAACCGAAAACCGCAGCAATAACTGCAAGAATCAGACCTCGAACCGCACGTCCAACCAGACCACCAACAGCGCCACCAACGAGCACAAGCACCCCAACCAGTACACCAAGGGTGCCGACGATGAGAGCGCCAAGAACTCCACGAGCAACCGTTCCAGCAACGCCAAAAACAGCCGCTAACGCTGCCCTTCGCGCCTGATGGACCATGGGCGCGAACCTCTGATCTTTCTCAAATCGCAAAGCCCGCTGCCCTCCGGCACTGTTTTCCAGTGCGGAAAGCAGCGGGCTTTCGCGTCAGAAGTTGTTTTTATAGTCAGGGTGCGCCGAATGGGCGCGGCTTTTTGCCGCCAGACAAGGCGGTTTTCCGCAGCAATCCTGATGGATTGCAAGGAAGAGCAACGCAGTATGGCAGCAAAAAGACCGTTCAGGCGGTGTGCAATGATTATGAAAGCAACTTCTCAGGTCTCGTTGGGGTCGAACTGCTGCCACAGTGTTTCAAACAGCTCGTGCACACGGCCCAGCTGACCGTTCAGATACAGCCAGCCCAGCAGGCACTCGAAGCCGGTGGAAGCACGGTATTCCTCCGGGGAAGCGTGCTTTGCCACGCTGGCCTTGCTGGCGTTGCGGCCCCGCTTGAACACGGCCAGTTCGTCCTCAGTGAACAGCGGCTCCAGCAGCTGTTCCTCCCGGAACTGTGCCCGGGCCGAGACATATTTGACCTTTTCTGCGTTGAGCTTTCCGGCAGACAGGCGGTGGTGCTCCACCAGACGCTGTCGCACCAGCAGTTCCAGCACGCTGTCGCCCACAAAGGCCAGCGCCAAGGGGCTAAGCTCCCGCGGGTCGATCTTTTCAGGTTCGTTCATAGTGACCTCTTAGAAGATATAATCGAACTGGTAATCACCAATGAGAATGGTATCGTTCTCCTGCACGCCCTTTGCCACCAGAGCGTCCAGAATGCCGCTCTCGCCCAGCTGACGCTGGAAGAACTGCAGGCTTTCGTAGTCGTCCACATTGCTGCCGGCCAGAATGTATTCCAGCCACGGGGCTTCCACGCTCCATACATGGGCTTCCATGCGCTTGATCTCAAACGCACGGTCGTTGGCCTTGGGTTCGGGCTTCTTGTACTCGGGAGCAAACACCGGCACCGGCGGGATATCCTTCAGGCGGTTGTACACGAGGCCCGGCAGTTCCTTCACGCCCTGCATCGTAGCGGCAGAGATGGGCACAAAGGTCAAGCCCTTGCCCTCCACATACTTGCGGAAAGCTTCGATCTGCTCCTCGGTGGCCAGATCGCACTTGTTGCCAATGACGATCTGCGGGCGCTCAGCCAGCACAGGGCTGAACCTTGCCAGCTCCTCGTTGATCTTTTCAAAATCCTCAATGGGTTCACGGCACTCGCTGCCAGAAACATCCACCACATGCAGCAGCAGGCGGCAGCGCTCCACATGGCGCAGGAAGTCATGTCCCAGACCGATGCCCTCGCTGGCACCCTCGATCAGGCCGGGGATGTCGGCGCAGACAAAGCTTGCGCCCTCCGCCACGGACACAACGCCCAGCGTGGGCACCAGCGTGGTGAAGTGGTAGTTTGCGATCTTAGGCTTGGCTGCGCTGATGGTGGAAATGAGGGTGGACTTCCCCACATTGGGGAAGCCGATCAGACCCACATCGGCGATCAGCTTCAGCTCCAGCGTCACCTGAATGTCTTCGCCGGGCATACCGGGCTTTGCAAACTTGGGGATCTGTCGGGTGGGAGTGGCAAAATGCGCATTGCCGTAGCCGCCGCGGCCACCCTTTGCAATGGTGACTGGGGTGTGGTCGGACAGGTCCGCAATGACAAGGCCGCTCTCGGCGTCCTTGATGACGGTGCCCAGCGGCACCTTGATGACAAGGTTCTCCGCGTTTTTGCCGTGGCACAGGCTTGCACCGCCCTTGCCACCCTCCGGGGCCACATACTTGCGCTTATAGCGGAAATCCATCAGGGTGGTCAGGTGATCGTCCACCACAAAGATGATATCGCCGCCGCGGCCGCCGTCGCCGCCGTCCGGGCCGCCAGCGGCCACGAATTTTTCACGGTGAAAGCTCACCGCACCGTCGCCGCCCTTGCCCGCGTGGAGCCATATCGTGGCGATGTCGATAAAGTTGGTTTGTGCTGCCATACAGCCCCTCCTTAGTTTTATATGTTCGTTTATTCCCCTTCCCTTGCCGGGAACTCCTTCCGGCATCGCTGCACGATGCCGCCTCCCTCAAGGAGGGAGGCTTTAAGGCCCCCTCCCCGAGGGGGCTGTCGCCACAGGCGACTGGAGGAGTTTCTGCCAGACAGTCAAAAAGAGAATTCTTCATCAAAAAGAGCCGGGCCACGAGGGTCCGGCTCTCTACGTTTTGCAGTTATCCGAAAGAAGTTACTGCTTGACGCTGCACTTCTTGCCGTCTTTACCCACGCGCTCGAAACGGACGGTACCGTCCACCAGAGCAAACAGGGTGTCATCGCTGCCCTTGCCAACGTTCTCACCCGGCATGATGTGGGTGCCACGCTGACGAACCAGGATGTTGCCGGCCAGAACGAACTGACCGTCTGCACGCTTGGTGCCCAGACGCTGTGCTGCGGAATCGCGGCCATTCTTGGTGCTGCCTACGCCCTTTTTATGTGCCATTGTAATTTACCTCCTTAGCCGTTGATCGCAGTGATCTCAACCTTGGTGAAGGGCTGACGATGGCCCATACGGCGAGCACTGTGCTTCTTTGCGCGATAGGTGATGATGTTCAGCTTCTTGCCCTTGCCATTCTTGATGACCTTGGCAGAAACGGTAGCACCCTCAACAACGGGAGCGCCAACCTTCACAGAACCCTCCTCGCCAATAGCGAGAACCTGATCAAACTTCACTTCGGAGTCGGCCTCAACGTCCAGCTTTTCGATGTAGACGATGTCGCCCTGCTCCACGCGGTACTGCTTACCGCCGGTAACAATGATTGCGTACATTTTGTTCATTCCTTTTCGTTGTACTCGCTGGTCGTAAAGGCAGGCCCTTACACTGGGCCATTTCAGGCGCCCACACCACGCGGCTAGAATAGTATAGCAAAAAAACGATGGAAATGCAAGAGGAATTTTCCTCTTTCCGAAAGATTTTTTATTGTTTCGCCTTCCCGCTTTCCGCGATGGTGCGTTTTACTTCCGCGTTGTAGGCTTCGGTGCGCTCCACGAACAGCTTACGCGGGCTGGAGGCCAGCAGTTCAGTATCTGCATCCGTCATCAGACCGATAACAGCTTTTTCTTTGCTCAGCTTATTGACTGCAGCTTCGTTGTCCGCCGTCATTGCCAGCTTTACCATCAGGGGCTTGTCCTTGAACTTGTGGGTAAAGTAAATTTCCGCAGCCATACCGACTACCACAGCGATACCTGCCACCAGCTGGGATGCCCGCAGACCAATGGATGGCACCAGCATCAGACTGTCGGTGCGCAGGGCTTCGATCCAGAAGCGGCCCGCGCCGTACCAGATCATATACCGCAGGGCAATGTCACCGTTGAACTTGCGCTTTTTAATGTAACGGAACAGCAGGAGAAAGCCCACGAAGCACCAGATGCTTTCGTACAGGAAGGTGGGATGCACCGGCAGATTCGGGTCAATGGTCACGCCGCTCTGGGCCGTGACTGTGCTGCCCATCAGGTAAGCGCGGGTCGTTTCGCTGAACATGCCCCACGGCAGCGTGGTGTTGCAGCCAAAGGCTTCCTGATTGAAAAAGTTGCCCCAGCGGCCGCAGCCTTGTCCCAGCAGAAAGCCCATAGCGGTCAGGTCGAACATGGGCAGCACCGGCACGCCCCGCCTTTTGCAGGACAAGCCACCGAACAGAAAGGCGCCGATGATGCCACCGTAGATGGCAAGGCCGCCATCCCGAATGGCGATCATCTCCCAGATGCTTTCGTATTTAAAGGGTGCCATGGCCACATAGTAAGCGCGGGCGCTGACAATGCCCAGCACGATGCCAATCAAGATCACGTCCACCATGCTGTCCGGGTCCACACCGAACTCGATGCTGTGGCGGAACGCAAATACCAGCGCCAGACAGATGCCAAAGGCAATGCACACGCCATACCAGTAAATATTGAACCCGCCAATGGAAAGGGCCACGCGGTTGATCTCAAAGCTCAGGCCCAGCCCCGGGAACTGCACCAGATTTGTCATTCTGCTTCCTCCTCGTTCTCGGCCAGCGGCGCAGTGCCATCTGGCAGTATATCCATCACAGCCATGCGGTCGGTGCTGAGGATGTGCTGCAGCGCAGCGTCCGCATCCTCGGCAGTCAGCCCTGCCAGCATGGTGATCTGCTGCGCCACCGTCTGGCCGGATAGGGCAAAATCTGCCATCTGGCTGGCCGAGTCCTCCACATTTTCCAGATTTTCGATCAGCTGGCCGTACTTTTCGTTCTTGCACAGGGTAAAGATCTCCCGGTCCACACCCGCGGCACGGATGCGGGCGATCTCGTCCAGAAGCATCTGCTTCACGGCATCGGGGGCATCGCTCTCGCCGGTGAACAGGATGCAGCAGCAGCCGTCTACCCGCAGCACTTCCCCTCCAAAGCCGGGGTTCACAAGGCCTCCGTCGTACAGGCGGCGGTACAGCGGCGACATGCCGCCTGTGATGCAGCTCAGGATCAGATCATACAGCGCTTCAGTGCGCAGATCGTTCGGGGGCAACGGCTTCTCCTTGAAACCCACGCCGAAGCAGGGCTTGGACACCGGCATTTTCAGGGTCTTATGGGCTGCCGCCAGCGTCATGGGTTCCGGCTTCCACAGCCGCTGCACCCTTTCGGTGCTGCGCGGTCTCATCAGGCCGTGGCGCTCACAGGCAGCCAGGATCTGCTCCATGGTAGTGTCGCCGGCAGCCGCCAGCACCATATTGCCCGGTGCATAGAAGGCTTTGCAGCTGTCGTAAAGCATCTCCGGCGTGATCTCAGCAATGCTCTCCACCGTGCCCGCGATATCGCTGCGGATGGGATGCTCGTGGTACAAGCACTCGAACAGGCCGGTGATGAGCCGCCAGTCCGGGCTGTCATCATACATTTTGATTTCCTGCCCGATGATGCCCTGCTCCTTGGCGATGGTCTGCTCGGTAAAGTACGGATGCGTCACCATGCCCAGCAGCACATCCAAGCTTTCGTCCAGCTGCTGGGTCGCAGTGAACAGGTAGCAGGTGCGGTCAAAGCTGGTAAATGCGTTGGCATTGGCACCGGTCTTGGCATACTTTGCAAAGGCATCGCCGTCCTGATCTTCAAACATCTTGTGCTCGAGGAAGTGTGCCACGCCTGCAGGCAGATGCACCTCTTTGCCGTCCAGCCGGAAATCCCGGTCAATGGAGCCAAAGCGGGTAGCAAAAATGACATGGGTGCTGGAATAACCCGGCATGGGCCGCACGATAATGGTCAGTCCGGAGGGCAGGGTCTGCCACTGGTCAGCCACGGTCTTTTCCAGCAGGGTCTGGTTATTCTGCGGCATGAGCGGCCACCTCCTTTGTGAGCAGATAGCTGACCGAGAGGGTCAGTTTGCGCAGGATGGCGCGCACATCGTCCTTGGTCACGGCCTGCAGAGCGGCGCGGGCTTCGGCAGGTGTCTGCACCTTGGCCGGGTCGCCGCCGCGCAGCACTTCAATGTAATACCATGTCTCGATGCCGCCCAAGGTATCCTCTACCCCCTGCATCCCGCTCAGCAGACCCCGACGGCAGTCCTCAAATTCATCGTCGGTGATGGGGCCATCGCACAGGTCGGCCAGTTCCTTCAAGATGGCCCGCTCTGCCCGGGCTGCGTCGGCGTGCTCCACGCCGCTGTTCACAGCCATGCTTCCGGTAAAGCTCTGGAACGAGGACGAGCAGTAGTAGCACAGGTGGTCACGCTCGCGCACATTCAGGAACAGGCGGCTGGTCACACTGCCGCCGTACAGCGCCATGGCAAGGCGCACAGCAGCCAGCTGTTCGGTGCGCATGGGTTTGCCCAGCGTGAACAGCATACAGAGCTTCGCCTGCACCATATCATAGGTTTCGGTTTTGTGCACCGGCTCCCGGCGGGGCATGGCAATGTTTTCCGCCAGCGGCAGCGGTGCGCGGTCAATTGCCGCAAGCTCTGCCAGCAGCGCATCCTTTACCGCAGCGGTCTGCTCTGCCGTGCAGCCCAGCACGATCAGTTCAATGTTGGCGGTGCGCAGCATCTCGTAATAGGCTGCGGTAAGCTGTTCCGGTGTCAGGCCTTCCACCTCTTCCAGATAGCCCTCCTGCCGCACACCCGCCGGGCTGTCGCCAAAGAATTCCCGGTTGGCCTGATGCAGGCAGTAAAGGCGCTTATCGTTGATCTCATCTTCCAGCGCCTTTTTCAGCATCTGCTTCTCAATGCCCACGGCTTCCGGATCAAAAGTGCCGCCCACAAAATACGGGTGAAAGGCTGCACCCAGTGCAATGGATGCATATTCCCTTGTAAGGGTCTCCCCTTCCAGCGCAAACTGATCCTTGATACCGGTAACACTAACACACAGGTTGTGGCTGCAGCCCATGGGCCGGGCATCCACTGTGAGGTCTGCACCGTAGAGCTTGGCCAGCTTTTTGGTCAGGCGGGTCATATCCGGGCAGTCGGCATAGCCGCGCTCCAGCACCAGCGGCAGCAGCGCATGTGCTGTGGCCGTTTCCCGCTTTGCCGGAAAGGCAAAGTGGACGCTGATGCGGCAGCGGTTGAATTTTTCCGCCGGGTCACAGGAAAGATGCACACCCGGCGCAATGAGAGTACGTTCCAATTTGTTCCTCCGCCCTGCTTTCACAGGGAGCTTTTATTTTTATGATGCCTTCTGCAAGGCAAGAAATTCTTCCAGACTCAGGCCGCTGGCACGGATGGCAAGGGCATTTTCAACGCCCACATACCGCCAGTGCCACGGCTCAAACACCACGCCGGTAGCAGCCTGCCTGTCCTGCGGATAGCGCAGGATAAAGCCGTATTCGGCGGCGTAGGCGGTGAGCCACTCGTAGGCGCGGGTCGTATCAAAGCCGGTATCACGGGTCGGGTAGTCCGTACTGAGGATATCCGCCGCATAGCCGGTGCCGTGATCATTGCATTCCGCAGGCGGCTGGATATCTGCCGCAAGGCTTGCGGCTTCTTCCTCGGTTTTGCCCTTTTCCAGATACTGCTGCTTCTGTGTCTCATAGGCCGCGCTGCGGGCATCTGCGTCTTGATAGCCTGCCGTCAGCACCAGTGCAACGCCGTCCTCGGCCGCAGCCGCAGCCATTTTCTGGTAGGCTGCAGCTGCTTCAGCTTCCAGTTGGATACCGCTGGCTTCATCGGCATCGGCAAGGGCCGGAGAGGGTTCCTCGGCAAAAGGCAGATTGGTGTTTACCAGCACAAAACGCTCATCGTCAGCATCAAAGCTGTAGCCGGTGCCATCGTAGCTGGCCGCATCAAAGCTCTGCGGCCCTGCAAGCATGGCGTTCACCTTTGGCAGCAGCCAGAGGATGCCTTTGGTCATAAGCGCCACAATGGCGGCGCAGACGAGAATGAGAATGGCCCAGTTGCGGGCCAGACGCAGCCGCTTGCGGCGCTTCCACTGAGCGCGGGTCAGGCGGGGCTTTGCAGCATTTCTATCAGTCGGTTCCATGGCGCGTTGCAGCTCCTTTTGCAGAATTTGCAGCGCACTGCGCCGCACAGATACAGTGTATATTATACACCCCTTTGCATTTTGTGTAAACGCCGGAAGTGTAAAATAAGTATGACCGAAAAAACTCCTTCCGTCTGCTCGCACGCTCGCATCCACCTCCCTCAATGAGGGAGGCTCTGGCGAAACAGAAAAGTTTCCCGCTCTGCCAAAGGCCCCCTCTCAGAGGGGGCTGTCGCCGCAGGCGACTGGAGGAGTTTTCCACGCAAAAATGCCGCACCACCTAAAAGGCGATGCGGCATTCCTATATTTTTATTTAATCAAACAGCATATCGTGGATCGCAGAAACAGCCTTGTCGGCATCGCCGCGGTCGATGATGCAGGAGATCTTGATCTCGCTGGTGGAGATCATCTTGATGTTGATGTTGTTGTTGGACAGTGCCTCAAACATCTTGGAAGCAACGCCGCTGTGGCTCTGCATACCGGCACCCACAATGGAGACCTTGGCGCAGGTGGTGTCCACGCTCACATCGTTGAAGTGTGCGCTCTCCTTCAGCACGCGCATAGCCAGATCGGCTTCGCCCTCAGAGCAGGTAAAGCTGATATCCTTCTTGCCGTCACGGCCGGTGGACTGCAGGATGATGTCCACGTTGATGTTCTTCTGGGCCAGCAGACCGAAGATCTTGAAGCTCATGCCCGGCTCATCGGGAACGTTCAGAATCGTGATAACAGCAACATCAGTGTCTTTTGCGACACCCTTGATCAGCATACCTTCCATGTCTTTTGTAACCTCCTTGACCACCGTACCGGGCACGGGATTCAGGCTGGAGAGCACCTCCAGCTCCACATTATACTTTTTGGCCAGCTCCACGCTGCGGTTGTTCAGCACCTGTGCACCCAGAGATGCCAGCTCCAGCATCTCGTCAAAGGTGATCTCATCCAGCTTGCGGGTGTTGCGCACCTTGCGCGGGTCGGCCGTGTAAACGCCTTCCACATCGGTAAAGATCTGGCAGCGGTCTGCGTGCAGGGCTGCTGCAATGGCAACAGCGCTGGTGTCGGAGCCGCCGCGGCCCAGAGTGGTGATGTCATCCATCTTGTTCAGGCCCTGGAAGCCCGCCACAACGACCACACGGTTGCGCTCCAGCTCAGAAGAGATGCGCTCTGTCTCCAAGCGGGTGATGCGCGCCTTGGTATAGGCGCGGTCGGTGCGGAAGCCAGCCTGCCAGCCGGTCAGGCTGATGGCATGGCAGCCCAGCTCATTCAGTGCCATGGCCAGCAGCGAAATGCTGATCTGCTCGCCGCTAGCCAGCAGCATATCCATTTCACGGGCCGAAGGGTTGTGGGTGATCTCCCCAGCCTTGGCGATCAGGTCATCGGTGGTATCGCCCTGAGCGGACACCACCACCACTACGTCATTGCCCGCGTTGTGGGTGTTTGCCACAATGCGTGCCACGTTGAAGATACGGTCACGGTCCTTCACCGAAGAACCGCCGAACTTCTGTACGATCAACGCCATATCTTGTCACTCTCCTCTTTTTGTCCCTTTGTCAAAAGGGGTACACCGGGCGGAAGCGGTCAGCAGCGCCTTGCACTTCCCTTACCCATTTATCATTCCACCGTTGCGCCGGTGTTATCGGCATCCAAACGCAGCAATGTAAATGCTTCACATCCGTCCAGACCTTCCAGCAGCTCCAGACCCTTTTCCAGCTTGGAATAGAACTTTTCGGCCTCCGCCTTTTCCGCTACGGCCATCACGGTGCTGCCCGCACCGGAAACGTAAACAGCCTTTGCACCACACAGGCGTGCCATATCGAACACTTCCTTGGATCCGGGCATCAGCGGCATACGGTAGGGCTGGTGCAGCTTATCCTCAGTGGCAATGGCCAGCAGATCATGTCTGCCCTCGCAGAAGGCGGCAGGCACCAGCGCAGCGCGCGAAAGGTTATATACCGCGTCCTTGTGGGAGACCTCTTTGGGCAGGGCCGCACGAGCGGCTTCCGTCAGCAGCTTGTAGTCCGGCACGATGGCGGCGAAGCACAGCGTTTCATCCACATTGCGCTTGACCGAGTACACCTTGCCATCCTCAAACACGCTGCTGGTCAGGCCGCCCAGCAGGGCCGGGGCCACGTTATCCGGGTGGCCCTCGATGGCGGTCGCCAGCGTGAGCAGCTCCTGCGTGTTGAGCACATCGCCCAGCATCCGGTTTGCACCCAGCAGTCCCGCAATGATGCAGGCCGAGGAAGAACCAAGGCCGCGCGCCATGGGGATGGGATTCGTCTGGGTGATCTTGAGGGGCGGGATCTGCTTGCCCACCTTCTCAAACAGACCCTTTGCCGAACGGTACACGAGGTTCGATTCACCGCGCGGGATGCGGGTACCGTCCGCAGACGAGATATCCAGCACTTCGCTCTCTTCAAAGGTGACCGTATTATACAGCGTCACCGCCAGACCCAGCGCATCAAAGCCGGAGCCGATGTTTGCGCTGGTGGCCGGGACAGAAACCTTGATCTTCATAGCCGCCGCACCTTTCCTTATTCCGTTATCAGTTTTCTTCCGGCAGACGCTTGAGCACCAGCTTCACGCTGCCGCCCACGGCTTCCACCTTGCGGGCTGCTTCGGCCAGTGCCTTTTCGTCGGCGCGCTCCACAAAGTAAGCGCAGCCTTCGTAGCGTTCGTCCACCACCCTGCCATAGCCGTAGATGGCTTCCACCACCGCCGGAGCAATGCCTGCTACACGCACATAATATGCAGCAGGAGCCGGGTCGGTGAGCATTCCCTCCACCGGCTCAGCAGGCTGCCAGAACAGGCTGTCGTGCACCTTGGAGCCATGCTTCAGGGCATCCACAATGTCGGCCACCACGGCGCTGGCGGTGGGCAGCTTGCCTGCGCCCTTGCCGTAGAACACCACGTCGCCCAGCATATCGCCCTTGACCAGCACTGCATTGAACACATCGTCCACGCTGGCCAGCTGGTTTGCCTTGGGCACCAGACACGGCTCCACACCGGCAGCCACGCTGCCGTCCTTGCCGCGCTTCATCCATGCGATCAGCTTGATCACACAGCCCAGCTTTTCCGCCGCTTCCACATCTGCCGTGGTAATGGCACGGATGCCGCGGGTGGGAATGTTCTGGGGGTAGATCTGATGGCCGCACACCAGCGAGGACAGAATGGCGATCTTGCGGCAGGCATCACGGCCGTCCACATCGTCGCTGGGGTCCTTCGTCTCGGCGTAGCCCAGCTCTTGCGCGATCTTCAGCGCATCGTCAAAGCCCAGATTTTCGCGCACCATCTTGGTGAGCATGAAGTTGGTGGTGCCATTCACGATGCCCTCCACCTCGGTGATGACGTTTGCCGCCAGACACTGGTGCATCGGGGTAATGATGGGCGTACCGCCGCCCACAGAAGCCTCGAACAGGAAGGCACAGCCGTGCTCTTTGGCAAGGCCCAGCAGCTCTGCGCCGTAGGTGGCCACCATCTCCTTGTTGGAGGTGCATACGCTGCGGCCGCTCTCAAGGCAGGCCTTTACATACGGATACGCAAAGCGGGTGCCGCCGATGGTCTCCACCACCACCTTGATCTCCGGGTCTTCCAGAATGGTATCGAAGTTCTTTATAAACAGGTGTGCATCCGGATGGTTTGAAAAATCCTTCGGGTCAAGGATGTACTTGACCTCCACCGGCTCACCTGCACGGCGGGAGACACCCGCAGCGTTGCGGCACAGTACCTCGTACACGCCGCTGCCCACCGTGCCAAAGCCCAGAATTGCAATTTTAGCCATTGTTGTTCTCCCTCGTTTTCTGAAGACTGCTTACAGATTGTACCCGCAGTGCACGCCTACCACCATACGCTGACGCGAAAGTTTTTCGGTCAGCTCTTCGGGAGTCATCTGCATGGTATCGGTGCGGATGGTGACTGCCACCAGTGCGGCACCGTTTTCCGGTGTGGACTGGTTGATGGTCACAATGCTTGCACCTGCGGCGCTGATGCCGGCCAGCAGGCTCTGCAGTGCACCGGTCTCGTCCCGCAGAGTAGCCATGACGGTGATCACCTCACGGCCATTCTCGGAGTCAAAAATGCAGTCCTTATACTTATAAAAAGCACTGCGCGAAAGATCGACTGCGCGGGTGGCAGCGGAAATGCTGCGTGCCTCCCCACTGGCCAGAAGTTCCTTGGCACGCACCACCTTGAGAAAAACCTCAGGCAGCACCTGCGCATCTACCAGATAAAAGCGGCGTTCCAACTTGTTCACCTCACAAACACAAGTGTTCTTGCAGTGAATATAATAGCATCCGGCCCCCTGCAATGCAAGAGGTCGGATGCGTTTTTGTCAGATTATCCAGTTTTGCTGCGGCAAGCGCGGTATTTCCTTGCCGGATTCACCCCGCGCCGGTGCCGATAGTACGCCTTTTGTCCTTCATATGGCTACAGATCAGTCTGTATCCTGATTACCTGTATCCGCAGGAATGACAGCCTGCTCCGGTGCCGCAGTCTCCGCAGGTGCAGCCGCTGCAGGAGCTGCTGCATGGGAGTAGTTGCAGGTACCAGGCAGATCATCGGCGCGGTAGTAGCCCACGGCGGTACTGGGGCAGGAGCCGCCTGCCAGCAGACCGCTCTGGGTGCAGTAGCGGCGCTCCACCACACCGGCAGAGGTCGGGAATGCCTTATACGGCAGGTCTGCCTGCACCTGTTCCATCAGCGCCTTCCACGCCATAACACAGGTACGGGTCTTGGCCTGCTGCTTACCCAGCGTCTTGGTCATATCATAGGGTGCATCGTAGCCCCACCACACGGCGGTAACGTAGTACGGCGTGCCGCCCACGAACCACAGATCCTTTTCGTCGCTGGCGGTACCGGTCTTGCCAAAGGCTTCCATGCCGTTGGAGTTGGGGTAGCGGCCACCGGCGGTGCCCACGCTGGAGTACAGAACGTTCTTCAGCAGGCGGTTCATCACATAAGCGGTATCCGGGGTCAGGGCCTGATAGCTGGTGGAGTTGTTCTCCAGATAGATATTGCCGTCACGGTCCAGCACGCGGGTATACAGGTGCGGGGTGGTGTACTGGCCATCGTAGAAGATCTGGAACGCAGCTGCCAGCGCCGTGGGCGTAACGCCATGGGTCTGACTGCCCATGACCATCTGCGCCAGACCCACATCGTTTACCGGGTCCAGCGTGTTCAGCTGCAGGGTGTTGTACACAAAATTGAAGATGTTGCTTGCGCCCACCAGATCACCCACACGCACCGCAATGGTGTTCAGCGAGCGGGCCAGACCGTTCCACAGCGGCACATCACTGTTGTCGCCGTAGTTGCCGCCATAGTTGCGGGGCCAGCTGCGCCATGCGTTGGGATAAGCGCGCAGCTGCTTGTCGGAAAGGCCCATCAGGCCGTTTTTGCGGCAGTAATCTTCATCGCGGATCACCATATCCTGCTTCTGATACAAGGGCGAGTTGTTGAGCATGGTGGACCAGTTCACCAGACCATACTCTACACCCAGTGCATACGCACCGATAGGCTTGATGGTAGAACCCGTCTGACGAGTGACACTGTAGGCACGGTTCAGCGAGAGGCTCTTGTTCTTTTCGCCCAGACCACCCACAATGGCGATCACATTGCCGTCATAGTCCAGCGTGACCATGGCTGCCTGAGTACGCACATTGCGGTAATAGTAAACGGTACCGTCGTCGCCGGTGCGGGTCTTGGGCGTACCGTCCTCGTTCATCACCTGTACATCGTCATCCGAGATAGAGGTCACCTCTTCCTCATGCCAGCCGGCCGGGAAGTAGGCATCGTCCGTGTTGAGCATCAGGTTTTCCATGGCGGACTGCACCTTGGTGTTCACAGTCGACTCAACGGTAAAGCCGCCGGTGTACAGCAGCTTCTGTGCCTCGGATTCCGAAATGTTTTCCTTGTCCATGATGTCCTGCACCAGCTCGGTGAACAGTGCATCGGTAAAGTAAGAGGTAACGGAAGAATTCTTCTTGGTATCCTCTTCCTCGGCCAGTACCAGCGGCTGGGCCGCTGCGTTGCGGTAGTCCTCTTCGCTGATCACGCCCTGCTGCCACATGTTGTACATGAGGAAGTTACGGCGGTTGATCAGGTTTTCGGGGTTGGTGTAGGGGTTATAGTTGGTGGGATTTTTGGTGATGGACGCAATGGTCGCACACTCCCACAGGGTCAGCTGGCTGACATCCTTATTAAAGTATTCGTTGGCCGCAGTCTGCACGCCCTGAATGGTGCCGGTAAAGCTGATGGTGTTCAGGTACGCTTCCAGAATGGTCTCCTTGGAATAGCTGCGGCTCAGGCAGAGGGCGCGGTAGATCTCGCGCAGCTTGCGCAGTGCGCCTTCAATGCCGCTGGCGCTCTTGTCGTCGGTCAGGTTCTTGATCAGCTGCTGCTCCAGCGTGGATGCACCCTGCTTGGAGCTGTAGATGGGCAGCAGGTATTCGTTGACCATTGCGCCGATGGTGCGCTTGAAGTTGACGCCGGGCTCGTTGTAAAAGTCCTTATCCTCGGTGCAGATGAACGCATACTGCAGGTTCGTGGGGATCTGCTCCAGATCCGCCCACACGCGGTGGCTGTTGGAAGAGCGCAGCGTGGCATACTCCACCTGTGCACCGGTGTCCGGGTCGGTGGCCATCACCACACTGGACTGGCTCAGCTCAATGTTGTCCAGATCCAGCAGGTCGCCGTCGTTGGCGGTAGCCTGCACCACGTAATACACAGCACCCACTGCCACCAGACTGCCTGCCATGATGCCCAGACAGATCAGTGTAGCAATGGTTCGGCCAATGAAGCGCAGAATGGGATGTCTGCCCTTTTCACGGGGTTCCTTTGGTTCTTTGGGTTCCCGGCCGCGTTTGGGTCCCGGCTGGGACTCCCGGCGGCTGTTGCTCACATTTACCTTCCGCCCCGCCGGTGCCGGGGAATGCCCCTCACCGGCACGGTTGATCTTTCTCATATCGGAGATAGAAATCGCCTCCTAACATTCAGGCTGCTTTTTCAGCGCCATGCGCTGGTACTTTTCCATCAAAGCGCACAGAACTGCACGCAATACCATATTATAGCACGCGCACAGAACGCGGGCAAGAACCAATCTTCGGCCCTGATAGGTCTAATCATCTGTAGTATAACACAATCTGCCGGACAAAGTACAGCATTCCCGTGTGAAAATTGACTGTGCCCCCCTGTTTTGGGGCATACTTCAGCCGGAAAGGAGCGTGTTTCTCCATGCGCAAACTGTGCACCTGCCTGTTCTACGGGCTGTGCGTATTCACCATCGTGTTCAGCCTGTTCTGGATGGCCCTACCCAAGCTCAGCCTTCCGGTGCCCGACCCCGGCAGCGAAGCACCGCCTTCCTCCGCAGCAGACCTTGCCGCACAGGCCATGCCGGAGCTTGCTGCCCAAAGCTACCGCCTGTGCGACAAAGGCGGGCGCGTGGCCGTTTACCGCTGCGGCACCAATGGCCAGCCGGATGTGCTTGTCACCGTCACCGGCATCTACACCAATCTTCTGCCGGAGAACGATGCCGTGCGCATCAAGCGCGGTGTGACCGTGTACAGCGAACGGGAACTGGACCTGCTGCTGGAAGATCTGGGCGGTTGAGTGCAGAATGCTCAATTTTTGTCGACTTTTACCGATTATTTTTATTGACATTCCGATGTAAAAATTATATAATGATAATAGAAGTAAAGTTTCTTAACCGCCTGCAGCGATCATAAAAGGAAGTGCTTCCTCATGTCAGAACAGATCACCCTCCATTACCAGTGCCGTCTTTGCGGCAAGCAGCTGGACCGCGGTATCCACCTCGGCCCGCCCAGCCCCGGCACCTGCAGCAAAGCCGCCAAGGTGGACGGCTTTCACGGGCCGCACCGCTGGGTCATTGTCTCTTTGCCCAAAAGTGCTTGATTTTTAACGCAAAAAAGACCTCCGGGAAAAGTGCCCCGGAGGTCTTTCTTAGTTTCAGGCTTCCATTTCTTCCAGCGGAACAAGGTAGGCCTTGCGGCACTCCTCGTATTCCAGCATGTAGTCCTTGGTGGGGTTGTGGTGCATGATGCTCTTGAGGGTGTGGGAGTCGTAGTCCTCGCCGGCATCCATGCCGATCAGGCGGGCAGCAACGTTGGAGCAGTGATCTGAGATGCGCTCTGCATTGTTCAGCACATCCAGGAACACGACACCCGTATCAATGGAGCACACGCCGTCCTTCAGGCGCAGGATGTGCTGGTCGCGCAGGCGCTCCGCCATCACATCGATCACTTCCTCCAGCGGTTCCACCTGAGCCGCCAGACGCATATCGCTGTTTTCAAAGGCATCGTTGGTCAGGTTCAGGATGCGGTTCAGCGCATTCTCCAGCAGCTGCAGCTCTTTGGTGGCGCTTTCACTGAAGGACGCTTCCTTTTCCTGCAGTTCTTCTGCCTTTTCCATAATGTTCACCGCATAGTCGCCGATGCGCTCGAACTCGGTAACAAAATTCAGCAGTTCGGTCACAGTGTGGCTCTCATCGTCGCCCAGCTCCTGATCGGTCATCTTGATCAGATAGTTGGAGATTGCCACCTCCATGCGGTCGATCAGGTTTTCACGCACCCGGATGGCGCTGACGGCATCCTCGTCCATCTTCAGCAACAGCGGTGCAGCCAGATTCACATTGCGGGCAGCACGGCGGGACATCTTGACCACAGCGCTCTTAGCCTGCTGCAGGGCCACAGCCGGGCTTTTGAACAGACGTTCATCCAGCACCGGCATGCTCAGCTCCTGTGCTTCCTCGGCGTTATCCGGCACAGTGAGCATTGCCAGCTTGGAAAGCACGCCGCTGCACGGCAGGAACAGCAGCATTGCGCACACACTGGAAAAGGTGTGGATGTTTGCAATGGAGCTTTTGTTCATCACATCGTTCCACATGGGGATGCCAACGGTAAACTGCACCGCATACACCAGCGCCAGCAGGATCACGCTGCCAATGATGTTGAAGTACAGATGGATCAGTGCAGCGCGCTTGCCGTCCTTGGAGGAGCCGCCAATGGTGAGCAGCGGCGTAAAGGCCGTGCCGATGTGTGCGCCCAGAATAATGGGGATGGCAGAGCTGAAGGTGACCAGACCCGTGCTGGACAGTGCCTGCAGGATACCCACCGATGCCGAGGAAGACTGGATGATCACCGTGACCACCACGCCCACCAGAATGCCCAGAACGGGATTCGTCATGGTAACGAACAGATTCTGGAACACGGCGCTCTCACGCAGAGGAGCCACACCGGTGTCCATCAGGCTCATGCCGGTAAACAGGATGCCGAAGCCCAGCATGATCTGGCCGATGTTCTTCTTTTTAGCGCTGCGCAGGAACACATAAAAAATGCAGCCGATAAACGCCACCACGGGCGCAAAGGTCTTGGGCTGGATCAGTGTCAGCCAGAGACTGTCACCGGAGATATCCGCCATGCGGATCAGCTGGCCGGTAACAGTGGTACCAATGTTTGCACCCATAATGACACCTACCGACTGCGTAAGGGTCATGATGCCGGAGTTTACCAGACCGACACAAATAACGACCGTGCCGGCCGAGGACTGGATGACACCCGTGATGAGGGTGCCAAAAATAACGCCCTTGAGCGTTGAGGAGGTCAGCTTTTGCAGCACGCCCTGCATTTTGCCGCCGGCCAGTTTTTCCAGACCAGCGCCCATAATGGACATGCCGTACAGAAACAGCGCAATTCCACCCAACAGAGAGGTAATGTGTGTGATATCCATAACGATACTCCTAAAAATGATCTTCCTTTTGATCCTTGTACATCTGCCCTGCCCGCACACCGGGCCTGCTTGATTCGGCAGATGCTGCGGCCTGCCGCTCTGCTGCACAGAACGGCGCACAATGACCGCGCTTGGATTTATTATATCATTTTTTATCCTGTCACAACAAGGTTTATTTTACAAGAAAATCACTTTTTCTACACAATTTTCCGTCTCTTAATGAATTCGTGCTCTTTCCTTTTCAATTATTTTACATCAATTTTACATTTGTACTGAAGTCCCTGTCTGTTTGCGGGCGCTTACTCTGCCAGTTCTTCCATTGCTTCCCGCACCGTATCGGCCGAAAACAGGAACACTCCGCTGCCGGTGTATACTTCCACATGGCTTCCAACATAACGCAGTTCAAAATCTTTCATCTGTGTTCCCTCCTGTATCTCATTTTTTGCAGCTTTTCAGAACGTTTTTGTTCCATGGCTGTATTATCGCACACAACAGGTACCATAAATCGGATCTTCAACGCATTTTGCAGACAAAAAGCCGCCCGGCTCCAGATGCGGAACCGGACGGCTGGCCACCTATTTATATCGTTCAATGCACAGCGGCATATTCCGGGATGCGCTGCTCATGGGCCTGCTGCTCCGTGCGGGCCTTCTCATAGCAGTAACGGATGATTGCCTGCCTGCGCACGATGCCAATGAAGATGCCGCGGTCATCCACAACCGGCACAAAGTTCTGGTTCATGGCCGCTTCGATCAGCTGATCCATGCTGGTGGTCACGGTGACAGCCTTGTAGTCGCGCTTGTGCGGGAAGGCCGAAATGGGGATATCCTCAGCCGCTTCCAGATCCAGACCATGGAACTTTTTCAGCCCCCAGAGAATGTCGCCCTCGGTCAGGGTGCCCACATATTTTCCCTGCCGGTTGAGCACCGGAATGGATGCGTAGCGGTTATTCTCCCACTTTTCCAGCGTCTGCCGAAGGGTAAAATCGTCGTAAACATACATCAGATCCTGCTTGGGTGAAAGGAAAAACAAAATATTCATGACAACAGCTCCTAAACATTGTTCCACGCGCCGTGCGCAAAAAATAACGCAGTTCGTCCGCACAAGCGGGACCCTGCGCCGCAGTCCCTATCCTTGTTTTTATTTTAGCACTTTTTCATAGTCAGATAAAGAGTTATCACCCACCTTTTATATTTTTTTAACAGATTGTTTGCTTTCTTTCGTCATACTTTCGGTTTTGATAAAAAGCAACCAGCGTCCGTTATGCTATCACCTTCCCGGTGCGAAACCGCCCGAACCATGCCGCCAATGCAGAAACCTGCGCAAAAAGTTGATATACCAGCATTTTGCGCTGTACAAGCGCGCCCCAAAGTTGTATAATAATGTGGGTGTTTTTCGGCGCAGTATGCGTATCTGTCCGTCGCTGCGCCCCAGACCTTGAATGTGTTTTATGAAAATAACATAAAGGAGCAGAGCGACTATGATCACTTCCCGTTTCCCTCTGGGGGATGTCAGCTTTACGTCCGGGTATTTTGCTACTCTGGTAGGTGAAGCAGCCAAACAGTGTTACGGTGTTGCCGCAATGGCACCCCGTGATATGACCGATGCCGTCAGAAGCATGGTGCACGGTTCTGATTACCCGGAAAAGGGTGTCCGTGTCACGCAGGAGGATGGTCGTCTGGTGATCGAACTGCACATTGCAGTGAGCTATGGCCTGAACATTTCTACCGCCGCACGCAGCATCTCTCACCGCGTCAAGGACGAGGTGGAGCAGGCTACCGGCCTGAAGGTTGCCCGCGTTGTGGTTTCGGTAGACGATGTGATCGCCTGATTTTTGTTGGTTCATCCGAATGCGCCGGGCTTTTCCGGCAAGTACAAGGAGTAAAAAAGAATGATTTCTGGTAAGATCTTGCGTGACGCCATTATCTCTGGCGCCAACAACATCAACAATCAGCGCTCCCGCGTGGACGAGCTGAACGTTTTCCCTGTTCCTGATGGCGATACCGGCACCAACATGGGCATGACCGTGGGTGCTTCTGTGCGCGAGCTGGAAGCATTGGACGACAGCTGCACCGTGGGTGAGGCTTCCAAGACCGCTGCTTCCGCCATGCTGCGCGGCGCACGCGGCAACTCCGGTGTTATCACCAGCCTGCTGTTCCGCGGCTTCTCTAAGGCGCTGGAAGGCAAGAAGGAAGCCACCGCTGCCGACATTGTCGAGGCCCTGAAGAAGGGTGTCGAGGGTGCCTATAAGGCCGTTATGAAGCCCACCGAGGGCACCATCCTCACGGTTGCACGCATTGCCTCTGAGGAAGCTGCTGCCTGCGGTGCCGAGGATGTGCCCGCTCTGTGGGATGTGGTGATGACCGCCGGCCAGAAGGCTCTGGAGGACACCCCCAACCTGCTGCCTGTTCTGAAGAAGGCCGGCGTTGTGGATGCCGGCGGTCAGGGCATCATGGTCATCTTTGAGGGCATGGGCAAGGTGTTCCATGGCGAAGGCATCGTGGCAGGCGGCGAGGCTGCTCCCAACAAGGCAAAGCTCTCCACCGAGAACGCCGGCAAGGGTGTGTTCACCGACGACCTGATGAAGGTGGAGGACATCAAAAACGGCTACTGCACCCAGTTCCTGATCAACAAGTATGAGGGTGCAAGCGCCGCAAAGATGCGTGCCTTTGCAGAATCCAACGGCGACAGCGTGGTGTGCATCGAGGATGACGATGTGATCAACCTGCATGTGCACACCGCTGACCCCGGCAAGATCCTGAGCGAAGCCATCAAGTATGGCTACCTGACCAACTTCAAGATCGAGAACATGCACGAGCAGTTCCTGGCCCGTCAGAAGCAGGGCAAGAGCCTGGAAAAGCAGGCTTCTGCTGAGAAGGCCCCTTCTCAGTCCAGCGAGTTCGTCTACGCTGCTGTGGACCCCAGCCGTGACTATGGCTTTGTTGCCGTTGCCGCCGGTGAAGGCCTGAAGTCCGTGTTCACCGATCTGGCTGCAGACGCAGTGGTCTCCGGTGGTCAGACCATGAACCCTGCCACCGAGGATATCCTCGCCGCCATCCAGAGCGTGCCCGCAAAGACCGTGTTCGTGCTGCCCAACAACAAGAACATCATCATGGCTGCTGAGCAGGCCCAGAAGCTGGCCGACCGTCAGGTGGTCGTTCTGCCCACCCGCACCGTGCCCATGGGCATTACCGCCATGCTGAACTTTGATCCCTCTGTGAACGCCGAGACCAACACCATCAACATGATGGCTGCTGCCGACAAGGTGTCCACCGGTCTGATCACCTATGCTGCCCGCGACAGTGAGTACGACGGCAAGCGCATCAGGAAGGGTGAGATCATGGCTCTGGAGAACGGCAAGATCGTTTCCACCTCCAACGATATCACCAAAGCTACCTACCGTCTGGCACGCGGCATGTGCAAGAAGGATTCCAGCTTCGTCACCATCATTTCCGGCTGCGACGTGAGCGATGAGGATGCCGAGAAAGTGACCGAGATCGTAAAGGCAAAGTGCCCGAACCACGTTGAGGTCAGCCACATCCGCGGCGGCCAGCCCGTTTACTATTATATGATCAGCGTGGAGTAAACACTCCCCCGTTCTGCTGATTTTTTAAGCACCTGCGATTTTTGCCGCGGGTGCTTTTTTAAGCAAAAATGCCTGCACAGCTAAAGCCGTGCAGGCACTTTTGCTTTCAGGATCCTCAGAAGAAGCTCACCTGACTGCTCTCCGGCAGGTCGCCCAGAGCGCCCACCTGACGCAGACGGTCCAGAATGCTGCTGCCGACGCCGGAAGCCTGCTGCAGCTCTTCCACCGAGATATATTCTTCGCCGTGGATGGTCACCTTTTCCAGTGCATCGGCGGCAGCACCGCCAAGACCCTTCAGCGAAGAGAAAGGCAGACGTACCTTGCCGTCCTCCACCACATACTTGGAGCCGCGGCTCTTGCCCAGCTCAATGGGCAAAAACTCGTAGCCGCGCACCAGCATCTCGTTGACGAGCTGCAGGCTGACCAGCACATCCTCGTCCTTGGCGTTCTTCTCTTCCTTCAGGCGGCGCTTGACTTCTTCCATGTGGGCGCGGGCCACTGCCGCACCGCCCACAGCGGCTTCGTAGTCGATGTCGTCGCCGCGTACGGTAAAGTATACCGCATAGAACTCCGGCGGACGGTAGATCTTGAACCACATCAGACGAATGGCCGACATCAGGTAGGCCACGGCATGGGCCTTGGGGAACATATACTTGATCTTGCGGCAGCTCTCGATGTACCAGTCCGGCACCTCGTGCTCCCGCATGGCTTCCTCCCAGCCATCCTTGAAACCGCCCTTGGCCACCTTGCCCTTACGCACGGCCTCCATGATATCAAAGGCCATCTTGGGTTCCAGACCCTTGCGCAGCAGGTACAGCATGATGCTGTCACGGCAGCCAATGACCTCCGCAATGGTGCAGGTGCCGCTGCGGATCAGCTCGTCCGCGTTGCCGGTCCACACATCCGTGCCGTGGGACAGGCCCGAGATCTGGATCAGCTCGGAGAAGTTCTTGGGGCGTGCCTCCACCAGCATACCGCGCACGAAGTTGGTGCCCATTTCCGGGATGCCGAAGGTGCCGGTCTGGCTGTCGATCTGTTCCGGGGTCACTCCCAGCGCTTCGGGGCTGGTCAGCAGGCTGTACACCTTGGGGTCGTTCATGGGGATGCTGTCGATGGGGATACCGGTGTACTCCTCAAAATACTTGTAGAAGGTGGGCATATCGTGGCCCAGTTCGTCCAGCTTGAGCAGGGTATCGTGCAGGTACTTGAACTCGAAGTGGGTGGTCAGCAGGCCGCCTGCCACATCATCCGCCGGGTGCTGGATGGGACAGAAATCGTAGATCTCGTAGGTGTCCGGCACAACGACCATGCCGCCGGGGTGCTGGCCGGTGGTGCGCTTGACACCGGTGCAGCCCAGAGTCAGGCGGTTCTCCTCCGCATGGTTCACCGTGCGGCCGCGCTCATCCAGATATTTTTTGACATAGCCGTAGGCGGTCTTGTCCTGAATACCGGACACGGTGCCCGCCTTGAACACGTTGGCTTTGCCGAACAGCTCCTCTGTATAGCGGTGCACATTGGACTGATATTCGCCGGAAAAGTTCAGGTCGATATCCGGCTCTTTATCGCCGTAGAAGCCCAGGAAGGTCTCGAAGGGAATGTCGTGGCCGTCCACCAGCATCCGGGTACCGCAGTTGGGGCAGTTTTTATCCGGCAGGTCAAAGCCGTCGTCCACGCTGCCGTCGGTGATGAACTCGCTGTGCTTGCACTTGGGGCAGCGGTAGTGGGGCGGCAGGCTGTTCACCTCCGAGATGCCGGAGAAGTGGGCCACGGCCGATGAGCCGACCGAGCCACGGCTGCCCACCTGATAGCCGCCCGCGTTGGAATAGGCCACCAGTTTGACTGCAATCACGTACAGCACGGCGTAGCCATGGCCGCAGATGGAGTCCAGCTCCTTCTGCAGCCGCTTTTCCACAATTTCGGGCAGCGGGTCACCGTAATCGCGCTTGGCGTGTTCCCACGTAGCATCGCGCAGCTGCTGCTCTGCGCCCTCGATGCTGGGCGGGTAGGTGCCGCGCGGGATGGCACGAACATTGTTGTCGATCATCGCCGCGATCCTGCGGGGGTTCTTCACCACTACCTCGTAGGCTTTTTCCTTGGGCAGATAGTAGAACTGCGCCAGCATATCCTGCGTGGTGCGGAAGAACAGCGGCGGCTGGTTGTCGGCATCTTTAAAGCCGTTGCCCGCCTGCAACACAGCGCGGTAAGCCGCGTCCTCCGGCTCGGTAAAGTGCACGTCGCCGGTAGCAATGACCGGCTTGTGCAGGTCCTCGCCCAGCTTGATGACCGTGCGGTTGAAGTTTTTGATGTCCTCTTCGCTGTCCACCTTGCCGTCCCGCACCATGTAGGCGTTGTTGCCCAGCGGCTGGATCTCAAGAATATCGTAGTAGGACGCGATCTTTTTCAGTTCTTCATAGCTGGTGCCATCCACGATGGCTCGGTACAGCTCGCCGGCTTCGCAGGCGGAAGTGAGCAGCAGGCCGTCCCGGTATTTGTTCAAAAGGCTCCGGGGCACCCGGGGCTTTTTGAAAAAGTAGTTCACATGGGCTTCGCTGACGATCTTGTACAGATTTTTCAGGCCCATCTGGTTCTTGACCAGAATGATGAGGTGGTAATACTTCTTTTTCAGCACCTCGCGGTTGCCGCCAAGGCCGGTGTTGATCTCGCTTACCTTCGCTACCTGCTTTTCTTTCAGGTCGTTCAGCATGACCCCGAAGATGCGGCCCAGCGCGGCAGAATCCTCACAGGCACGGTGGGCCTCGTAGGCAGGCAGCTCCAGATGCTTGTTGATGGTGCCCTGCTTGTAGTTGTGCAGGCCGGGGTACATGGCCTGCGCCATGGTTAGGGTGTCGATATAGGTCGGCTCCAGCTTGATGCCGCTGCGCTTGGCGGCGGCGCGCAGGAAACGCATATCAAAGGCGTGGACGTTGTGGCCCACAAGGATGCGGTCTCCCGCAAATTTGAGGAAGGCTTCCAGCGCTTCCTTTTCGCCGGGGGCATCCGCCACCATTTCGTTGGTGATGCCGGTCAGCTCGGTGATCCTGGGGGTGATGGGCTTGCCGGGCTTGACAAAGGTATCAAATTCCTCCACCACTTCGCCGTTTTTCACGATGACGGCACCGATCTCGGTCATATACTCCACGCCGGGGTCAAGGCCTGTGGTCTCGGTATCAAACACGCAGAACTCCCCGTCCAGCGGCTGATCCTTCACACCGTATACACAGGGGATCATGTCGTCCACAAAGTAGGCTTCGCAGCCGTAGATCAACTTGAAGTCCGGGTCTGATTTATGGATATCGTCCGCTGCCAGCATGGCTTCCGGGTAACCCTGACACACACCGTGGTCAGTGATGGCAACGGCCGGATGTCCCATGCGGTGGGCCAGCTTGACGATGCCGCCGGGATCACAGAAGCCGTCCATGCTGGAAAGCTTGGTGTGCAGATGCAGCTCCACACGCTTGACCGGTGCGGTATCCTCCCGCTTTTTGCGCTCCACGATGAGCACATCGTAGGGGTAGACGATATAATCGTGTTCGTACTTGTCGTAGGAGCAGTCGCCGCGCACGATGAGGGTGGTGCCTTTGCCAAGGCTCTCCCACTTGGAGCAGTCCTCACCTTCCTGCGCGCGGATCTTCAGGTTGATGGAGCCCTGATAATCGGTGATGGATACGGTATAAATTTTGCGGAAGTTTCCCTTGACCTCCGAGAAGAACACATCGCCCCAGATCGTGCACTTGCCGCCCTCGCCGCCAAGATCTTTCAGCGGGGTGAGGTTCTTGGGGGTGAACATCTTGCCGTGGAAAATGGTGACGGGCTTATCGGTCAGGTCCAGACCATCCACCTTGATGGACGGTGCTGTGTTCTTTTTCTCAAACTTGACCACCGGTGGCGCAATCTTGCGCTCCAGCTTTTCTTCCATCTGGTGCTGCTCGGCTTCGCTTACAGCGCTTTGCAGCGTTACCTGCGGCGTTACCCCGGTGTGGGCCGCAATGCGCTCTGCCAGCAGCTTTTCAAAGTGCATCTCCTGCAAAAACTTGGTGCCATGGCATACGCCGATGGTGATCTTCTGTCCGATGATGTTGATCTTGCACCGGTCCAGAAAGCCATTGATGGGCACGCCGTCCCGCTTCATCTCTTCCATCAGATCGCGCAGGGCCGCTTCGTCCAGCATGGCATAGCCAAACAGGTTCTGGATGCGCAGCTCAAAGCCCTCATAATCCGGCTGCAGGGATGCCAGCAGCCGGGCACAGAGATCTTTGTCCAGCGGCGCACCGCTGCGCAGGGTAAAAATGACCTGCCGCTCCTGCCGCAGCATCTGCGCATGCTCCACAATGACCTGCCCGAAGCAGGCCGCAAATGCCGGGTCCACCATGAACTGCGGCCACAGGTTGGATACGAGTGGTGTCACAAATGGTACTCCTTTTTATACAGCACAAACTGCCGCACCCGTTTTTGCAGGTGTGGCAGCAAAAATGTGGTTTTATTTCTTTGCAAGTTCCTCTGTTCTGAAAATCTGGTAGCCCTCATAATGATAGCTTGCATCAATCCCCTTCATATACACCTGACGGTCATTGATCTGTTCCGTCAGTGCTTTATGCAGCAGCACCTTGATTTCCAGATCTTTCACCGGGCTGCGCTCCATGGCCATCAGATAGTCGCTTTTATCCACGCGGCTCCAATCCACCACCTGATGCAGTTTTTTTTTCAGGATGCTGTCCAGCCAGATACGGGTACTGCGGCCATTGCCTTCCCGGAAAGGGTGCGCCACGTTCATCTCCACATATTTTTCAATAATTTCATCAAACGTGGACTGCGGCATCTGGTCAATGCTTTCCAGTGCCGGGCGCAGATACATGACCGGTGCAAAGCGGAAATTTCCCTTTGCGATGTTTACGGTGCGCATCTGACCGGCAAATTCATAGATATCTTCAAACAGATATTTATGGATCATTGCAAGGCCTGCAAATGTTCCCACCGGAAAAGTATTCAGCAAACCCGTATCATACAGCGCCAGCGCCTTTTGTTTGCTGATTCTTTCCTCTTCACGGGCAAGCTCCAGTTCATCTGTCAGGCCCAGTTTGTTTTGCAGTGCCATAGCATTCTCCCATTTTACAGTTTATAGATCTCATCCATGAACTGATCCAGGATGTTGTCTCCGGTCAGCTTTTTGATGGGCTTGCCGTGGATGAACAGCACCGCCTCGCCTTTGCCGCCGGCAATGCCGATGTCTGCTTCACGGGCTTCACCGGGGCCGTTGACCACGCAGCCCATCACGGCCACCTTGATGGATTTTTTGCAGCCCTGCAGCCGCTTTTCCACCTCATTGGCGATCTCGGTGCAGGGATACTGGGTGCGGCCGCAGGTGGGGCAGGTGATGACCTCCGGGCCTGCTACCGGGAAGCCCACGGCGCGCAGGATGTTGTAGCCCGCTTCCACTTCCTTTTCTGGCTCTGCGGCCAGCGAGACGCGGATGGTATCGCCAATGCCTTCCAGCAGCATTCCGCCGATGCCCATGCCGCTTTTCAGCAGACCCATCTGGTAGGTACCCGCCTCGGTAACACCCACATGGAGCGGGTAATCCGTGACAGCGCTGAGCTGGCGGTAGGCCTCCATCATGCGGGGCACATTGGAGTTCTTGATGGAAATGACGATGTTGTTGAAATCGAATTTTTCCAGCAGGCGCACATGGTACAGTGCACTCTCCACCATGGCCTCCGGCGTGGGTGCGCCGTATTTTGCAAGGATGTGCTTTTCCAGACTGCCGCCATTCACGCCGATGCGGATGGGAATGTTCTTGCGCTGACAGGCATCCACCACAGCCTTCACCCGGTCATCGTCGCCGATGTTGCCGGGGTTGATGCGGATCTTATCCACGCCCACATCTGCGCAGGCCAGAGCCGCCTTGTAGTCAAAATGGATGTCTGCCACAATGGGGATGTTCACCGCATTCTTGACGGCTTCGATGCACTTTGCATCCGCCGGGCTGGGGCAGGTCACGCGCAAGATCTGACAGCCAGCAGCTTCGCACCGCTTTGCCTGCGCCACATTGCCCTCAATATCCTCCACCGGCACGTTGAGCATCGTCTGCACCGCAATAGGATTCTTGCCGCCGATGGTCACATTGCCGATCTTCACTTCCCGTTTTAACTGCCTCATAAAGCTCCCCTTTCTGTTTTTGCTCACATTGCACCGGTCACAAGCCGGATGATATCATTATAGGTTGCAAAGAGCATCAGGCCAAACAGCAGTGCAAAGGCCGCAATGGTCAGTGTGCCCTGCAGCTTTTCCGGCACTGCATGGCCGGTAACGCCCTCAATGATCAAAAATACCACCTTGCCGCCATCCAGTGCCGGGAAGGGCAGCAGATTGAACACGCCCAGATTGATGGTGATGAGGGCCAGCAGCTCCAGCAGATCCTGCCAGCCGTAGCTTGCCGCCTGACCGATCGCTGTCACGATACCCACCGGGCCGGACAGATTGTTGATGCTCTCGCGTCCGCGCACAAGGTCTTCCAGCGAGGTAAACACGATGCGTCCGTAGTACAGGGTGCTGTTCCACGCTTCTTTTAACACATTGAGCGGTGTTTTTTTGATGCCGTACACCGTAAAGCCAAGGGTCATATGGGTCTGGCCGTCCTCGTCCTGCCAGGTGTTGAACTGCACGTCCGACAGTTCCACCTTCTGGCCGTCCCGCTTGACCGTAAAATCGGCGCGATAGGCTTCGGTGCGCACCAGCTCATAAAGGATGTCGTTGGCCACAAAGCAGCGCCTGCCGTTCACGGCAACGATCTCGTCCCCCGCCTGCAGGCCGGTCTGGCCGCAGAGGGCATCGTTCTCAATGGAATAGATGGTCTTGCTGGTGATGGCTCCTTCCTGTGCTGCCACAAGAATGACCAGCACCACAAAGCCCAGCACGAAATTCATGAAGGCACCTGCCACCATCACAAGCACACGCTGCCATACCGATGCCTCGTTCAAAGGGATGCCGGTGCGCTGCTCCGGCGGGACAGGGTTTTCGTCCTCTGCTTCCCGTTCGTCGCGGGCCGCTTCGGCCTGCTGGCTCTCGGGGCTTTCCTCGCCCTCCAGCGCCACATAGCCGCCTACCGGCAATGCACGCAGGCTGTACTGGGTGCCCTTGTAAATTTTCTTCCACAAAGCCGGCCCCATGCCGATGGAAAACTCGTTGACCTGAATGCCGCAGAGCTTTGCCACGGTAAAGTGCCCGAATTCATGAATGGCGATCACAGCGCTGAACACGATCAATGCGGCGATCAGGGTGATAAAAATTGACATTGCGTCTCCTAAAGATCAAAGATGTGCGCGCACGAACTCTCGTGCCATGCGGTCGCACTCGTACACATCGCTGAGGGTATACTCGCCGCCAAAGCTGTCGCTGTCCACGACTGCTTCCACCAGACGGCCAATATCGAGGAAGCCAATTTTGTCCTCAAGGAAGAGCTTGACAGCTTCCTCATTGGCACCGTTGGCGGCGCATGGGCCGAGACCTCCCTTTTTGATGGCCTTTTTGCAGGCGGCAAGGCAGCGGAAGGTCTCGTCGTCTGCCACATCGAAGGTGAGCACCTTGAGTGCGGCAAAGTCCAGCTCCGGCACAACGCCGGGTACGCGCTTTGGGTAGGTGAGCGCATACTGGATGGGAATGCGCATATCCGGCACACCCAGCTGAGCAATGACCGAATTATCGCTGAACTGCACTGCCGAGTGCACGATGCTCTGGCGCTGCACCACGATCTGGATCTTCTCCGGCGGCAGGCCGAACAGCCACACTGCCTCGATCAGTTCCAGACCCTTGTTCATCAGGGTGGCAGAGTCAATGGTGATCTTTGCGCCCATGTTCCAGTTGGGGTGCTTGAGGGCATCCGCCTTGGTCTTACCGCGCAGCTCCTCGGTCTTCATCCCGAAGAAGGGGCCGCCGGATGCCGTGAGCAGGATCTTGGTCAGGCTGGGGGCACTCTCCTTATCCTGCAGGCACTGGAAGATGGCCGAATGTTCACTGTCCACCGGCAGCAGCTTTACACCTTGCTTTGCCACGGCCTGTGTGACCAGATGACCGCCGGTGACAAGACTCTCCTTGTTGGCAAGGGCCAGATCATGCCCGCTTTCGATCGCGCACAGGCTGGCACCAAGGCCTGCAATGCCCACCACACTGTTCAGCACCACATCGGTGCCATCCAGTGCAGCCAGCTGCTTAAGACCCTCCGGCCCTACCAGCAGCCGGGGCGCATCTGCACGACCGGAAAGCTCCGCATCCAGCCTGCGGGCCGCATCCGGATCGGTCATGCAGACATAGCGCGGATGAAACTCTTCGATCTGCTGCAGAATTTTATCCACATGGCTGTGGGCAGAAAGGCCGAACACCTCATAGCCCTGTGCACGGATCACATCCAGACTCTGGGTGCCAATGGAACCGGTAGAACCCAGCAGAGTGATTTTTTTCGACATCACATATTCCTCCCTTAATAGTAGAACACCGCCGTAATGACCATGGTCACAAAGGGTGCAATGAACATCACACTGTCAAAGCGGTCCAGAATGCCGCCGTGCCCCGGGAAGATGGTGCCGTAATCCTTGATGCCGCACTGGCGCTTGACCACGCTGGCAAACAGATCGCCATAAATGCCCAGCACCGCCGCCACGCAGCCCAGCAGCGCAATGATCACATACATGGAAACGCCAATGTTGGAGCGGGTGAAGGCTTCCATCCGGTTTGCTGCCACCGAGTATACCAGCGTGATGATCACACCAAACGCCATGGTGCCCAGAACACCGCCAACAGCACCTTCCACGGTCTTTTTGGGGCTGACCACCGGGCAGAGCTTATGCTTGCCAAAGGCACGGCCTGCAAAGTAGGCACAGGTATCGCCGCCCCAGGCAAAGCAGAGGATGAGCAGGATAAAGAACACCGCATCGTAGCCGTACTGCTCCACCGGCAGCAGCTCCTTGAGCCGGATAAAGGAATAGAAGCAGAAGATCACGATGCCGGAGAACATCAGCAGGCCGCTGGCCTTCTGATAGCTGATGGTGCCGTTGCGCACCACCAGATAGATGGCATAAAATGTGACCAGCAGAAAGGACACCGGCATCACCAGCCGCCGCATGACCTGATAATTGCTCGTCATGACCAGCAGTGTATACGGCACCAGAACCGCATACATCAGCCAGTCCTTCTTTTCAAAGCCGAGGGCACTGTAGATCTCGTGAACGGCGATCAGCGTAATGGCCGCGATGACCAGATTAAAGATCAGAGTGTTGAAGGTGAACATCACGCCGATCAGTACAATGATGCCCACGATCGCAGTAATAACACGTGTTTTCATAGATTGGATCTCCTTTTCACCGGTCGGGTGCCGCGCCCCTCTGGATTAAGTTTGGCTCCGGCAAAGCCGCCGGGCCGTCCGGTCCCTGCACCGTGTGCAGGAGGTCTTGGGTTTTACAGTCCGCCAAACCGGCGGGAACGATGATTGAACTCCTCAATGGCAGCGTCCAGATCGCTGCGGGTGAAATCCGGCCACAGAACGTCCATTTCTACCAGCTCCGAGTAAGCTGCCTGCCAGAGCATGAAGTTGGACAGCCGCTTTTCTCCGCTGGGACGCAGGATAAAATCCGGGTCCTTCTGGCCAGCGGTATACATGGCATCGCTGAGCAGCTGTTCCGTGATCTCTTCGGGCTTTATCTCCCCTGCCGCCGCCTTTGCCGCAAGCTGCTGCGCCGCCCGCACGATCTCCGGGCGGCCGCCGTAGTTGATGGCAATGTTCAGGGTCATGCCGGTCTTGACCGAAGAATCTACTTCCAGCTTGTTCATCAGCTGCTGCAGCTTTTTATCCAGCACCGTGCGGTCACCCATGAACTTGATGCGGATATTGCGGTTCTTGTAGTCAAAGCCCTTCAGCAGATATTCGCCGAACAGCCGCATGATGGCGTTGACCTCTTCCAGCGGACGCTTCCAGTTCTCGGTGGAAAACGCATAGAAGTACACCGACGAAACGCCCAGCTCATCGCAGTAATCTGCAATATCGCTGAACACCTCTGCGCCTTTTTTGTGCCCGGCAGTGCGGGGCAGGCCGCGGTTCTTTGCCCAACGGCCGTTGCCGTCCATGATGATGCCGATGGAAAGGCCCTCGGCAAATTCTTTCGGATGCGCCATTATTTCCTCCCGGCAGCAATGCCACCTTCAACAAAAGTGCCGCGCACTCTTCTTCAGCGCACGGCACCTCCAGTCTATTGCATCTGCGCAGATCAGACAGACATGATCTCCTTCTGCTTTTCTTCCACCGCAGCATCGATGTTCTTGATATACTTGTCGGTCAGCTTCTGGACATCCTCTTCCATGGTCTTCTGGCTGTCCTCGGTCAGCTCGCCGGCCTTCTTCATGGCCTTGGCCTTATCCATAGCCTCGCGGCGGATGTTGCGCACTGCCACCTTAGCCTCCTCGCCCAGCTTGGAAACTTCCTTTGCCAGCTGCTTGCGGCGCTCCTCGGTGGGAGCCGGGAAGTTCAGGCGGATGGTAGAGCCGTCATCAATGGGAGTGATACCCACATCGCTGGCCATGATGGCCTTGCTGATGGGGCGCAGCAGAGTACGGTCCCACGGGGTAATGGTCAGGGTGCGTGCTTCGGCCACAGCCACGGATGCCACCTGCTGGATGGGAGTGGGGGCACCATAATAATCCACGCTGACCTTATCCAGCACAGCGGGATTTGCGCGGCCTGCGCGCACAGCGCCCAGTTCGCGGCCCAGATGTTCGACCGAGCTCTTCATCTTGTCTTCGTAAACCTTGGTGTTGCTGCTCATTGCGGTAGTCTCCTGTTCCTTTTTATCTTGGGGCTGCGCTGCAATGCGTCTGCCCTATAATGTATGTCGGCTGCAGGCGTTTCAGCCCTCGTAAACCAGTGTGCCCACATTCTCGCCCTGCACGGCACGGGCAATGTTGTCCGGGTCGGCCAGATCGAACACGAGGATGGGCAGCTTGTTGTCGCGGCACAGAGTGGCAGCAGTGCCATCCATAACAGCCAGCTGGTCTTCCAGCACCTTGGTAAAGGTGAGGGTATCATACTTCTTTGCGTCGGCGTACTTGTGGGGATCCTTATCGTAAACGCCATCCACCATAGTAGCCTTGAACATCACATCGGCGCTCACTTCCACAGCGCGCAGAGCGGTTGCCGTATCCGTGGAGAAGAACGGGTTGCCGGTGCCGCCGCCGAACACGGCGATCTTGCCCTCATCCATGGCGCGCAGGGCATCCTTGCGGGTAAAGGGCTGTGCCACCTGTGGCATGGTGATGGAGGTGAACACCTCAGTGGGCACACCCAGCTGCTCCAGCTTATCGGAAACAGCCAGTGCGTTCATCACGGTTGCCAGCATACCGATCTTATCGGCCAGTGTGCGCTCCATCTTGCCGCTGGAACGGCCGCGCCAGAAGTTGCCGCCGCCCACAACAATGCCGATCTGCACGCCGAGATCGTGTGCTTTCTTCACGCCGCCGCAGATTTCGTCCATGGTGGGCTCGTCAAAACCCATGCCTTTTTCGCCGCCCAGTGCTTCGCCGCTGATCTTCAGAAGGATACGCTGATATTTCAATGCCATAATCCAAACACCACCTGTTTTTATCTTCCGTCAGGGCATAGGCATACCCTGACATTTTTTACTATAGCTTATTTTACAATAAAACATCCATAAAGTAAACAGGAAATCTGCGCGGAAATCCGGAAGCTTTTATGAACGGATGCGCAGACCGCGCAGCAGCTGCTTCATTCCGGGCGGAATGCGGCGGCTTTCCACCGCTTTCTGGATGGCTTTGTTGTGGGTCCACAGATCCAGCCGCTTTTCTGTGAGCCACGGCAGCGCGGCATCCGGCTGCTTTGCCAGTGCTGTGGCAAAATACCATGCCCGCATCATATTGATATAGTATTCCGTGCTGCGCACATCGGCCACCCATTCCAGATATTCCGGCCGGAATGCATCATCCAGATAATAGCGCATCAGCATCTCCATGCCATAGCGCACGGTGTACACCTCGCCCGAATCCAGCCAGCGGCGAATGGGCACCAGCAGTTCCTTCTTGTGCTTTGCAAACACTTTGGGGCAAAAGCAGTCACAGGTGGCCCAGTTGTTGATGTAGGGCAGGAACGCTTCCGTTTCAGCCAGCGCCCTGTCGTAGTCCCGGATAAGTTCGATCAGAAACGCGTGGAGGTTGTTCTCTTCGTAGTATCCATGCGGCAGGGCCTGTAAAAACACCTCTGCCTGCGCTGTGCCCGCGAGCTGTTTTGCCAGCCTGCGCAGAGCCGGAACGCGCACGCCAATCACCGTTTCCGGCGGCACGGTGGGCATCAACGCACTGTGAAAGGTGCGGTATGCTTCATCCTGCAAGGCAAACAGCTGCGCACGAATGATCTCTGCTTCCGGCTCCATCCTCTCTCCCTCCGTTCTTTTCTATTGTAGCAGAGCCGTATGGAAAAGCAAGGCCGTTCCGGCATTCTTTTCCGGTGCTTTAAGGAACACACAAAAATTGGGCTGGACATTTGTGCCGGAACATGCTATAATATCGTTCGTAAATGCGGGCATCGTACATCGGCTAGTATATCAGCCTTCCAAGCTGAGGAGGTGGGTTCGATTCCCATTGCCCGCTCCATGCAAAAAAGCGCCGTGGCCTTTTGGGTCACGGTGCTTTTGTTTTGCTTTATCGGTCCCACTTATCGCACAGGGCATTGATCTGGTCGGCAAACCTGGCAAGGTCTTTGTTTGCGCCGCCCTCGTTGTGCTCGATGACCCGCAGCAGGCGCTTGCCGGCGCTGACCAGCCGCTGGAACACACTGGCGGCACGGCTCTGGCCTTCATTCGCCTTGTGCTCAATGCGGGCTCTCGTGCCCTCCTGCAGGCAGACGGCCCCTTCGGCTCCGATGGCCCACTGTGCGCCGTTGTAGGGTGCGCAGGCAGTGAAGCCCTGTTCCGTCAAGGTCTCCACAAAGTGGTCCTCGGTCTCATCTTCGCCGTGCATCACGAACACACGCTTTGGTTTCTGCTCAAAGGAGTTCACCCACCGCAGCAGACCTTCTCTGTCCGCATGGCCGGACATGCCGGTGAGCTGGCACAGCTCTGCCTGCACCTCAATGGGTTCACCGAACAGCTTTACCGTCGTGGCACCTTCCAGCAGGGTGCGGCCCAGCGTGCCCACCGCCTGATAGCCCACGAACAGAATGGTGCACTCCGGCCGCCACAGATTATGCTTGAGGTGGTGACGGATGCGGCCCGCTTCGCACATGCCGCTGGCCGAGAGGATGACCTTTGGCACGCGGTCTGCATTGATCATGCGGGATTCATCGCTGGTCACCGTGACGCGCAGACCCGGGAAGGTGATCGGATCAATGCCGTTTTCCAGCAGAGCGCGGGTGTCCGCATCAAAGCAGTCCGGGTCGGTATCTTTAAAGATGCGGGTCGCCTCGATGGCAAGCGGGCTGTCAATGTACACCGGGAAGTTGCCGTGCCCCTTCACAAGGCCCTTTTCCTTGATCTCACGGATAAAGTAGAGCATCTCCTGCGTGCGGCCCACCGCAAAGCTGGGAATGACCACATTGCCGCCCCGGTCAAAGGTGCGCTGCAGGATCTTCGTCAGCTCGCTCACATAGTCCGGCTTCGGGCCGTGGCTACGGTCGCCGTAGGTAGATTCCATAAAGGCGTAGTCCGCCTCTTTGATGTAAGCAGGATCCTTGATGATGGGCTGATCCAGATTGCCGATATCACCGGAGAATACCAGCTTGGTCGTGGTCTCACCCTCGGTGATCCAAAGCTCTATGCTGGCCGAGCCAAGCAGATGGCCCACATCCACAAAGCGGGCTTCAATGCCCGGTGCAAGCTGGAAGCGCTGCTCATAGGCCTTGCCCACAAACAGCTTCATGGCTGCTTCAGCATCCTGCACAGTATACATCGGTTCCACCGGTTCTGCGCCGGAGCGCTGGCCCTTGCGGTTTTTCCACTCCGCTTCAAATTCCTGAATATGGGCCGAGTCCCGCAGCATGATGCCGCACAGCTCCACCGTGGGGTTCGTGGCATAGATCTTGCCGCGGAAGCCGTTGCGCACCAGCAGCGGCAGCATACCGGTATGGTCGATGTGTGCATGGGTGGCCAGCACCCAGTCGATCTCGCCGGGTGCCACCGGGATGGGCTGGTTCTCGTATACGTCCTTACCCTGCTCCATGCCGCAGTCGATCAAAAAGCGCTGCCCAGCCGCTTCGATCAAAGTGCAGCTGCCGGTGACCTCATGGTTCGCGCCCAGAAATGTGATCTTCATAAAAACACCTCCGGCTTTATTTCTTCTGTACCCTTAGTATAGCATATTTTAAAGGTACACGCCGCACAAATCGCATGGCTTTTCTCAGGCATTCTGCCGAAAGCTTGAAAAAATTTTTATACAATCTTGACAAACCACCCCTTCCTGTTATAAACTTAAACTTGTATGACGTTCGTTCGTATTTTATGAGTTTTAATAATAGAGAGGTTGAATTTTATGGTTCGTAACGATTTGCGCAACGTTGCCATTATCGCTCACGTTGACCACGGCAAGACCACCCTGGTGGATGCAATGCTGCGTCAGAGCGGCGCATTCCGCGATAATCAGGTCGTGGCTGAGCGCGTCATGGACAGCGGCGATATCGAGCGTGAGCGCGGCATTACCATTCTGGCCAAGAACTGCTCCTGCACCTACAAGGGTGTCAAGATCAATATTGTCGATACTCCGGGCCATGCCGACTTTGGCGGCGAGGTGGAGCGCGTGCTGAAGATGGTCAACGGTGTTCTGCTGCTGGTGGATGCCGCCGAAGGCTGCATGCCCCAGACCCGTTTTGTGCTGCAGAAGGCTCTGCAGCAGAACCTGAGTCTGGTGGTGGCCATCAACAAGATCGACCGCCCCGATGCCCGCATCAAGGAAGTCATCGACGAAGTTCTGTACCTGCTGATGGATCTGGGTGCTACCGATGAGCAGCTGGACTGCCCCATGCTGTTCTGCTGTGGCCGTGATGGCACCGCAAGCCTGGACCCCGATGTGCCCGGCACCGACCTGATCCCTCTGTTCGATACTCTGCTGAGCACCATCAAGCCGCCTGAGGGCGACCCCGAGGCTCCCTTCCAGATGCTGGTGTCCTCTGTGGACTATAACGACTTCGTGGGCCGCATCGGCATTGGCCGCATCCAGAACGGCGTTGCCAAGGTGGGCGAGGAAGTTGTCGTCTGTGACTGGCACAATCAGGATCTGAAGATGCGCGGTCGTCTGACCAAGCTGTACGACTTCCAGGCCAATGGCCGTCAGCCGTGCGATAACATTACCGCCGGCGATATCGTGGCATTCTCCGGCCTACCCGACGTGACCATCGGCAATACCCTGTGCAGTCCCTCCAATGTGGAGCCGCTGCCCTTCGTGAAAATCAACGATCCTACTGTTGAAATGACCTTCTCCGTCAACGACAGCCCGCTGGCCGGCCGCGAGGGCAAATACGTCACCAGCCGCCAGATCCGTGACCGTTTGCAGAAGGAGCTGCTGAAGGATGTCGCTTTGAAGGTGGAGGATTCCGCCACCACCGATTCCTTCCGCGTTATGGGCCGTGGTGAGATGCACCTGTCCATCCTGATCGAGACCATGCGCCGTGAAGGTTATGAGCTGCAGGTCTCTCCCCCGCACGTTCTGACTAAGGTCATCGACGGCAAGACCTACGAGCCTATGGAGCATGTCGTCATCGATGTGCCCACCCAGTATCAGGGCGCTGTCATGACCGGTCTGGGCCAGCGCAAGGCTATCCTGCAGCAGATGGAATCTCTGGGCACCGACCGTGTGCGTCTGGAGTTCCGTATGCCCAGCCGCGGCCTGTTCGGCTACCGCAACCAGTTCCTGACTGATACCCATGGCGAGGGTGTTATCAACCAGATCTTCGACGGTTACGATGTCTGGGCTGGCATGATTGCCAACCGCTCCACCGGTTCTCTGGTCAGCTTTGAGACCGGCGAGGCTGTCACCTACGGTCTGTTCAATGCTCAGCAGCGCGGCACCCTTCTGGTGGGCGCTGGTGAAAAGGTCTACGAGGGCATGGTCATTGGCTACACCGCTTCCGGCGAGGACGTGGATGTCAACGTCTGCAAGACCAAGCACCTGACCAATACCCGTGCATCCGGCTCCGATGATGCTCTGCGCCTGATCCCCATTAGCAAGCTCAGTCTGGAAGGCTGCCTGGAATTCCTTGCACAGGACGAGCTGCTGGAGGTCACCCCCGAGAATCTGCGCATCCGCAAGCAGATCCTGAACCACGAGCAGCGCATGAAGGCCAAGAGCAAGCTGAAATAAGCCTTTCCTTCTTTTATAATATGTACTTTACCGTCCTGCAGCGTTTCAAAACACCGCAGGACGGTTTTGTTTTGCCAAAAATGATCCATTTTTTAAAAAAGGGCTTGCAAAAGGCATTCTTATGCGGTATAATATCTCTTGCAGTCACAAATGTGATCTGCCTCTTTAGCTCAGTCGGTTAGAGCACCTGACTGTTAATCAGGGTGTCGCCTGTTCGAGTCAGGCAAGAGGCGCCAGAAGAAAAGGCAATGTTCCACAGAACATTGCCTTTTTTGTTTGTCCCATACTACACCCTTTTTCTGTACAGCCATGCAGTCGTGTTTCTCCTCTGTTTTTGGGCTTCTCTGTCCCAAAAACATAGCATTCATGCGAAAAAAGCATCAAGCATAATGATTTCTTAAAATTTGACTACTTGAAGAAGATGTCACATTGTGGTATACTGCTTATAAGCTTTGGGAATTTGTATCTGTTTTTCCAAAGTCCGGCACACAGATCAAAGGGTAGGTGCTCCCTTCTTTTGATAGCAGCCGACCGGTGTTTTGTCATGGTTCTCCGCAGGACAGGACAAAGCACCGGCCTCTGTGCTGCTGTTTCAGGCTCCGGCTCTTTTCACGTTGTCAGATCTGCGGCAAGCCGCTTCTTCAAAACGCCTGCCGCTGTTTGAATAAATTTGTATATGATCAAAGGAAGCATCTATGCGTTATACCTATGTCCGGCAGCATGACACCACTGACTGTGCGGCTGCCTGCCTCGCAATGGTGTGCCTCCATTACAAAAAGGAAGTTACCATCACCCGCCTGCGCGATATGATGGGTACCGACCTGAAAGGCACGAACCTTGTTGGTTTGCAGAAAGCCGCTAATGAGTTGGGTTTCACCACTGCAGCGGTTCGCGTAGACCGTGAAAATTTCCTCAGCGATTTCTCGCTGCCCTGCATTGCGCAGGTCATCACCGATCAGGGTCTGGCCCACTTTGTGGTCGTCTTTAAAAAGACCACCATCAAAGATGACGGTGAGCGTCGTCGGCACATGCTGAAAGAAGCCGAAGCCGCCAAGGAAGATGAGAAGAACGGCAAAAAACACAAGTGCAAGGATTATGTCGTGATCGGCGACCCCGGCAGTGAGCTGAAAAAGATCTCTCTGGATGAGTTCTACAAGAACTTTACCGGTGTTCTGCTGCTGATGAACCCCACCTCGGAGTTCAAGGGCGGTAAGATCGAAAAGGGCGGCATGTTCAAGCGTTACATCGACCTGTTGCTGCCCCAGAAAAAACTCTTTGCCTATGCGATCCTGAGTTCTCTGATCGTTACGATCCTGGGCATCGCCTCCTCCATGTTCAACAAGATCCTGATGGACGAGGTCTTGCCATATGGCTTGGACAATCTGCTGGTCACACTGATCCTTGTGTTCAGCATGGTCAGCATCACCAATACGCTGGTGGGCTTTGTCCGGCAGTGGGTTCTGATCCACCTATCCATCAAGATTGATATTCCGCTGATGCTGGGTTACTTCGGGCATATCTTCCATCTGCCCATGAAGTTCTTTGCCACCCGCAAGACTGGTGATATCACCACCCGTTATTCGGATGCAAACACCATCAAATCCATCTTCACCAGCATTGCGCTGAGTCTGATCATGGATATCTCGATGGCCATTATCACCGGTATCATCCTGTTCCGCATGAATGCGATGCTCTTCTCGATCTCGCTGTTCATGGCTCTGGTCAGCATTCTGCTGGTGCTGATTTACAAGCAGCCTTACAAAAAGATCAACGAAGAGACCATGGTGCAGTCCGCTGCACTGAACAGCCAGATGATCGAAAGCCTGCGCGGCATTGAGACGGTCAAGTGCAACGCCAACGAGGATACCGAAATGGAGAACCTCGAGCGTGAGTACATCAAGAGCCTGAAGATCAGCCTGCGCTCCAGCAAGATCAGCACCACGCAGGGCCTGATTTCCTCCTTCATTTCCACCGGTTTCAGCATGCTGACCACCTATGTGGGTATCAGTCAGGTTCTGAAGGGTGAGATGACACTGGGCGGATTCATGGCCTTCAGCACACTGTCCTCTTACTTTACTTCCCCGCTGAGCAACCTGATCGGTCTGCAGATGCAGATTCAGGAGGCCAGCATTTCCATGAAGCGTCTGGGCGAGATTATGGATTATCCCTCCGAGACGGTCGGCGATGAAGACCGCACCGATCTGGACAAGGTGGAGGGCGATATCGAGTTCAAGGATGTCACTTTCCGTTATGGCAACCGTGCCCCTGCACTGGATCACATCAGCTTTACCATTCCGGCCGGTAAAAAGGTCGCGCTGGTGGGCAGCAGCGGCAGCGGCAAATCCACGATCACCAAGCTTCTGCTCAAGTATTATGAGCCGGAAGATGGCGAGATTGACCTGAACGGTGTGAATCTGGCTGAATACACCAATGACTCTGTCCGCCGCGCAATTTCTTATGTGCCGCAGAACGTTGAGCTGTTCAGCAAGACCATTTATGATAACATCCGCGTTTCCCGTATGGACGCTACGATGGACGAAGTTAAGGAAGCTGCCAAGAAGGCAGATGCTCACGACTTTATCCGTCATCTGCCCCTGCAGTATAACACTTATCTGGAAGAAGCAGGCAACGGCCTGTCCGGCGGTGAAAAGCAGCGCATTGCGCTGGCACGCGCTTTCCTGAAAGATTCCAACCTCTACATTCTGGATGAATCCACCAGTAATCTGGACTTTGCTACGGAAAATCTGATCTTCAACATGATCTACGATCAGCTTGCAGATCGTTCCATGCTGATCGTGGCGCACCGCCTGTCCACCGTTCGTGACTGTGATCTGATCCTTGTGATGGATCACGGCAAGATCGTGGAACGCGGCACCCATGAGGAGCTGCTTGCCAAGGAAGGCAAGTACTACGAGCTGTGGAACATGCAGCAGGGTATCTACCGCAACAAAAAGGCAGAGCCCAAGCAGTCTGTCATGCAGGCCGTGGTGGAAGAGGATGACGACGGTGAGTCGATCACCTATTGATGTGTTGCAGCCGGGTGCATACCCGGTTACATATGAAAGGGAGTAATTCTTGATGGATAGCTTGGTTTGACATAGTTTTGCTGTGTCAGATAAAAAAGAGCTAGAAAGACTTTCTGTTTAGTAGAAGTAGATGGTGTTATCCTGAACAGGCCCTGCCTGCTCAGGTGACTATGCCTCACTATGGTGTGCCCGGAGGCAAAACGCCTCCGGGCACATTTTATTCGCAAGATCCCTATTACTTTTATAAGTAGTAGGCGATCGGGAGCGGAGAGGAAGCTACTCTCTGCAGCGGTTTTCTCCCCTTTCTCGATTGCCTATTACTGCCTCTTCTGAGGTAAATCTGAAAAGGAACCGAGGTATTCAACATGAAAGAGATCAAAGTAGCCGAGAACAAGACCCTGAAGCTCACCAATGTGCTCTCCCGTGAGATCCATCCGGAAGAGATGGCCAGCCTGCCCGTGGTGCTGACCCAGATGCACAACTTTATCAAGAGCAACAACGCACAGCCCATTGGCCCCATCGTGCAGGCCATGGTGGTTGGTGAGGACCGTCAGATGCACCTGTACATGATGCAGCAGGCTACCCAGTTCATCGGCCAGATGGAGCAGGACTACCATATGGATGCCATTCTGCGCGTGAAGAACTGCCTGTATGCCCACTACACCGGCCCCATGCCCGAAAGCCAGCTGGCTTCCTACAAGCTGCAGGTCCACGCTTTTGAGAATGAGCAGAAACTGACCGGCACCTCCTATACCATCTATGTCAATCAGGACGAGGATGATGCCGTGGTCGATGTCTTTATGGAGACCAAGTAATTATGACGATTAAAGTTCAGAACCTTTCGGATCTGCAGGACCGCCGCATCATGATGGAAAAAAAGCTGCCGCCTTATGGCTACGCTTTTGTCATTCTGGTGGGCATCTTCATGCTGTTTCTGGTGGTGTGGAGCACCCATACCAACCGCATTTATGTCAGCCAGAACGCAGGCACCGTGCAGGCCAGCAATAAAACCTATATCATGTCCAGTTATTCCGGCTCCATTACCGAGATGTATATTTCGGAGGGCAGTTATGTGAACGAGGGCGACCTCGTGGCCCACATCAAGAGCACGGATATCGACATGCAGCAGGATAACCTGGAAAGCCAGCTCAAGATCTACCAGACCCAGCTGGACCAGTACAACAAGCTGCTGCAGTGCGTGCAGGATGATACCAACTACTTCAGCGAGACAAACCCCGAAGATCAGCCCTACTACTATCAGTACGAGACCTACAAGAGCCAGGTCTCTCAGAAGACCTTTGATGCCACGGCCTATCAGGCTGCCGGTTACTCCGATGCTCAGATCAAGACCATGATGGAGCAGAGCCAGAGCGAAGTAGAAGCTCTGTACTACTCCACCATGCAGTCCATCTCCCAGAGCATTACCAGCGCACAGAGCAACGTGGACAACATTCAGGCTCAGCTCGATGCCTTGAACACCGGTGCCAACGATTACTACATCTATGCCCCCACCTCCGGTGTGATCCACATGGATACTCCTTACAAAGAGGGCATGGTGCTGAGCGCAGGCTCCCCGCTGGCCACTGTTGCCAGCGAGAACGACGATCTGGAGATCGTTGCCATGGTCACCGTGAATGACCGCCCGCTGCTTCATGTGGGTGACCCCTGCAAGATCGCCATTACCGGCCTTTCGGAGTATTCCTATGGCACCCTGACCGGCACTGTAACGGCCATTGACAGTGACGTGACGGCCAGCTCCAACGCTTCCTACTATAAGATGACCATTAAGCCCGATGCCACTTATGTGGTGAGCCGCAGCGGCGACAAGGTGGATCTTTCCAACGGCATGAGCGTTACTGCCCGTGTGGAGTACGATCAGGTCACCTATTTCGAGTACGCAATGGAAGCCCTGGGCGTTCTGTTCCGCTAAACCGGAGCTGTGCTGACTGCCAGCCGCCGTTATATCACCCAAAGAGGTACACTTACTATGAAATCAACCGCAAAAAAACTGGCCGTCTGTGCGGCAGCGCTCTGCCTGCTGGCCTGCGGCACAGCTGTGTCTGCGGCCGCAGCAAGCCCTGTCTCCGGCCTTGCCCTGAGCGGCGTTGCCATGCCGTGGGATCAGGACGTGCCTGCCGAAAGCATTGAGGCCGGCAGCTATACCGCCAACATGCTGCTGGGTTCCTCTCAGCAGCTGTCTCCTGTGGTGCGTCCGCGCAACTCTACCGACTCGGTTGTCTTTATCTCGGACGATACTTCCATCCTGACCGTGAGCAACTCCGGTGTCGTGCAGGCTGTGGGCGTAGGCACCACCCGCATCACCGCTGCCGCAGGCAACCAGATCTGTGCCTATACCATCGTTGTCTCCATGGATTCTTCCATGATCGTTACCGAGATGGACCTTTCCCTTTCCTCCAACACCATCTATGTTGGCAACTCGGTCTCGGCACAGCTGCAGGTGCGGCCTACTTCGGCTTCCAACTATGCCACCGTCACCCTGACCTCTTCCAATGAGAAGGTCGCCACGGTGAACAATTTCGGCCGTGTTACCGGCATTGCCCCCGGCACCGCCACCATTACCGCTACCTGCGGTTCGGTGACTGCTACCACCAATGTCACGGTCATGAGTATTCCCAACTCCGGCACCGGCACCACCAGCGCTGGTTCTTCCAACAGCGGTCAGGTCGTCACGGTGAATCCTTCCTACGTTGTGCTCAAGCCCGGTGCCACCCGCACCCTGACCGCCAGTGTCAAGCCTTCTTCCGCTTCCCAGAAGTTCACCTATAAGTCCGCCAACAGCAACATTGCCACGGTCAGCCCCAGCGGCGTGATCACGGCTGTGGGCACCGGCGCTACTTCCATTACCGTTTCCAATGGCACTGCATCCGCCATGGTCACGGTCATCGTCAACCGTTCGGCTGCATCTTCTTCCGATAATTCTTCGGACAGCAGCTCCACCGAACCGGATAACGATACTCCCATCGAGATCGATCCCGTTGTGCAGGCCATTCAGGACAGTGAGGACAACGAGATCGTTTTCACACAGGCCGAGGTGCCTACCGTGACCGGTGATATCCTCAATGCGCTGCGCACCACCGGCAAGACCCTGTGCGTGGTGGGCGATGGCTACACCATGCAGATTGCAGGCAGCGGTGTCAAGAGCACCACCAGTGAGCTGGACACCATGCTCATCCTGACTGAGTCCGATCAGGGCATCGAGTTCGAGCTGGACAAGGGCAAGGCTCTTCCCTGCTCGGTGCGCATCGATCTGGATGTGAGCACCTATACCCGCCTGTATCTGTACAACGCCGTCTCCAACAAGTGGCAGTACCTGAACAGCTACACCGACGGCATCATTACTGCCGATACTGCAGGCCGTTATCTGCTGACCAACCAGAACCTGAAATTTGCCAATATCAACTGGACCTTCTTCATTGCCGGTGGTGTTGTAGTGGTTCTGATCGGCATTGCATATGTTGTGCTGAAAAAGCGCTACTGGTTCTGGTAATTTTCAAAACCACTCTTTCATGAAACAGCAAGACCCTCTCTGAGTGTGATATGCTCCCCCTAGAGTAGACAGAGTAAAGCAAAAACTCTGCGTACTCTGGGGGGTATTTTCATGTCAGGAAAGAACAATCACTTTTGCACAAAAAATTCGCCGTCTCCTTGTGGAAACGGCGAACAAAAACTGATATTATTTCTCTGTCTACTTGACGGAGCGCACTTCAATGGAACGCCTGGGCTTTGTTTGCATTATGACGTCTGCCTTCGTTACTTTTCAATGGGCTGCGAGGGCTTCCAGTCCTTGTAGTTCTCGTAGCGGCTCTCGCGGATCTTGGTGTGGGACCAGATCTCGTCCGCCGTGGGCTGCCAGTTGGCTGCATAGTTCTTGCACTTCTCGCACAGGTGCTCCACGCTCTCCGGCGACTGCAGGTCGGTGCTGTGGGCACCGGTCTCGTGCACCATCTTCTGCAGCAGTTCGGGGTTTTCCAGCATCGGGCAGGGACGCAGATGGTTCTTGTTGAAGGGCTGGCCGTTGTGATAAGCCATGAACAGCGGGCTGTGCAGAATTTCCAGAATGCTCTGGTCGTGGATATTGGCATTGGAGTAGTGGATGAACACGCAGGGCTCTGCGTCACCGGCAGAGTTGATGTGGAAGTAGTTGCGTCCGCCGGCAATACAGCCGCCCACAAACTCACCGTCGTTCTGGAAATCCATCGGGTAGAACGGGATATCGCACTCTTCCGAGCGCAGATAGCGGATGCGGTCGATCATATATTTGCGCTGCTCCGGGGTAGGCATCAGTTCCGGTGCTGCCTCGTTGCCCACGGGCATGTAGTGGAAGTAGAAGCCGAAGTGTGCGCCCTTCTCACACAGGAAACGCATGAACTCATCGTTGGTAACAGCTTCGATATTATCGCGGGTGTAGCAGATGGACGTGCCGAACACGATGCCGTGCTCCTTGAGCAGATCCATAGCATGCATAACAGCGGCATAGTGCCCCTCACCGCGGCGGGCATCGTTGGTCTCCGGGGTGCCCTCGATGGACAGCATGAAGGCAATGTTGCCCAGACGCACCACCTCTTTGCAGAAGGGCTCATCGATGAGGGTGGAGTTGGTGTAGATGGCAAACTGCACATCATTGTGCTTCTCGGCCAGCTTGAGGATATCAGCCTTACGCACCAGCGGCTCGCCGCCGGTCAGCATGTACAGGTACACGCCCAGCTCCTTGCCCTCGGTAACGATCTTGTCCATATCCTCAAAGCTGAGGTTGTTCTTGTGGCCATACTCGCCTGCCCAGCAGCCCACGCAGTGCATATTGCAGGCGGAAGTGGGGTCGAACAGGATCAGCCAGGGGATGTTGCACTGGTACTTCACACGGTTCTCGCGGATGGTCTTGGTGCCGCGGAAGAAAGCCTCGTAGCCCAGATTCAGCGCCATGGTGCGGGCCACATTGGGGTCGGTCTGATCCAGCACACAGTTGATGAGCTTGGACCACTTGCTGTCGGGGTCGGTCAGGGTCTGTCTGGCGTGTTCGTAGGCTTCAGCGCTGAACGAACTGCCATAGAACTGCTTTGCGACATCCACCAGTTGTCCCACGGTTTTCTGACGGTCTTTATCGGCATGAGAAAGCACCACGTCCACCATTTTACCAACGGCAGCACGCTGCATTTTATGAGTCAGGCTCTCAACAGAAGTATTCATTATCCTTTTCCTCCAAACGGTATTTTTCGGAGATCTCTTTTTCTATTTCTATGCCATTACTCTACCATTTTATCCCACAAGTTGCCATAAACAGAAAAAGCGCCGTGATAGAAAACCCATCACGGCGCGGATTATGATAAAATTTTGTCGCTCTTCCGGTTCAACCGTCCTGTTCCAGATGGATCTTATTGCTGGCAAGGCGGCATAACGCGCGGCGCAGATCGCCCTGCAGCATCCGTCCCGTACGTTCTACCATCACAGCAGGATCCGTTTTCATATCCCGGCGGATCCATTCCAGCACCACGCCCACCAGCGCATATTTGTAAAAATCCACCACAAACTGCTTGTCATCGTCCTGCACGGTGATGTCGCGGCATTCGCGATCCGCAAATTCCTTCAGCATAGGGTCCAGAAGCTTGTACAGATACTGCTCCACCTGTTCACGACCCACAGAGCGGTATACGTTCAGTACCAGTGCTTTGTTATCCCGGATCTGGTGCAGGATGTCCAGAAATGCTTCGGTCCATGTATCAAAGCTCTGGCGGCCTTCCATCGTCTTGGCCGCATCTTCCATCAGGATCCAATCCACCAGATCGTAAATATCCTTAAAGTGGTAGTAGAAGGTCATGCGGTTCACGCCGCAGTCCTCGGTGATATCGTTGATCGTGATCTTATTGAGGGGCTTTTCCAGCAGCAGCTTTTTCAGCGATGCTTCCAGTGCCCGCTTCGTTGTTTGTGACACAAAAACCTTCCTTTCCCGACCGTAGAAATTTTTCCCGCTGCGTACGGCGATTGGCAGCTTCGTACATTATAATACCGCAAAAGTCGTTCCGATTGCAAGCATTGATTCCGTCCATTTTGTAAACAATGAATGACTTCCTGCGTTTTCACTCCGGCAGTTTCTCGCTTCAAAAGCCGTTTCTCAGCCCCAAACCCCTTCCGGCGGTGCACAATGCCTGCAAAAGCGGCTTCTTCCGGCAAAAAAGCGGAAAAGGCCCTTGATTTTATATTCCTCTACGCTTAGAATGGGAGCAGACGGCTGTGATTGAAGTGCCGTTTTGAGGGAGGGTACAAACTATGATGGATACCATTGGTTTTCTGGGCTGCGGCAACATGGGTGGAGCCATCGCCCGTGCCGTTTGCAAAGCTGTTGACCCTAAGAAGGTTTTTCTGGCAAACCGCACTGCGGCCAAGGCACAGGCACTGGCCAAAGAACTGGGCTGCAAAACAGCCACCAATGCTGAGGTGGCCGGTGACTGCGGCCTGATCTTTCTGGCGGTAAAGCCCCAGATGATGGAAGCTCTGCTCCAGCCGCTCAAGTTCACCTTTGACGAGCGCCCCAGCCGTTTTGTGCTGTGCAGCATGGCAGCGGGCCTTTCGATTGCCCGTATTCAGGAGCTGGCCGGTGAGGACTTTCCTGTGATCCGCATCATGCCCAACACCCCGGCTTCGGTGGGTGAGGGTATGATCCAGTACTGTTCCAGTAATGTCACCGCTGAGGAAGAAGAAGCCTTCCTCAAGATCATGGCTCCTGCGGGCCGTCTGGATGCCGTGCCGGAAAGTCTGATCGATGCCGCCAGCTGCGTTTCCGGCTGCGGCCCGGCATGGGTGTACCAGTTTATTGAGGCTCTGGCCGACGGCGGCGTGGCCTGCGGCCTGCCCCGCGCCAAAGCGCAGGAATATGCCGCGCAGATGGTTCTGGGCAGCGCAAAGCTGGTGCTGGAAAGCGGAAAGCATCCCGGCGAACTCAAGGATGCTGTATGCAGCCCCGGCGGCAGCACCATTCAGGGCGTGCGCGTGCTGGAAGAGCACGGCCTGCGCGGTGCGGTGATGGATGCCGTGATTGCCTCGTACAATAAGACAAAGGAAATGGGAAAGGGTTAAGGATATCATGCGCATCGTTGTAAAAGTAGGCACTTCTACTCTGGCATACGCCACCGGACGGCTGAACATCCGCCACACGGAACAGCTGGTCAAGGTGCTCAGCGACCTGAAAAACGAGGGCCATGAGGTCATTCTGGTGTCCTCCGGTGCCATTGGCATGGGCGTGGGCAAGCTCTCACTGCCAACCCGCCCAAAGGACACCACCACCAAGCAGGCCTGCGCCGCTGTGGGCCAGTGTGAGCTGATGTACACCTACGACCGGCTGTTCAACGCCTACAATCACACCGTGGCGCAGATCTTGCTCACCGGCGTGGACGTGGAGCACACCGAACGCCGCGTGAACTTTCAGAACACTCTGTCCCGCCTGCTGGAGCTGGGTGCCCTGCCCATCATCAACGAAAACGACACCGTTGCCACCGATGAGATCACCTCCATTGGCGACAACGACACGCTGGCGGCCATCGTGGCCTGCTGCGCCAAGGCTGACCTGTTGGTGCTTCTGAGTGACATTGACGGCCTGTACACCGCCAATCCCCACACCCACACGGATGCAAAACTCATCCCTCTGGTGGAGGAGATCACCCCCGAGGTGATGGCTCTGGCCGATGGTGCCGGTTCGGCCCTTGGCACCGGCGGCATGGCCACCAAGCTGCGCGCCGCCCGCATGGTAACGGGCAGCGGTGCCGACATGGTCATTGCCAACGGCGCACACCCGGAGCTTTTGTACGACATTGCCGCAGGCAAGCCCGCAGGCACCCGCTTTGCGGCCCGCAAGGAGGACTGAACACATGACCACACAGGAAATTCTGGAAGCCGCCCGCAGCGCCAAAAGTGCCCTTGCGCTGGCCGATAACACCGCCCGCAACGCGGCCCTGCTGGGCATGGTGGATGCGCTGTGCAGCGCAGACGATCAGGCGGCCATCCTTGCCGCCAACGCTGAGGACATGGCTGCTGCCAAAGGGCACATCAGCGATGTGATGCTGGACCGTCTGGCCCTGACCGCACCGCGCATTGAAGCCATGGCGCAGGGCATCCGCGAGGTTGCCGCTCTGCCCGACCCGGTGGGCCGGGTGCTGAACCGGGTGGAGCGCCCCAACGGGCTTGTCATTGAAAAGACGGCTGTGCCCATGGGCGTGATCGCCATTATCTACGAGAGCCGCCCCAATGTGACCAGCGATGCCGCTGCCCTTGCCATCAAAAGCGGCAACGCCTGCATCCTGCGCTGCGGCAAGGAGGCCTGGCGCAGTGCCAACGCCATCGTCACCGTTCTGCGGCAGGGCCTGAAAAAGGCCGGTCTGCCCGAGACTTCGGTCTGCCTGATCGAGGACACCACACACGCTTCTGCCAACGCTCTGATGACCGCTGTAGGCTATGTGGATCTGCTGATCCCGCGCGGCGGTGCCGGGCTGATCCGTGCCTGCGTTCAGAACGCCAAGGTCCCCTGCATCCAGACCGGCACCGGCATCTGCCATGTGTACGTAGACGACACCGCCGATCTGGACAAAGCTCTGGACATCATCGAGAACGCAAAAGCCAGCCGCCCCAGCGTGTGCAACGCCGAGGAGGTGTGCCTTGTGCACTCTGCCATTGCCGGGGAGTTTCTTCCCCGTCTGGCCCAGCGCCTTGGCCCGAACCGCGCGGCAAAGGGCCTGCACCCGGTGGAGCTGCGGCTGGATAAGCGCGCAGCCGCCATCATCTCCGGCACCCCTGCCGGAGAAAAGGACTTTGACACCGAATTTCTGGACTACATCCTCGCGGTCAAGGTCGTGGACAGCGTGGAGGAGGCCATCGGGCATATTGCTGAGCACTCCACCGGCCACAGCGAAGCCATCCTGACCCAGACACAGGCCCATGCCGACCTGTTCACTGCCGCAGTGGACAGCGCCGCCGTGTATGTGAACTGTTCCACCCGCTTTACGGATGGCGGTGAATTCGGTCTTGGGTGCGAAATGGGCATTTCCACCCAGAAACTCCACGCCCGTGGCCCCATGGGACTGGCCGAGCTGTGCAGCTACAAGTATATCATCCACGGCAATGGTCAGATCCGCTAAAGCCCGCTAAGCCCATCTTTCCAGTTCGGAAATCGGGAGTGAGCGTTTTCTCCATAATATTCATAATTTAGAAACGAAACTGAAAAGCTTTTTCCGAAACAGGCTGGTGCGATTTGCGCCAGCCTGTATTTTTGTTTTATTCCCGTGGAATGTTCTTTCAATAAAGACAAAAAGCTGAATTATGTTTTCAATCTGCCTTTCCTATTCGCTCACTGATATAGATGATTGTATCCCAGTTTTCTCCAATTCATACAAAGCAATAATCTCACTTTCTCTATTTTATCTGGTAAAAAGTATAAAAAACTCTTGACAAGCACGGTTTTGTTGCGGTAAAACTATATTGGAAATTTTGATAACGATTTCACGGTGTTTCATTTTCCGTCTATGAATTGTTCGCCGTATACAGTACTATACTGACAGCAAAGGAGAGAGTACTATGACGATTGCCATTCTTGCACACGATTCCCGCAAAGAACTTGCACTGCAGTTCTGCACTGCTTACAGCGCCATTTTGTCCAAAAACACAGTCATTGCTACCGGTACCACCGGACGGATGCTGGCGCAGACTACCGGCCTGCCCGTGCACTGTTATCTCTCCGGGCGCTTGGGCGGTGTGCAGCAGATCACTTCCCGCATTGCGTGCAACGAAGTGGATCTGGTGTTGTTCTTCCGTGACCCGCTGAAAGCGGATGCCGCCAGCATCACCGAGCAGAATCTGCTCCGCCTGTGCGATATGCACAGCGTACCCATTGCCACCAACATTGCCACCGCCGAGGTCTTGCTGCGCGGTATGGATCAGGGCGACCTGGACTACCGCGAGGGGATGCATCCCGCTCTTGTGGAGCCAATGCCCACCGTGCAGCGCCACGCCGTGTGATGAATCGTGTATAGAGTATCGGGAAAGAGACAACGCCGCAGGAAACTTCCTGCGGCGTTGTTGTTTTTTGTTTTGCTTTTATTTCAGGAAAGCCTGCAGCTTTTCCAGCCGGCGGACGGCTTCGTCCAGCACATCGGTGCCGCGGGCAAAGTGCATCCGGATCAGGTGGTTCACCGGCTCCCGGAAGAAGCTGGAGCCAGGCACAGCGGCCACGCCCACTTCCCGGATCATTCACTCACAGAACTGCAGATCGGTCCAGCCCTTGAACTGGGGCAGCGCCAGAAAATCGGAAAAATCGATCATCATAAAATAGGTGCCCTGCGGAACATTGTGCTTCAGCCCCACACGGTCACTTAGAACAGGCATGTACTCTCCTCTTTTTAGTCCTTAAAATAAGCCTTCTGGATGGCCAGCAGCACGCCTGCACGGCTGGCAGCAAAGTTCAGACCGCCCTGCAGGTAGCAGGTATACGGCTCACGCAGCGGGCCGTCGCAGGAAAGCTCGATGGTGCTGCCCTGTGTAAAGCTGCCGCTTGCCATGACCACCTCGTCGGTATAGCCCGGCTCCGGAGAAGGTTCCGGGGCGGCATAGCTGTCCACGGGGCTTGCAGCCTGAATGCCCTGACAGAAGCCGATGAGCGCATCCGCAGTGCCTGCATCAAAGCAGGTGACGATGTCGTTATGGTCGTCGCAGTAGCGCGGCACTGGATTCTTGCCCAGCAGCTCCAGCATACACTGGGCGTAAATGGCGGTCTTGATGGCCTCGCACACCACGCCGGGCGCATAGTAGAAGCCCAGATACATATCACGGGGCGTTTCCAGCGTGCAGCCCAGATCCTTGCCGAGACCGGGCGCATTCAGGCGGTAAGCGCACAGCTCCACAAGGTCTTTGCGGCCCGCAATGTAGCCGCCGGTGGGAGCGATGCCGCCGCCGGGGTTCTTGATCAGGCTGCCCACCACAAGGTCTGCGCCCATCTGACAGGGTTCCTGCGTCTGGGTGAACTCGCCGTAGCAGTTATCCACAAAAATAATGATGTCCGGGTTTGCGGCGCGGGCGGTATCCGCAATTTTTCGGATCGTTTCCAGATCAAAGGCATTGCGCTGCAGATAGCCGCGGCTGCGCTGGATGTGGCACACCTTTGCACCGGGGGCCTTTTGGGCGATCAGGTCATAATTCGGGGTGAAGTCGGCTTTCAGCGGAGCTTCATCGTACCGGATGCCGTAATCCATCAGGGTGCCGGTGCCCCTGCCCTTGCCGTCCAGACCGATCACGCCTTCCAGCGTATCGTAGGGGCGGCCGGTGGCAGCCAGCAGGATATCCCCTGCCCGCAGCAGGCCGAACAGCGCCACAGCCAGCGTGTGGGTGCCGCTCTGGAACTGACTGCGCACGAGAGCATCCTCTGCGCCCATCACCTCGGCAAAGATCTGCTCCAGCTTTGCGCGGCCGGTATCCCACAGGCCGTAGCCGGTGGTGCCCAGCATATCGGTGGAGGACATCTGGGTATCCGCAAAGGCTTTCAGCATTTTGAGCTGGTTAAAATCGCGGATCTCCTCCATATGGCGGAAGTAGGGCTGGCACAGCTCCATAGCCTTTTCGTCCAGCGCCAGAACTTCGGGTTTGTAATTGAAAAAGTGGTTCAACATTGACATTATAACGGTTCCTTAATTTTATAGATTTTATAGAGCGCAGGCTTTCTGTCGGAATGACTCCTTCAGCCGCACTTTGTGCGCCAGCTCCCTCAGGGAGGGAGCTCCTGACGAAACCAGAACGTTTCACTTATGCAGAAAGCTTTTCCGTCCTGCCAAAGGCTCCCTCATTGAGGGAGCTGGCAAAACCGTCAGGTTTTGACTGAAGGAGTTTGTTCATATCTTGCATATTCCCCCAGCTTTTCAAAGCCAAGCCGGGTATAAAAGTGCACCCGCTCCGGGCTGCAGAGAAACACCGGGTGCTCCCCTTTGGCGGCAAGCTCGTTCGCCATCTGCACAATGAGCCGCCCGCCGATGCCCTTGCCCCGCAAAGGCTGGGCTGTCTGCCCGCAGGCCATGTAGGCCTGCCTGTTCGCAAGGGCATAGGCCCCTACCGTGCAGATCGTTTCACTTCCCTGCCGCAGCGCCCACACAAGGGCTTTGCCGCGGGTGCGCTTTGTGCAAAGTTCGGAGTAAAAGTCCTCCTGCTTTGCCGTATCCGCCGGGTAGAGCGCCCGTGCCACATCCATGGCAGAGGGTTCTCTGTCAAGGGTCAGTCCGGCCCAGAGCGTCTCGTCTACAGCGGGCAGCGGCAGAGCCTTGCCGGGTGCAAGGCCGAATACGGTCAGCGTTTCAGCTTTGCACCACCCGGCAGGCGGTGGGCATTCGTTTTCGTCTAAAATGATGCTCTCACCCCCGCAGAAAGCCAGAAAGCTGGCCAGCTCTTCCGGGTTTGCGTGCCCTGCTGCCCATGCGGTGCTGCCGCTGAGTTCCAGCGCCAGTGTAGGCCCTGCATAGAATCGCCACGGCTGGCTTTTGCTAAAAAGGGCAAGATCCAGCGGCAGGGTCGCTCCCAGCACCCATTTCCCCCGGCAGGCATTTAAAAAGCGGGCGCGGTGGGCTTTTGTGCTGACCTGCGCGATCACTTCAGCTCGTTGACGATCTTCTTGAACTCGCGGCCGCGCACCTCAAAGTTGGGGTACAGGTCAAACGATGCGCTGGCCGGGGACAGGATGATGATGTCACCGGGCTTTGCGCAGGCACGGGCCAGCTCCACAGCGTGCTGCATGTTGTCGGCGTGCTGGATGGGCAGCTCTGCTTCGTTGAAGTTCGGGTCCTCGCGCACAGCCTTTTCGATGCGGGGGCCGGTGGCACCCATCAGCACAAGGTTCTTCACGTGGGCCACCACTTCCGGTGCCAGCGGCTCATAGGGAATGTGCTTGTCGTAGCCGCCAGCGATCAGAATGACCTTCTGGTTAAAGCTGCGCAGACCGGCAATGGTGCGCGTCGGGCTGGTGCCGATGGAGTCGTTGTAGTACAGCACGCCGTCCAGCGTGCGCACCGGCTCAATGCGGTGCTCCACACCGGTAAAGGTGCTGCCCACCTTCTGGATGGCTTCCACGGGCACCTCGCCCCACACGGCAGCGGCAGCAGCCAGCAGGTTTTCAATGTTGTGCAGGCCGCGCAGCTTCACGTCCTTCTGGGCCAGGAAGGGGGTCACAACGCCATCCTCGGCCATGCAGAGCATGTTGTCCTCCTTGCGCAGGAAGGCACCGTTGTCGGTATCGTGCAGGCGGGTGAACCACACCTGCTTGCCCTTGCAGTCGGACTGCATGGAACGGCTGATCTCGTTCTCATAGCCCAGCACAGCGCGGCAGGGCTGCTTCTGGTACAGCAGGATGTTGCGCTTGGCATCAATGTACTCCTGCATGTCCTTGTGGTGGTCCAGATGGTTGGGGGTAACATTGGTCACCACGGCAATGTTGGGGCTGGAATGCATGCTGATGAGCTGGAAGCTGGAAAGCTCCACCACAGCCACATCCTCGGGAGCCACCTCGGGCAGCATGGGCAGCAGAGCTGCGCCGATGTTGCCGCCCAGATGCACCTTGCGGCCTGCGGCCTCGTAGAACTTGGAGATCAGGGTGGTGGTGGTGGTCTTGCCGTCGGAGCCGGTCACGGCTACGATCTCGCAGGGGCAGAAGTCGAAGAACAACTCCACCTCACTGGTGACCATGGTGCCTGCGGCCATGGCATCCTGCAGGGGCTTTTCAAAGTAGCCCACAAAGCCCGGGGTGCGCATGATGATATCCTGACCCTTGAAGCCATCCAGATAGTTTTCGCCCAGGCTCAGGTCGATGCCCAGCTCCTTGATGGTGGCAGCGTAATCGCCAAAGTCCTCCACGCTCTTTTTCTGGTCGCACAGGGTCACATGGGCACCCAGCTCCACAAACTCCTTGATCAGGGTCTTGTGGCTGACACCGGCACCAATAAAGGCCACTTTTTTGCCTTTGATGAGTTCCATCAGTTTCTGCTGATCCTTCTGCATAAAAACAGTTCCTCCTCCATAATATCGTATTCAGAACGCACCTCAAAACGGGTGCAGAGATGTTTCGCTGTACCATTATAGTCCATTTAGCCGCAATTGGCAACGGAAAAACGCCCTTTTTGCCCCAAAAAGCAAGGTAAATTCACAATTCTGCAATTGTATTTTGCCGCTGTTTCTGCTACACTTGTCGAAGCAGAGTACTTTTTGTATACAAGAAGCCTTTTTTCCGCAAATACCATAGAATGAGGTCATCCCCTTGAAACAGTTCTTCCGTATTACCGCAGCAGTGCTTGCTGCTGCGTTCCTGCTTGCGCTCACCGGCTGCGGCAGCAGTTCCAGTGCGCCAAGCTTTACATGGTTCGTGGATACCATTCCCGCAAACCTCGACCCGCAGGTGGCTTCTGCTGCCCCGGACGTGATCGCCTGCGAGAACCTTTACAGCGGGCTTGTCCGCAAAAAAGCGGATGGCGAGATCGTGCCCGATCTGTCCGAGAGCTGGACGATTTCCTCCGATGGCAAGACCTACACCTTCCAGATCAAGGACGGCCTGACCTACAAGGCCGTCAAGGGCGCTTCCACGGATCACACCATCACTGCCGAGGACTTTGTGTTTGCATTCCGGCGCATATTCCAGCCGCAGACAAATTCCCCTTATGCCGTGGAGTTTGCCGCCCTTGAGAACAGTGCTGCCGTGCTGGCTGGCACAGCCGATGCCAGCACGCTGGGCGTTTCGGCCGCCGGCCCGCTGACGCTGGTGTTCCGCCTGAGTGAAAAGGACGACAACTTCCTTGCCAAGCTCACCCTGCCCGGTGCCATGCCCTGCGATGAAGCATTTTTTGAGAGCACCCGCGGCACCTACGGCCTGACCGCCAAGACCACCCTTTCCAGCGGCAGCTTCTATCTTTACAACTGGACGGCCAGCGGCCTGTTCCTGCGCCGGGATGTCTCCTCCCCCATGATCGGCAGTCTGCGTCTGGTGCAGAACACCGGCAGCACCGGCAAGAGCGCCGCCCAGCTCATTGCAGACGAAAAATGCTCCGCCGCGCTGGACGACACCGGCGAGGATACCTCGCTGCAGTCGGTGGCTTACTCCGACACCACCTGGGCACTGCTGTTCAACAGCGCCGAAGGTTCTGTGTTTTCCGATCAGGAACTGCGGCAGGCGCTTGCCGGCATCGCCCGGGAGAATGTGGATGTACCCTCTTCCGGTCTGTACACCGCTGCCGAGGGTCTTGTGCCCACCGGCCTTTCCGTGGACGGCATCGATTACCGCAAGTCTGCCAGGAACCCGCTGCCCACCATCACCGACCCCCGTACATTGTACCTGAATGCACGGCAGGGCATGGCCAGCTCGGATTTTTCCGGCGTGACCATCCTGCTGCCGAAGGAAGCCGGCCTGACCGAACTGGCCGAGCAGATCAACGGCGCATGGCAGAAGGACTGCTCCCTTTTCTTCTCGGTGGAAGAGGTTCCGCAGGAGGAGTTCGACAAACGCCTTGCAGCGGGCAGCTACACCATTGCGCTGGCTCCCATCCGCGCCGAAGGCGGCAGCGTATACCAGATGCTGCAGCAGTTCACGGCCGAGGGCGGCGGCCTGACCGGCTGGTCCGACCCCATCTACTCTCAGCGTCTGGCCGAGAGTGCCCAGCAGACCGGCAGCACCCGCTGTGCCCTGCTGGCCGATTGTGAGCGCCAGCTGCTGGAAGGCTGCGCCGTGGTGCCGCTGCTGGGCCAGAACAGGCGTCTGCTGGTGGCGGACGGCATCACCGGCCTTGTGTTCGACCCCTTCACGCCGGTGCTGGACCTGACCGATGCCCAGAAAAACTGACATTCTCCGGCCCTTGACAATCCCGTCCCTCTTTGCTACAATAAATGAGCAACTTGCAGGGTTAGCTCATCCGGTAGAGCGGCTGCTTCCCAAGCAGCAGGCGGCGGGTTCGGGTCCCGTACCCTGCTCCAAAAACAAACGGCAAACCGTGGAATATCGGTTTGCCGTTTTTGCTTACAGCCGCTCCCTGCAAAACACGAAAGGACTCTGCCATGATCTTTGTTCCCCTGCTGCATTACTTCAAATGCAAAAATTCCTACAGCGGCAACGAATACGGCCTGCGATACCGGATGATCCCCGGCAAGCGCACCGTGCCGGACCCGGACGGCGGCGAGGGTGCCGCAAAAGAGGAAAGTATCCTCACCGTGGACTACTGGCCGGACCCCTGGACCATTGAAAAGACCGACCCTGCCCTGCGTGTGCAGAAGGTGTTTCCGCTCACCGACGAGGGCCGGGAGGCCACAGCCGCCTTTTTGCAGGACGCGTTCAATGCCGATCCTGACCGCTGGAAAAACTGCCCCAGCATGATGGACAGCGACCCGTGGGAGCCGCCTGCTGCCGAAGCCGAGCCGGACAAGCCGAAGGAATAAAACATGATCTATCGTTTAAAAGAACTCAAGGGCGATACCATTGCAGTGCCGCAGCTGGTGTTTTCCAAACTGGGCATCGCCGAAGAATACAATGTGCGCGTGGCTCTGTATGTGCTGGCGACCGGCATCACCGACCCGGACAAGATCTGTGCCGACCTCAAGCTACGCAGCCGCATCAGCGCCGAGAGCGCCCTCTCCTTCTGGGCAGGCGCTGGCCTGCTGGAGCGGTACGAAGAGAACGGCGCACCGGGCGAGGAACCCAGCGCCCCCGCACCCATGACCTGGGCCGAGATCGCTGCGGCCAGCCGCACCGACCCCATGATCTCCAGCCTGATCGACTGCGCACAGACCGGCTTTGCCCGTCCGCTGACCCACAGGGAGATGGAAAAGCTGGTCAACCTTTATATGCAGGAGGGCTTTGCGCCGGAGACCGTGATGCTGTGCACCGCCTACGTTGCCAGCACCGGCCGTAGCACCATGGCCGCCGTAGTGCATGAGCTGAAGGTGTGGCGCACCGAGGGCGTGGAGACCGGTGAGCAGGCCGATGCCCACCTCAAACTGCTGGCACTGCGCCAGAGCCGCGAGCAGTATGTCAGCGGCCTTCTGAACATCCCGGAAAGCGAGCTGACCCTTGGCGGGCGCAAGGCCATTGCACGCTGGTACGAGGTTTACGGCTACGACGATGCCATGGTGCAGGAAGCTGCCGTGCAGGCCGGGGCCAAGCGCGACCTGTGGTACTGGAACAGTATCCTCAAAACATGGAACGCCAAGGGCCTGCGCACCGTGCACGATGTGCGCAGCCCGGTGGCCATTGCGGGTGCCAGCCGAAACCTCCGGGTAGACCGCGAAGCCCCCAGCGGCAACGATTTTCTCAAGAACGCTGCCCGCCGCCGTCCGTTGAAAAAGAAGCCGGAATAAGGAGGAGCCATGCGTACCAAAAACGAACTGTATCAGGAAGCCATGCGCACCGTGGCCGCCCGGCGGCAGATGGCCAGAGCCAGAGCCGAGGATGCCCGCGCCGAAGCCGAAGCCGCCATTCCCGCCCTGCGCCATGCAGAAGAAGAGGTGCGGGTGCGGGGCATCCGCTGCGCACTGGCCGGTGCTGCGGGCAAGGACCGCACCGAAGCTGCCGCCGCCCTTGCCGATGCAAAGCAGAAGCTGACCGCCCTGCTGGCACAAGGCGGACGACCCGCTGATGCACTGGAGCCGCGCTTTGTCTGCCCCAAATGTCAGGACACCGGCAGCGTGAATGGCCGCACCTGTGAGTGCGTGCACAAGGTGATGCAGCAGCTGCGCCGCAAGGAGATCGAAGCGCTGTCCAGCCTGTCCATTGCAAGCTTTGACACCATGGAGCTGCGCTATTACCCGAACCGTGCCGATGAAAAGGTGGGCGGTTCCATCCGCCCTTACATGGCCGATATGCTGGCAGACCTGCGCAGCTACGCGGAAGAGTTTGACCACCACAGCGAGAGCCTGATGCTGTTTGGCAATGCGGGCCTTGGCAAGACCCATGCGGCCCTTGCCATTGCGGGCATCGTGCTGGAAAAGGGCTACGATGTGATCTATGTTTCCAGCCCGGACTTTTTCTCCAAGCTGGAAGGGCTGCACTTTGGTGCAGACCCGGCAGGCGAGGAGGAAACGCTGATGCAGACCGCTGCCGGGGCCGACCTGCTCATTCTGGATGATCTTGGCTCGGAGTTCAACTCCGCCTTCCTCATCAGCAGTCTGTACAGTCTGCTCAACAACCGGCTGGGTGCAAAGCTGCCCACCATCGTCACCACCAACATCACTGACGGTGCTCTGCTGGAAAAGCTGTATACCGAAAAAATTTCCAGCCGCCTTTCTGCCTTTGTCCCCTGCCTTTTTGCAGGCGATGACATCCGCACACAGAAAGCAGCTGAATAAAACAAACGGCAATGCAAATGCATTGCCGTTTGTTTTATTTAAAACTCTAATACCGGACTCATTTCGTTGCGGCGCTGTGCCTGCACGATGCAGTCCTTCTCCGGCACAACGCCCGCCGCGCCCAGCGTGTTGAACACGGTCTGCAGGGCAAGCGCAGGCGTGTTGTTCTCCTGCGAAAGATGGCACAGCGCAAACTTTTTGCACCCTTCCTGAATGAGTTCCAGCAGCTTTGCCGAGCACTCGTCGTTGGAAAGGTGGCCCCGGGTGCTTTCAATGCGTGCCCGTAAGTAATAAGGGTACGGCCCGCTGCGCAGCATGTGCAGGTCGTAGTTGCTCTCCAGTGCCACAAGGTCGCAGCCGGAAAGCGCCTCGTGCACCGGCGGCGTGAGCACGCCAAGGTCGGTTGCAATGGTCATGGTCTTGCCGTCCGGGGTGTGGATGCGGTAGCCCACACAGGGCACATCGTGGCTGGTGGGAAAGCTCTGCACGCCAAACGCGCCCACGTCCTCTTCCCTGCCTTCCAGCTCGTGCAGCTCACAGCTGGCCGGTACGATGCCGTTGCTGTCCAGAAAATCCAGCGTTGCCGCTGCACCGTACACCGGCAGCGTGTTCTTTTTGAGGAAGGTGGAAAGCCCCTTCACATGGTCGCTGTGCTCGTGGGTGACAAGGATGCCGTCGCAGTCACTGGCGGCAAGGCCCAGCGCCTTGAGCGCCGCCGAGGTAGTGCGCACGCCCTTGCCCATATCCACAATGAGATACCGCTGCCCGCAGCGCACCACACTGCTGTTGCCGGAGGAACCCGAATATAACGAGATGAATTCTGCCATGAAAAACCTCTGATACACTCAAAAACAGCCCGCCGCATATGCAGCAGGCTGTTTGCTTTTTATAAGTTACAGTGCCTGATCCAGTGCAGCGGGCATACGCTCCACCTTGCTGATGTCTGCACCCAGACCGCGCAGCTTTTCCACGATATTCTCGTAGCCGCGCTCGATGTGGCCGATTTCCTCGATCTCACTGGTGCCGTCTGCCATCAGCGCAGCCACCACCATGGCAGCGCCTGCACGCAGATCCAGTGCGCGCAGCGGTGCAGGGGTGAGCTTATCCACGCCCTCAAACACAGCCACCTGACCGTCCACCTGCACGTTGGCACCCATCTTGCGCAGCTCGTCCACATAGCGGAAGCGGTTGTCCCACACGCTCTCGGTCACGGTGCTGGTGCCCTTGGCCACGCTCAGCAGCACGCCCATCAAGGGCTGCATGTCGGTGGGAAAGCCGGGATGCGGCATCGTGTTGATCTTCAGCGGCAGAATATCGCCGGTGCGGCGCACACGCACAGCATCGTCAAATTCTTCCACCTCCACGCCTGCACGGCGCAGCTTTTCGGTAATGGGTTCCAGATGCTTGGGGGTGACGTTCTTCACCAGAACATCGCCGCCGGTGGCAGCAGCAGCCACCATGTAGCTGCCAGCCTCGATCTGATCCGGGATGATGCTGTAGGTGCAGCCGTGCATCTTTTCCACACCGCGCACCTTGATCACATCGGTGCCTGCGCCGCGGATGTTCGCACCGCACATATTCAGGAAGTTTGCCAGATCCACCACATGGGGTTCCTTGGCACAGTTTTCCAGAATGGTCTGGCCCTTGGCCATTACAGCGGAGAGCATACCGTTCATGGTAGCGCCCACGCTGACCTTATCAAAGAAGATGTGTGCACCGTTCATCTCCTTGGCGCGCACGCTGATCATGCCGTAGTCCACGCTGTCCTCTGCGCCCAGAGCACTGAACACCTTCAGGTGCTGGTCAATGGGGCGGGGGCCGAGGTTGCAGCCGCCGGGCATGGCCACCTGAGCCTTGCCAAAACGGGACAGCAGTGCGCCCAGAAAGTAGTAGCTGGCGCGCATCTGGCGGGACAGGTCGTCCGGGACGTTGGTGCCGGTCAGATGGGTGGTGTCGATCTCGTAGGTGTTGCGGTTGATCATTTTGATCTGTGCGCCCAGAACGCTGAGGATTTTCAGGCTCACCGCCACATCACTGATATCCGGCAGATTCTCGATCACACAGACATCCGCTGCCAGAATGGTTGCAGGCAGGACGCCCACCGCCGCATTTTTGGCACCCGAAATAGTAACTTCGCCGTGCAGGGGCTTGCCGCCCGTAATAACAAATTTCTCCAATTTTATGATCTCCTTGTCGGAGGCCCGCAGCCGCAGGCCTGTTAAGGTTCCTGAAAGCATTTTCCATAAAAGCTGCCTGATGTGCATGGGCCATAAGGCCGTACACGTACAGCTATCTTATTATACACAACTTTCACAAAAAAGCAAAGCCCCGTTTGGTGTTGTTTTATTATTTTCTGTTTTGCCCATTTTCGCGCAGGATATTCCAAAATTTTGATTTCTTTTTCAGGTATTTTACAAAAACCAGATACATTGCTGTTGCGCTTTCTTTACCAGATGTGGTCTTCGCACCGAGTCTCAGTGATCCAGCCCAGCTGGTAGGCAGCCACCAGCTGCTTGAGGTCGTGCACACGCTCCCGCAGCACCTCGCCCTCGTCGGTGTCCTCCACGAGAATGCGATGATTTTCGGTCTCCAGAATGTTTTTCTGGGAAATGATATCCAGATTATCCTTCACCGCTTTCTCAGCACTTTCAAAGGGCTGATGGGTGCGCAGGGACATGGTGCGGCTGGAATACACCAGCGTGTAGCCCGCAATGCCGGTCTTTTCGTGGTAGGCACGGCAGAAACCGCCGTCGATCACCACCAGCCGTCCGCCGCCCTTGATGGGGCTTTCGCCGTTCTTTTCCCGCACCGGCACGTGGCCGTTGACGATGTGACTGGCACCGGGCAGGCCAAACTCGGCCAGAATGCGGCGGCAGACGGCCTCATCGTTATACCATGTATAATAGGGGTCCTTCACCTCGGTGTGGGTGGAAGCGTCCTCTACATAGAGCCGCTCAAATGTGGTCATGGCACTGCGGCCAAACAGCGGCGAAAGCTTGCCGCACCATAGATACCACAAAAAATCCTGTCCGCTCTGGCGGGCAGCGCTGCCTTCCGGTGCATAGTAGCCCCGGCGGGCGCGGGCATCACAGTAGTCCATCAGTGCGCGGCCGGAGTAGTAGCGGCCCTCAAAGCGCTCCATGGCAAAGGTGCCGCGGCTGGTCATGGGCACAGCGCCATGGTAGAGCAGGTTGCCGTTCTCAATGTGGTACACGCTGCCCTTTGCATAGAGAAATTCCACATGCTGCTGCAGTTTTTCGCTCTGGCGGAAGGACTGCACCAGCTTGCGCAGCACCAGCTGTTCATCCGGGTGCAGTGCGGCCGGGTCGGCGGGGTCCACCGTGGGGAACGAGGTATCCCGCAGCGGATACTCCTTTTCGCCGATCTTTACCGTGTGCTTTTCCCAGTCGATGCGGCGCAGATAATCTCGCTCCTGCATCTGGAAGTCCGGGTTGCGGTCGATGACATGGCACTCCAGCTTGAACATCAGAATGCTGATGGCCTTGTGCATCACGGCACAGCGGTGCAGCATTCCCCTGGTGTAGGGGCCGCGGGCTGCATCGGTATGAGGCATCCAGATGGAAAGATCATCATTGCCGTAGAACTGCTCGGCCATGCGCTGCAGATGGCGCAGGTTGATGCCGTAGCAGTCCTCCAGCATTCCGTGGTTATGATAAGCCAGCGTGGTCTTGAGCACCGTGCAGATGCAGATGGGGCTGCCCGCAGCGGCACCCATCCATACTACATCGTGGTTGCCCCACTGGATATCCACATTGTGGTGGCGCATGAGCAGATCGAGGATGATATCCGGGCGTGGGCCGCGGTCGAACAGGTCGCCCACGATGTGCAGCTTGTCCACTGCCAGATGCTTGATCAGCTCGCACAGCCGCACGATAAAGCGGTCGGCGCGGCCATTTTCAATGATGCTGCCCACGATCTGGCCGTAGTACAGATCCTTGTCGTGATCCTCAAAATGGGCGTGGAGCAGCTCGTCCAGAATGTAGCCGCAGCTGGCAGGCAGGCATCTGCGCACATGGTCGCGGGTATGCTTGGAGGACACCAGACGGCAGATATCAATGAGCCTCAGCAGCGTTTCGGTGTACCACTGATCCAGCGCTTCCTCGCTGGTACAGCGTGCCTTGAGCTGGGGCAGCTTTTCGTTTGGGTAATAGATCAGCGTTGCAAGCTCGGCGCGGGTATTCTTCGGCACAGTATCGCCCAGCACCTGATCCACTTTTTCGCGAATGACACCGGAAGCGGAATTCAGAATATGCACAAAAGCTTCATTCTCGCCGTGCAGGTCGCTCATGAAGTGCTCGGTACCCTTGGGCAGCTTGAGCAGTGCCTGCGTGCTGATGATCTCGCTGGCTGCCGCCGCCTGCGAAGGATAATCCCGCGAGAGCAGGGTCAGGTACTTGAGATTATCGCGGATCTCATCGGTTTCGGTGCGCATGGTCTCCTCCATCACAACGTTCTCTCTGCCGCAGTCCGCCACAAGGACCTTGCAAAGATGTTGCTTTCCATATGTATTATTTTTTCCTTATCTTATAGTATAGCACGTCCGGGGCGAAAAGTGGTATACTGGGGCTGACAAACTTTCAGCAAAGGACTTTGGATATTATGCCGAAAAGCGATTTCGTCTCCGTTCCCTCTTCCTGCACCCTCTGCCCGCGCCGGTGCGGGGCCGACCGTGCTGCCGGACGCACCGGTTTCTGCGGCGCGGGCGGCACCTTAAAAGCAGCCCGCGCTGCCCTGCACTACTGGGAGGAGCCATGCATCAGCGGCACAAAGGGCAGCGGCACGGTGTTCTTTTCCGGCTGCACCCTCAAATGCTGCTTCTGCCAGAACTATCCCATCAGCGCCGAGGGCCTTGGCAAGGAGATCAGCGTGGAACATCTGGCAGAGATTTTCCTGAATCTGCAGGAGCAGGGTGCCAACAACATCAATCTGGTCACGCCCGGCCAGTGGCGGCCCTGGATCATTGCCGCGCTGGATATTGCCCGGGCTAATGGCCTGCATCTGCCCATCGTATGCAACACCGGCGGCTACGAAACGGTGGAAAGCGTGGAAGCATGGCGCGGATACATCGACATCTGGCTGGCCGACCTGAAATACGTCTCCTCCGCCCTCTCGGCAGAGCTTTCCTCTGCACCGGACTATTTTGCGCAGGCAAAGCCCGCCATTGAAGCCATGATGGCACAGGCCGGGCACCCGGTGTTCAATGCAGAGGGCATCCTGCAAAAGGGGGTCATTCTGCGGCACCTTGCCCTGCCCGGCCATGTTGACGACAGCTTTGCGGTGCTTGACCAGATGGCCGCGTGGAACGATGCAGACCCCGGATGCTTCATCCCCAGCGTCATGAGCCAGTACACACCGTTTTACAAAGCCGCAGAGCACGGCATCGGACGGCGCATTACCACCTATGAATACCGCCGGGTGGTCAACTATGCCATGGACAAGGGACTGGCGCAGGGCTACATGCAGCAGAAGAGCAGCGCAAAGGAAGAGTATACGCCTTCTTTCGATTTGACAGGGGTATGAATTCGTCAAATCTCCCAAAAAAGGCCGATTATTTTCTCTTGCATCCCCGCGGAAATGCTTGCAATCCCATCCGGGCCGGATTATAATGGATACAACGATGTGTTAACAGAACTCTGATGAGCTGTAAATATCAGGAGGAGCGTTATGGAACATTTCAACCCGATCCTTGGCAACGATACCACCGGCCAGAAATTCATCACCTGCGGTGAGATCATGCTGCGCCTGACCCCGCCGAACTACGAGAAGATCCGTATGGCATCCGGCTTTGAGGCCAGCTACGGCGGCAGCGAGGCCAATATTGCACTGGCACTGGCTAACCTTGGTGTGGACAGCACCTTCTTCAGCGTGGTGCCCAACAACAGTCTGGGCAAGAGCGCCGTGCGCTGGCTGCGTTCCAACGACGTGCACTGCACCCCTATGATCCTGACCGAGCCGAACGAAACTCCTTCCAACCGTCTTGGTACTTATTATCTGGAGACCGGCTACGGCATCCGCCCGTCCAAGGTCATCTATGACCGCAAGCACAGTGCCATTACTGAGTACGATTTCTCGCAGGTGGATCTGGATGCTTTGCTGGACGGCTACGACTGGCTGCACCTGAGCGGCATCACCCCGGCACTGGCACCCAACTGCCGCACCCTCATTCTGGATATGCTCAAGGTCGCCAAAAACAAGGGCCTGACCGTCAGCTTCGACGGCAATTTCCGCTCCACCCTGTGGAGCTGGGAAGAAGCCCGCGATTTCTGCACCGAGTGCCTGCCCTATGTGGATGTGCTGCTTGGCATTGAGCCGTACCACCTGTGGAAGGATGAGAGCGACCACTCCAAGGGCGACTGGAAGGACGGCGTTCCTCTGCAGCCCAGCTATGAGCAGCAGGACGAGATTTTCCAGCACTTCATCGAGCGGTATCCCAACCTCAAGTGCATTGCCCGCCATGTGCGTTATGCGCACAGCGGCAGCGAGAACAGCCTGAAGGCCTTCATGTGGTACGACGGCCACACCTTCGAGAGCAAGCTGTTCACCTTTAATATCCTTGACCGCGTGGGCGGCGGCGATGCCTTTGCCAGCGGCCTGATCTACGCCATGCTGCACAACTACAGAGCCATGGATATGATCAACTTTGCGGTGGCAAGCAGTGCCATCAAGCACACCATCCACGGCGATGCCAACATCACCGATGATGTGAGCACCATCCGCAACCTGATGAACATGAATTACGATATTAAGCGGTAATCGCTTTTTCCCGGTCTGGTTTCCTGCTTTTGTGCAGGAGACCAGATTTTTTTGTGGGCAAACACTTTTCCTGCCGGTTTTTTCTGTTATACTACAGGTATGTCATTTTGTACTTTATTTCAGGAGGTTTTTCATGCATTCGACCCGTTTCCAGCGCCTGCACCGGAGGTTCGGTGCCGCACTGATGCCATCCAGGATCGCCTTTCTGGCCGTTCTTCTCTATCTGATCTCATTGATCCCGATTTTCCTGTTTTCATCTTACTGTCACCCTCTGGCAGACGATTTTACATACGGACTGCTTGTGCATCGGGCGGTTGTTTCCGGCGGCGGGATCCCGGAGATTCTGTCCGCTGCAGCGGAAACGGTGCGCGACTACTATTTCACTTGGCAGGGGACGTTTTCAGCAATTTTTCTATTTGCATTACAGCCGGGGGCTTTTTCAGAGTCTGCCTATTTTCTCACCCCATTCATCATTATCGGCTGCCTGAGCCTTTCCACCTTCGTCCTGATGCATTTTGTCTATTGCAGGCTTCTGGGCGGAAAAAGCAGTCAGGCCGTGATCCTCTCCGCGCTGACGCTTCTGCTCTCAGTTCAGATGGTGACCAATCAGGCGCAGGCGTTTTACTGGTTCAACGGCGCTTCCTATTATGCGGTCTTTTATTCGTTTTCGCTTCTCTTTTTTGCCGGGATCGGTACCCTGCTGCTGGACGCCGGCAAAAAAGTGCATCCGGTGCTGACTGGGTGCTGTGCATTGCTTGCGGTTCTGATCGGCGGCGGAAATTACAGCACCGCCCTGACCACCAGCTTCATCGCCTCTGTTCTCTGCGCCGCATGGTTATTTTTCAAAAAGCCCGGCCGGTTCCGCCTTGCTGTGATTCTTCTGATCCTGCTGGTTTCCTTTGCAATCAGCGTTCTTGCGCCCGGAAACGCTGTCCGGGCTGCCCGCGAGGCATCCATTTCCCCCGTGCTGGCCATTCTTCTTTCTCTGTCCAACGCTGTTATCTGGGTGATGAGCTGGGTCAATCTACCTCAGATCGTCCTGTTTGCGATTGCCGGGGTGTTTTTCTACTGCCTGCCGGATCGCCGCATCCTTCCGTTCCAGCATCCGGTGCTGGCAAGTACTCTGATCTTTGGCCTTTACGCTTCGCAGTACCCCCCGCCGCTGTATGCTATGGGCTACATCGGCTCCGGGCGTCAGATCAACATTTACTGCTACAGCTCCTACTGGTGCATTTTTGCAATCCTCTATTACTGGATCAACTGGTTCAAACACACCCGTTCCGAGCCATCAGGGCTGCCCGCTTTTCTTGCTGTACCATCCCACCGGGCAGCTTTCTTTCTGGCAGGCATCCTCATGCTGGCCGTCGGTCTGGTGGGACCGGAGGATCCTCTGCCCTCTCTCCAGCGGCTTACCTCCGGCAAGGCAATCACTGCCATTGTCGATGGCTCTGCAGACCGGCATGAACAGGCTTATCAGGAACGTCTGGAGCTTCTTCTGACACCTTCTGATGTCTGTGTTCTTCCGGGGCTTCTGCCGCCCTGCCCGCCGTTTGAGGATGATCTTCTTGCCGCATCCGAAGATGACGGTGAATACTGGCAGAACGAAGCTCTGGCGGAATACTTCAATCATAAAAAGGTCGTTCTGGACGCTGCAGGCTGATGCCTGCTTTCTCACAGAGCAAAAAAGGGGCTGTTGCAAAATAAAAATGCGCTAGCATCGTGCAAAAGTAGGAACCCGGAACCTGTTCCGAGCCAAGCGGCTCAAGAAGGTTCCGGGTTTCTGTTTTTGTGCTATTTGCTTTTTTAGCGCTTCTTTTTCAGGTAGTATCCAATGCCAATGGCATCTGCCAGCGCCCAGCCAATGGGCACGCTGAGCCAGATGCCGGTAACGCCCAGCGGCGTGGCCGAAAGCAGATAGGCCAGCGCCACGCGGGTGCCCAGCGATGCAATGGTGAGCACCACCGACATCTGCGGCTGGTTGACGGCGCGGTAATAGCCGTACAGCAAAAACAGAATGCCGATGCCAATGTAGCACGCGCCCTCAATGCGCAGGTAGTGCACACCGGCGGCAATAATAGCCCCTTCGCCCGGGTCGATGAAGATGCTCATGAGCGGCGAAGCAAAGGCGCACACCAGCACGCTGATGCACACGCAGAACATTGCGCTGCACAGGCCCGCACTGCGGATGCCCTTTTTGATGCGGTCGGTCTGGCCCGCGCCGTAGTTCTGGGCCACATAGGTGGAAAACGCATTGCCGAAGTCCTGCACCGGCATGTAGGCAAAGGAATCGATCTTGACCGCCGCCGCAAACGCCGCCATGATCACGGTGCCAAAGCTGTTCACAAGACCCTGCACCATCAGGATGCCAAAGTTCATGATGGACTGCTGGACACTGGTCATGACGGACAGATTGAGGATGATATCCAGATTCTTTTTGTCCCAGCGGCAGTCGGCCTTTTTGGGGCACAACTGCGGGAATTTTTTGAGAGTGTACAACCCGATGCCAATGCCGGACACGAACTGCGAGAACACTGTTGCGCCCGCCGCGCCCTTCACTCCCCAGTTCAGCACCAGCACGCACACAAGGTCCAGAATGACGTTCAGCACCGCCGAAACCGCCAGAAACAGCAGCGGCACCACCGAGTTGCCAATGGCGCGCAGCAGGTTTGCAAAGTAGTTATACAAAAAAGTAGCCGTAATGCCCAAAAAGATGATGAGCAGGTATTCCTTCATCAGGGGGCGCAGCTCCTCCGGCACCCGCAGCACCCACAGGATTCCGTCCAGTCCCAGATACACCAGCACGTTCAGCACCAGCGAAATGCCCGCAATGAGGACGAACGAAAGGAACACGCTCTGCCGCATCCGGTCCTGCTCACCGCTGCCATACTGCATGGAAATGGCCGCGCCGCTGCCCATGCACAGGCCCAGCAAAATAGAGGTGAGGAAGGTCATGAGGGTATAGGACGAGCCCACTGCCGCCAGTGCGTCTGCGCCGAGGAAGCGGCCCACTACCCATGTATCCGCAATGTTGTACATCTGCTGCAGCAGATTGCCCAGCATCAGCGGCAGAGCAAACAGCAAAATGCTGCCGGTGATGGGGCCTTTGGTCAAACTACGCTGCATTGTTTCCGATTCTCCTTTTATAACGCTGTTTCAGCCGGTGCACTGGCTCTGCCGCCGTCCCGCCTTGAAAGAGACTGCTCTCTTCCTGCAAACTTCTGACGGTACTCTCTGGGCGTGCAGTGCTTGATCTCCCGGAAGGTCTTTGTAAAGTAGCTGGTATCCGAAAAGCCGCAGTCGGCACCGATCTCGCCGATCTTCATGCTGGTGGAAAGCAGCAGCTCGGCGGCCTTTTCAATGCGGTACTGCTTGACATACTGGATGGGTGTGATCCCCAGCAGCTGCCGGAAGCTGCGCAGGCAGGCGCTCTCACTCAGGGCCACGCAGTCGGAAATGCGCTCCACGTTTAGTTCCTCAGCATAATGCTCTTCCACAAAACGCAGCATCTGTTTCATGCGCTGGGCCGCGATCTGCTCCTGCTGAGAGACCTTTGTTTTTCCACCCTCGCACTGCATTCCCAGCAGATGCACCGCCGCCGAAAGATGGTACCGCGCCTGATTCTCATAGTCAAAGACCTCCTGGGCCACTGCGTCCCACACTTCCCGCAAATGGCAGAGCACGGCCTTCTGCCCGTTGTCTGCCTCGTCCAGCAGAAAGAACGCCGGTGCTCCCGGCTGAAGCAGTGGATGCACGAGCTTTTGCCAGAAGATGGTATCCATGCCGCCGATCAGGCGCGGATGGAATACCCCGGAATGCAGCAGAGCATCCCCGGTCTCAGCCTGCTCCACCGCATGGAACACTCCGGAATTGACAAACACGCCCTGCCCGGTCTGCAAAATCAGACGGGCTTTGTTCACGTCCACCGCCAGCGGGCCTTTTACGGCAAGGATGTATTCAAACTCTTCATGCCAGTGCCATGCTACCGAATAGCTTTTGAGGTCTTCTGCATAGCAGGCAATGGGAAACAGTGCACTGCCGTGCTGCACCAGCTCCCTGCCCTCGCTATCTGCCACAATATCCGGCGGGCAGTTGAGCCCGCCCGCTGCTGCACAGCTGGTCTGAAATGCCACGATCAGCCATCTCCTTTCCGTCAAGGTGCACATCCGCATCCGCGCCGGTTTTGTTGTACCAATCGGGCGTTTTTATCCTAATATTCCGCTCCGATGTGTGATATTATTACATCAGCAAAGCACACGATGCATTGCAAGTATAACACCCTTCCCGGAGGAACTCAAGGTTTATGGTACAGCTTCTGCTTCCGATCATTTACATCTCGTTCATCAGTCTGGGCCTGCCGGATTCCCTGCTGGGGTCGGCGTGGCCCTCCATGTATCCGGCGCTCGGTGTGCCGGTGTCCTATGCGGGGCTGATTTCCATGATCATCTCCTTTGGCACCATTGTTTCCAGCCTGAACAGCGACCGGCTCACCCGTGCGCTGGGTACCGGAAAAGTGACCGCCCTCAGTGTGGCCATGACAGCTGCCGCGCTGTTCGGCTTTTCGGTCTCCACACAGTTCTGGATGCTCTGCCTGTGGGCCGTGCCCTATGGGCTGGGTGCAGGCAGCGTGGACGCGGCCCTGAACAACTATGTTGCCTTACATTATAAAAGCCGCCACATGAGCTGGCTGCACTGCATGTGGGGCATCGGCACCATGATCAGCCCCATGGTCATGGGCCGGGTGCTGGCAGGCGGCGGGCCGTGGACATCCGGCTACCGGTACATTGCCCTGTTCCAGATCCTGCTGAGCGCAGTGCTCTTTTTCAGTTTGCCGCTATGGCAGAGCCGTACTGCAGGCACCGACACCGAAACTGCTTCGACGCAGGCGTTGAGCCTTGGACAGGTATTCCGTCTGCCGGGTGCCAGAGAGGTGATGCTGTGCTTCTTCTGCTACTGTGCATTGGAGACCACGGCCGGTCTGTGGGCCAGCAGCTACCTCACGCTGACGAAAGGCGTTGCCGCCGGCACTGCCGCCAGCTTTGCCAGCCTGTTCTACATCGGCATCACTGCCGGGCGCGCCGCCTGCGGCTTTTTGACCCTGAAATTCAACGATACACAGATGATCCGCATGGGTCAGTGCATTCTGGCCGCAGGGGTGCTGGCTCTGCTGCTGCCCGGGCCGCAGGTCCTTGCCCTGAGCGGTCTTGTTCTTGTGGGGCTGGGCTGTGCGCCCATCTATCCCAGCATCATCCACTCCACGCCGGAACACTTCGGTGCGGACAGATCGCAGGCGGTCATCGGCATCCAGATGGCAAGCGCCTATTTGGGCAATCTGGCCATGCCGCCGCTGTTCGGCCTGCTGGCAAACAACATCACTCCGGCACTGTTCCCTTTTTACCTGCTGGCACTGCTGGTGCTCATGGTATTCATGCACGAACAGCTGGTGCGCAAAACAAGCCGCTGCTAATTCTGCCATTCTCCTATTCTCCTATTTCATATACAGCAAAAGGCTCCCTGTCCGGTCTCGGGCGGGGAGCCTGCTGTTTTAAAGGAGTTATTTACAGGATGCACCGGCTGATGGCGTTGGCGACCGCAAACAGTTCCTGCTGGCCGATAAAGCCGAACTTTGCCTCGTGTGCGTCCGCAAAGCAGACGGTCAGCTGCGATGCCTGCATCGGGTCGCCAAAGCCTGCCGTCTGGATCCCGAAGTGCAGCACCTTGCGGTACGGCATCACAAAGATCTGCTGCCGGGTTCCGGTAACGCCCTGCATATCCACCATGATGATGCGGTGGGTGGTAAAGATCACCTGATCGCGCACCGTCTTGTAGGCACCCACGATGCTCTCACCGTCCAGCAGCAGCGCGCGGGCATTTTTGCAGATGTCCTTTTCCTGAAGGCGGATGAGGTTTTCCATTGGCTTATCACGGAATTCCATGGTTTTTGTCCCCTTTCCTGCGTGGTTTTCTGTCCTTATTGTAGCATTCCTGCAGGCGGTTTACAAGATGTGCTCTCGCCTTTTGGGCCGGGCTGTGCTATACTGTATGCCAAAGAGATTCTTATAAAAACGAGGTAACTCCCATGGAGATCATCATTCATCAGGCCATTCTGCACGTGCTGGACACCACCATGGATGCGCCTGTACTCAGCGGCAGCGGCATGGAAATGACCGCCGAAAAGACCGCCTATTTCCAGTACCACATCGAAAAGCTGCTTGCCAGCGACGATATCCGCCAGTGCCGCCCGCTGCCGGATTCCGCCTTTAAAAACGAGCTGGAGCACAACCACGATTTTGTGGACCTCTCCTGCCGCATCGCGGGCGTTCTGTTCGACTACATGCACGCGCACACCACCATTCCGGGGGCAGACCTTGCCGTGGTGGATTTTACCCGCGATGGTGAGCCGTGGCTGGGCATCCTGAAGTTGAACTACAAAAACGGCTACACCCACTACACCGAGAATGTGGAGGGTGCCCCGGTGAACTCCATCATACAGCAGCGGGCCTGCCTGCCCAGCCAGAGCGGCAAGGTGGAGGAAGGTGCCCTTGTCAATCTGACCGACTACTCCATGAAGCTGCTGGAAAAAAAATTTGATATCGACGGGCACAAGGATTTTTATCTTTCCACTGTGGTGTTCCAGTATACCACCGCTCAGCCGGAGAAAAAGAAGCTGCAGGCCATTCAGGAAGCCGCTGTTCAGGCCGTGCAGGAAAACTATGCTGACCAGCCCCACGTAGAGGCTCAGGTCGCGATGCTGATCGCCAATCAGGCCGTTGACAACGACAATCAGGTATCCATCCAGCAGGTGCGTCAGCAGTTGGAAGAGGAATATCCCCTTGCCGCCGTGCCCTTTGATGATTATGTGGAAAAGAGTGATGTTCTGGAAGCGCCTGAGCAGCCCGTGACTGTGACCCCTGCGCGCATCCGCCGCATGGAGAGCCGCAGCATCCACACCGCCAACGGCATTGAGGTGAAGATCCCCACCGAACTGCTCAACTCGGACAACGAGGTGGAATTTCTGCACAGTGACGACGGCAGCATTTCGCTGCTCATTAAAAATGTGATCCTGTAAGAAACGATTTAAACTTGTCTCCGCGCACGGATTGCGCTCCGACAATATCAGAGGAATCATTATTTTCATATTTGCAAAAGCCGAAAAATCTGCGGATTTTCCGGCTTTTCTTTTTTCACAGGAAGGAGCCGTAACGGGAAACAACAAAAAAGCCATCGTTTTTGCATTTCTGCATCAACGATGGCTTCGTATTGGAGCGGCCGACGAGGCTCGAACTCGCTACCTCCACCTTGGCAAGGTGGCGCTCTACCAGATGAGCTACGGCCGCATATTGGAAACCCTGCTGGGTTTCCTTGACTGGTGCCTCCGATCGGAATCGAACCAATGACACGGGGATTTTCAGTCCCCTGCTCTACCGACTGAGCTACAGAGGCATAAGCGGTGCAATTATCCCTGCACCCTCCCGAGCGATTCTCTCGAATTTCGGGGCCCCGGCGAAAGCTTGCGAAGCAAGATTTTGTGGGGAAGAGGAGAAAGTCTGGCGTTCATCACGGCAGTCTTGCTTGCAAGACCGCCCGATGAACTGCAGGACTTTCGACGAAGCGACCCGGATCGGGCTCGAACCGACGACCCCCAGCGTGACAGGCTGGTGCTCTAACCAACTGAGCTACCGGGCCAAATGGTGGAAGTTAACGGGCTCGAACCGCTGACCCTCTGCTTGTAAGGCAGATGCTCTCCCAGCTGAGCTAAACTTCCACAAAATGGAGCGGCCGACGAGGCTCGAACTCGCTACCTCCACCTTGGCAAGGTGGCGCTCTACCAGATGAGCTACGGCCGCACATTCCATGTGTTTGTGCCGGACTGTTTACCGGCGACGCTGATTATTATACCGTACCGCCCGGCAATTGTCAACCACAAATTTGCATTTTCTGCAAAAAAGTTGGGAACCCGCCTGTCTGTATTCAAAAAGCTTCACTTTTGCGGGCTTCACCTGTGTCATTATTCAAGTCTGTCATAACATACACGAAGAAAATTGATTTGCTTTCCCTTTTGTAAACCGTTATAATGGAACGTGTCATTTTGTCGCCTGTAAAAGCTGCGTCTGTTATGCCGCCGAGGGCATACAGGCGCGTTTTCGTGCGCAGAAATAGGAAAAGCCAGCATAAAGGAGCAAACACAATGTATAAGATCACTGAAAAAGTCGCGCTGAATCCCACCGTGACGAAGATGGTCATTGAAGCCCCGCTGATCGCCAAAAAGGCAAAGCCGGGCCAGTTTATCATTGTGCGCCCGTTTGAGGACAGCGAGCGCATCCCCCTGACCGTGGCCGGTTACGACCGCGAAAAGGGCACTGTGGACATCATTTTCCAGATCGTGGGCGGTACCACGATGGAGCTGAACAGCCTGCAGGTGGGCCAGAGTGTCCACGACTTTGTAGGCCCGCTGGGCCGCGCCACCGAGGTGGAAGGCCTGAAGAAGGTATGTGTCGTGGGCGGCGGCGTAGGCTGCGCCATCGCTCTGCCCATTGCCCGTGAGCTGCACGAGCAGGGCTGTGTGGTGCACAGCGTGGTGGGCTTCCGCAATAAGGACCTGCTGATCCTTGAGGACGAGTTCAAAGCCTGCAGCGACGAGCTGCGCATTATGACCGACGACGGCAGCTATGGCACCAAGGGTGTTGTTACCGCTGCACTGGACGAGCTGGTGGCCGCCGGCAACCAGTACGATCTGGTCATCACCATCGGCCCGCTGATCATGATGAAGTTCGTGGTCAAGACCTGCCAGAAGCATGGCCTGAAGAGCATCGTTTCCATGAACCCCATCATGATCGACGGCACCGGCATGTGCGGCGGCTGCCGCCTGACCGTTGGCGGCGAGACCAAGTTCGCCTGCGTGGACGGCCCCGACTTTGACGGCGATCTGGTGGATTTTGATGAGGCAATGGCCCGCGGCACCATGTACCGCCCGTTTGAGGCACACGCCCGTGAAGCGGCATGCAATCTGCTCAATCAGGAGGTAAAATAAGATGGCTTTCAATATGGACCCGAAGAAGTGCCCCATGCCCACGCAGGACCCCAATGTGCGCAACAAGAACTTTAAGGAAGTTGCACTTGGCTACACCGAAGAAATGGCCGTGAACGAAGCAAAGCGCTGCGTGCACTGCAAGAACAAACCCTGCCAGACCGGCTGCCCTGTGGGCATCGATATCCCCGAGTTCATCGGCCATGTGGCCGAGGGCGACTTTGAAGCCGCTTATCAGGTGATCAACCGCTCCTCTTCCCTGCCCGCTGTCTGCGGCCGTGTATGCCCGCAGGAGAGCCAGTGCGAGGGCAAGTGCACCCGCGGCATCAAGAACGAGCCGGTGGGCATCGGCCGCCTGGAGCGCTTTGTTGCCGACTGGCACCGTGAGAATGTGCACACCGCCCCCATCGTGCCCGAATGGAACGGCCACAAGGTGGCCATCATCGGCGCAGGCCCTGCCGGCCTGACCGCCGCAGGCGATCTGGCAAAGCTTGGCTACAAGGTCACCGTTTACGAGGCCCTGCATGTGGCCGGCGGCGTGCTGATGTACGGCATCCCCGAGTTCCGTCTGCCCAAGGCCATCGTGCAGCAGGAGATCGACGGCCTGAAGAAGATGGGCGTTGATTTTGAGTGCAATATGGTCATTGGCAAGGTGCTCACCATCGACGAGCTGATGGACGAGTACGGCTACGAGGCCGTGTTCGTAGGCTCCGGTGCCGGTCTGCCCCGCTTCATGGGCATCCCCGGCGAGAGCCTGAAGGGCGTGTACTCCGCCAACGAGTTCCTGACCCGCTCCAACCTGATGAAGGCTTACCTGCCCACCAGCAAGACCCCCATCCGCACCGGCAAAAAGGTCGCCGTTGTGGGCGGCGGCAACGTGGCTATGGACGCTGCCCGCAGCGCCCTGCGTCTGGGTGCCGAGACCGTGTACATCGTCTACCGCCGCGGCATGGTTGAGCTGCCTGCCCGTAAGGAAGAGGTGGAGCACGCCGAGGAAGAGGGCATCATCTTCAAGACCCTGTGCAACCCTGTGGAGATCCACCCCAACGACGAGGGCTTTGTCAAGTCCATCACCTGCATTGAGATGGAGCTGGGCGAGCCGGATGCTTCCGGTCGCCGCCGCCCCATCGAAAAGAAGGGCAGCGAGTTCGAGCTGGATGTGGACACGGTCATTATGAGTCTGGGCACCAGCCCCAACCCGCTGATCCGCTCCACCACCCCGGGTCTGGAGACCAACAAGCACGGCTGCATCGTTACCGACGGCGATGACGGCAAGACCAGCCGCGATGGTGTGTACGCCGGCGGCGATGCCGTGACCGGCGCAGCCACCGTCATCAAGGCCATGGGCGCAGGCAAGGCTGCTGCAAAGGCCATTGACGAGTACATTCAGAGCAAGTAATCCCCTGTGAAGGTGGGCACCGCCCACTGAATACCGGATATGAAAAATCCCCTGTGCCAGTGCACAGGGGATTTTTTGCATCTTATTCTGCGGTCTCCGTTGTGAGCGCCGGGTAGCCCGTCCGCACGCACCGCACAGCGCACCGGGCGCTGCCGCCGGTGGTGCAGGTAAAGAGGGTCAGATCCCATTCATCGGACTCCTCCGTCTTTTCGGTCATTTCCTCAATTTGCGTGGGCTGCAGGTTTTCCACATAGGAGACCTCGTAGGTCCAGCGCATACCGTCCATATCCGTAAAATAGACCTGCGCGCCCTCGGTCAACCACTTGATGGGGCTGAAATGCTTTGCATAGTTGTGGGCGCAGACCACCATGTTATCCGCATAGGTGGAACCGGAGTAACGGCCCGGTGCGATTTTCAGGCCCGCATAGCTCCACTGGCTCATCACCGGCAGTTCCAGCCCGATGGACGGAATGGACAGATAGCCGATGTAATCCCAGCCGTCCAGTTCGGTCACGGTCATTTCCTGCGTGGGGTCCAGCTCCGGCTGCAGCGCCACGGTATCCGATTTTGCTTTTTCCTCAATGGCAGCGTTCAGGGTCTGCTCCAGCTCGCCCAGCACCTCCTGCGAGGCCTTGTCTGCACGGGATGCATCCCACTTGTTATAGGCCAGCAGGGCTGCTGCCGCAAGGATCAGCAGCGCGCCCAGCACCATACACACTCTTCCGATTTTCTGTCGCATAGCAATGTTTCCTTTTTGTTCCGCAGTAGGTTTCATCCCTTTCAGTATATGCGCAATTGGTATGTTTGTCCAGTAAAAACTTACCGCACTGCCCGGTCCGGCACAAGGCGGCACACAAACCGCACCATCAGCGGGGTCAGCGGTAGCCACACCAGCGTGCACACCACATTGAACAAGGTGTGCGCATTAGCGATCTGCCGGGCGATCACGGCAAGCTCCGGCCCTTTGGGCGAAAGTGCAGCCGTCAGCCGCACATACAACGGCAGACCGGCGCAGAACACCGCCGCGCCGGTCAGATTGAACACTGCATGGGCCGCAGCCACCCGCTTTGCGTCCCGGCTTGCGCTCAAGGATGCCAGCACTGCCGTGATGGTGGTGCCGATGTTATCGCCCAGCAGTACCGGCAGCGCACCCGCAAGACCCAACAGACTGCTGCCGTCCAGCCCGGGGCGGGCTGCGAAGTTCTGCAGCAGGGCAATGGTAGCCGAGCTGCTCTGCACTGTCAGGGTCATGCCAAGCCCCGCCAGCAGTCCCAGCCATGGGTGCTGCCGCACCCGACCCAGCCAGTGCACAAACACCGGGCTTTGCACCAGCGGTTCCATGGCAGTGCCCATATCGGCAATGCCCTCGAACAGCAGGCCAAAGGCGAACACCGCCCGGCCAATGGCCCGGGCCTTCTGCCCTGCACAGGCAAAGCAGAGCAGCAGCCCGGCCAGCAGCACAAGGCCGCGCACATCTTCCAGCCGGAAAGCCAGCAGCTGTGCGGTAACGGTGGTTCCGATGTTGCAGCCAAAGATCACCGGGACCGCCTGCCGCAGGGTCAGCAGGCCCGCACTTACAAAGCCCAGCACCATCACCGTGACTGCCGAGCTGCTTTGCAGCACCGCCGTGACCGCAGCCCCCGCCAGCACGCCCCGCACCGGGCTGCCGGTCACAGCGGCCAGCAGGCTTTTCAAGCGGCTGCCTGCCGCTGTTTCCAGACTGTGGCTGAGCGCATCCATGCCGTATAAAAACAGTGCCAAGCCGCCAAAAAGTGTAAAAATTCTTGTCAGGTTCTGTTCCACTGCCGCCGCCCCTCCCGCAGAAACGTTTCTTATTCTATTTATGCAGCTGCCGGGCGGTTCAGGCTTTCTGCCGCCCTCCCCTTTTTGTGAACTTTTTTAAAATTATCCTAAACTGCCCTTGCATTCTGGGTGCCGGAGGAATATTATTGTCAGGCGTTAATAGTTAACAGCTGTTAAGCATTCTGCAATGAGGAGGGATAGAATGTTGTACGAAACCGAAGCCGCCGCGAGCTTTCACGGTCTGTGCCATTTTTTTGGACGGCTGAGCAAGGCATCCCGGGCCGGCATGAAGGCGGCTCTGCGGGGCTGTCCCAAGTGCCACTTTCCCATGCTGGAGGGTCTGGCTCACACGATCCGTACCCGCGGGCAGAATGGAGCGGTGTATGTTTCCGATTTTGCCCGGGAGGCACACCAGCCGCTGCCGGCCATCAGCCGCAGCCTGCGCCAGCTGGAACAGGACGGCCTTGTTCTGCGCGAAGCGGACCCGGCTGACCGGCGCAAAACGCTGGTGCGCATCACGCCGGAGGGCTACGCCGCCTGTGCCCGGTGTGAGGATGCCCTCAGCGATTATTTTGCCTGCGTGATGGCCCGGCTGACACCGGAACAGGTGCAGCAGATGAACGTTTTGCGTGGCGCACTGATGGACGCCATTCTTGCGGAAAACGCTTCCCGTGAAGCAAAAAACAACGAAGGGAGAACCGAACTATGACGAAAATTTTCAAGCAGCTGGCCCGGCACTGGGCCGTCTGTCTTGTGGTGTTCGCGCTGCTGTTCGTGCAGGCGTACTGCGATCTTTCGCTGCCGGACTACACCAGCAGGATCGTGGACACCGGCATCCAGCAGGGCGGCATTGAAAGCCCTCTGCCGGAAACGATACGCCAGAGCACGCTGGACGCCCTCACGCTTTTGATGAGCGAAGAGAACGCCGATGCGCTCCAGAACGCCTACGGGTATTATCTTCAGGACGACGGCGTGCTGAAGCTGCGCACCGACCTGACCGATGACGAGCGCACCGCGCTGGAGGATGCCGTCACCACGCCGGACATCGTGCTGTATATGGCCGCCGCGCAGGCAGCGAACGCCCCCGCCGGGCAGGACACCATGGGCATGACCGGCCTTGCTGACATGCAGGCGGCATCCTCTGAGAGCACCACCACGGATAGCGAGACCGTCACCCCCACTGCCGAAGATCTGGACACCGTATGCGCCCAGTTTGCCGCTATGAGCCAGATGCCCGGCTTCACCCGCGAAGCTGTCCAGCAGCAGCTGACCGGTGCTTTTGCCAGTCTGGATGATACCCTGATGGAGAACCTCAAAAGCCAGTCCATGCTGCTGGTGCAGCTGGAATACGAGGCACAGGGCATTGCCCACGATGTGCAGATGCGCTACCTTTACCGCGTAGGCGGCCAGATGCTGGGCCTGACTTTGCTGATGGTGGCTGTGTCCATTGCGGTGGGCTTCCTCGCCTCTCGTGTGTCCGCCGCCATTGGCCGCGACCTGCGCCGTGAGACCTTTGCCAGCGTCATCGGGTTTTCCAATGCAGAGATCGAGAATTTTTCCACCGCATCTCTCATCACCCGCACCACCAACGACATCCAGCAGGTGCAGTTCGTCTGCGTCATGCTGCTGCGCATGGTGGCCTATGCGCCCATTCTGGGCATTGGCGGCGTGCTGCATGTGCTGAACAGCAGCACCGGCCTTTCCTGGATCATCGTGCTGGATGTGGCCGTTCTGCTGTTGCTCATCTTCTTCCTGATGAGTGTGGCCATGCCCAAGTTCAAGATCATGCAGAAGCTGGTGGACCGGTTGAACCTCGTCAGCCGCGAGATTCTGACCGGCATCATGCCGGTGCGCGCCTTCAGCCGTGAAAAGTTTGAGGAGGAGCGCTTCGACAAGGCCAACAAAGACCTGATGAGCACCCAGCTGTTCACCAACCGTGCCATGGTTGCCATGATGCCCTTTATGACCCTCATCATGAACGGCACCAGCCTGCTGATCGTCTGGTTCGGCGGCAAGGCCATGGACAACGGCACCATGCAGGTGGGCGAGATGATCGCATTCATCACCTACACCATGCAGATCGTCATGTCCTTCCTGATGCTGGCCATGGTGGCCGTCATGCTGCCCCGCGCCGGTGTGGCTGCGGAGCGCATCGACGAGGTGATCCGCACCAAGGCCACCATCAACGACCCGGACGAAGCTGCTGCAAAGCCCACGCAGGAGCACGAAAACTGGCAGGGTGAGGTAGAGTTCCACGATGTGAGCTTCCGCTTCCCAGGTGCGGACAGCGATGCGCTGGAGCACATCAGCTTTACCGCAAAGCCCGGCGAGACCACCGCCATCATCGGCTCCACCGGCTGTGGCAAATCCACCCTGCTCAACCTCATCCCCCGCTTTTATGATGTCACCGGCGGCAGCGTGACCGTGGATGGCATCGATGTGCGCAATATGCCGCAGGCACAGCTGCACGACCTGCTGGGCTATGTGCCCCAGAAGGGCGTGCTGTTCAGCGGCACCATCGACTCGAACCTGAAGTTCGGCGGGGAGCACATCACCGATGCCGATGTGAAAAAGGCTGCTGCCATTGCGCAGGCCACCGAGTTCATCGACGCAAAGCCCGAGGGCTACCAAAGCCCCATTGCACAGGGCGGCTCCAATGTGTCCGGCGGCCAGAAGCAGCGCCTTTCCATTGCACGTGCCATTGCCAAGGACCCCAAAATTTATCTGTTCGACGACAGCTTTTCCGCCCTCGACTTTAAGACCGATGTTGCCCTGCGCCGTGCACTGAAAGCCCAGACCGATAACGCTACCGTTATCATTGTGGCACAGCGCATCTCCACTGTGCTACACGCAAACCAGATCCTGGTGCTGGACGAAGGCCGTCTGGTGGGTAAGGGCACCCATGCCCAGCTGATGGCTTCCTGCCCGGAGTATCAGGAGATCGCCCGCAGCCAGCTGAGCCAGAAGGAGCTGGACCTCGAATCTCTGAATACCGAAAAGGAGGGTGAGTGATATGCCAAGACCCGGACGCATGACGACCGAACGCGCCAAGGACTTCAAGGGCACCCTGCTGCAGCTTGTGCGCACCCTTGGCCGCTACCGCCTTTCGCTCGTTACCGCCATTGTATTTGCCATTCTTTCTACCATCTTCAACATTGCAGGCCCCAAGGTGCTGGCAAAGGCCACCACGGCTCTTGCCACCGGCTGGATCGCCAAGCTGCGCGGCACCGGCAGCATCGACTTTGTGTATATCGGCCGAATCCTGCTGTTTTTGCTGGGCATGTACCTGCTGAGCAGTGCCTTCAGCTTTATTCAGGGCTGGCTCATGACCGGCCTTTCCCAGAAAGTCTGCTACGACTTCCGCAAGCAGATCAGCAAAAAGATCAACCGCCTGCCCCTTGCCTACTTTGAAAAGCGCACCGTGGGCGAGGTGCTGTCCCGCATCACCAACGATGTGGACACGCTGGGCCAGAGCCTGAACCAGAGCATCACCCAGCTCATCACCAGTGTGACCACCATGATCGGCGTGCTGGTCATGATGCTGTCCATCAGCCCGAAGATGACCCTGATCGCCCTGCTGATCCTGCCGGTCTCGCTGGTGCTGGTGCTCATCGTGGTCAAGTTCAGCCAGAAATACTTCAAGGCACAGCAGGCCATTCTGGGCGTTGTGAACGGTCAGGTGGAAGAAGTCTACTCCGGCCACAACGTGGTCAAAGCCTTCAACCGTGAGGCCGTGGTGCTGAACGACTTCAACGCCGCCAACGATAAGCTGTACGAATCCGCATGGAAGAGCCAGTTTCTCTCCGGCCTGATGATGCCCATTATGAACTTTGTAGGCAATCTGGGCTACGTGGCAGTGGCCATCGTGGGCAGCATTTTTGCGGCAAACGGCACCATTACCATCGGTGACATTCAGGCCTTCATCCAGTACGTCAAGAACTTCACCCAGCCCATCCAGCAGCTTTCTCAGGTGTCCAACATGCTGCAGAGCATGGCCGCTGCCGCTGAGCGGGTGTTCGAGTTTCTGAACGAGCCGGAGGAGGATCAGCAGGCAGACCCGGCCCGCCGGGCCGACCCCGGCTGCATCAACGGTCAGGTGACATTCCGTCATGTCCGCTTCGGCTACACCCCGGACAAGACCGTTATCCACAATTTCAGCTGTGAGGTCAAGCCCGGCCAGAAGGTGGCTATCGTCGGCCCTACCGGCGCAGGCAAGACCACCATGGTCAAGCTGCTCATGCGCTTCTATGATGTGGATTCCGGTTCCATCACCCTGAATGGCCACGATGTGCGGGACTTTGACCGCAGCGCTCTGCGCGAGGGCTTCGGCATGGTGCTACAGGACACATGGCTGTTCAAGGGCACCATCATGGAGAACATCCGCTATGGCCGTCTGGATGCTACCGACGAAGAAGTGATCGCCGCCGCCAAGGCTGCCAACGCCGACCACTTCATCCGCACCCTGCCCGGCGGCTACCAGATGGAGCTGAACGAAGACGCTTCCAACGTGAGTCAGGGCCAGAAGCAGCTGCTCACCATCGCCCGCACCATTCTGGCAGATAACCGCATCCTGATTTTGGACGAGGCCACCAGCAGCGTGGATACCCGTACCGAGCAGCGCATCCAGACCGCCATGGACCGCCTGATGGAGGGTCGCACCAGCTTTGTGATCGCACACCGTCTTTCCACCATCCGGGATGCCGACCTCATCCTTGTGATGCGAGATGGCGACATTGTGGAGCAGGGCACCCACGACCAGCTGATCGAAGCAGGCGGCTTCTACGCCGACCTGTACAACAGCCAGTTCGAGGACGTGGTGGAGTAAAGAACTTTTCCCTTTTTGAATGATTCCCTTATCAACACCGCCCGGCAGTTCTCCGAACTGAGAACCGCCGGGCGGTGTTTCTTTTTTATTCCTGAATCGCTTCCAGCTTCAGGCCGAACAGCTTTTCCGAGAAGGACGGCAGCTGCTGCTGCAACGCGCGGGCATAGGCCATTACCACCGGATCTTCGCGTTTTTGCCCCAGCACGATGCCAAAGCGGTGTCCCCTGCCCCAGTCCAGCACCCGCACAAAGCTGAGATCCGGTCTGCGGTAATAGACCGCCGGGACCATCTTGAGCGCCGGGTCCCCATAAGGCGCACTGCGGATGCCGCCCACCGGCGTAAACTCCACCCCGCGTTCCATCCCCTCCTGCAGCAGACTTGTCTCGTAGACAGTCTGGTACATCTCCTTGATGGGCAGCCAGCGGTATTGCAGCGCCTGCTCCAAGGTCAGCCTGCCCACCGGCATATCGGCAGGCGGGTGGATGGGGATGCAAAGCTCCGGCACATAGAACAGCGGCATAAAGGTAAGCCCCTGCGCGTAGAACTCTGCACTTTCCAGCTGAAAGGAAAGATCCATCTCCCCTTTTTTCAGGCTGCGCCAGATTTCGCTGCGGTTGGCGCACTTCCCCAGAATGGGCGTGTATTGCAGGCACAGGTCACTGGTGAGGGAAAACACATCATACGCGAACATCCGCATCGCCTCGTGACAACCGGCGATCTGCAGATGCCTTTCCGGTGGGTTTGCCTGCTGCTGCACCGCACGGGCATGGCGCACTGCCTCCTGATACAGGGCCGTCAACTGCTTTGCCTTGGGGTAAAAGTCCCGGCCTGCCGGGGTAAGGATCACCCGACGCGGCACATGCTGAAACAGTTCAAATTGCAGCTGTCCTTCCAATGTGCGGATCTGCTGCGAAAGTGCCGACTGCGAAAGATACAGCGCCTCTGCCGCTGCCGAAAAGCTGTCCATCTCTACGATCTTCACAAATCCTTCCAGTGCACTCTGGTTCATCTGTGCGTCCTCACCTTCTCACATTAGGGTTTGCTAAATTATAATATAACAAATTTGAATTGTAAAGTGTGCCGCTCTACGATACAATTGTTAAAGATTCAGCAAAGTAGTTTTTACCCTGCTGCACGATAAGAAGGAACACAACAAAGAACAAAAAGAAAGAGAGCATCCCTATGAACAAGATCTCCCGCAAAGGCTTTCTGAAGATCGCTGCTGCCGCCGCCATGAGCGGTGTCACTGCCGGCGCACTGGCTGCCTGCAATTCCGCCTCCAGCTCCACTGCCTCCGGTGCCGCCGGTCAGTACATCCCCGGCACCTACGAGGGCACCGCCGAGGGCATCTCCTCCACCGTCAAGGTCACCATGACCTTCTCCGACAGCGCTGTCACCGATGTGGTGGTGGACACCTCCGGCGAGACCGCTTCCTTCGGCGCTGCCGCTGCCGATGAGCTGCGTGAGCAGCTGCTTTCTGCCGGTTCTGCCGAGATTGACGGCGTTTCCGGCTCTACCATCACCTCCGACGCCGTGATGAAAGCTGCCAAGAGCTGCTACGCACAGGCAAAGGGTGAGACTGTGGTGTCCAGCGTACAGCTGCCCACCGGCGATGCAAACGACTGGCTGGGCAAAGAACCCGATATCGACGAGGCTGCCATCACCGAGACCGTAGACACCGACATTCTCATTGTGGGTGCAGGCAACGGCGGTATGTTTGCTGCCGCCTATGCAGCTGCAAACGGCCTGAATTTCCGCGTTATTGAGCAGAACGCCAACGTGCAGGACACCCGCCACTGGTACGGCGCGATCGACTCCGCTGCTGCCAAGGCCGCCGGTGAGCAGCCCGCCGACCGCGCCAAGCTGCTGAGCGAGATCTCCCGCTATGCCTCCGGCAAGTGCGACCAGCGCGTCGTCAAGACCTGGATCAACGAGTCTGCCGCTATGCACGATTTCATGCGTAGCATTCTGGAGGACAAGTACGGCTGGGTGTGCGATTTCACCTCCGGCAGCGAGGCTGCATGGCCTGCAGAGAACGCGGAGCACAACACCGACTACCTCTTCCCTGTGCAGGAGCACAACTACATGGCAAGCGAACGCGAGTCTGGTCTGGCTCGTAATGAGCTGCTGCTGCAGTACATTCAGGAGCTGGGCTACGATGTAGACTTCAAGACCAGTCTGGCCAAGCTGGAAAAGAACAGCGAGGGCCGCATTACCGGCATCATCGCCCAGAGCACCGAAGATGACCACTTTATCCGCTACAACGCCAACAAGGGCGTGCTGCTGGCCTGCGGCGGTTTCCCCGGCAACCCCTACATGATGGAGCAGCTGGATCCGCTGGGCACCAGCGTAACCACCGCCTGCTCCTACTCCCCTGCCGACAAGGGCTACGGCATCCGCGCTGCCGTGTGGGCCGGTGCCAATCTGGACAAGGAAGCTGCTCCCATGCTGTTTGACCGCGGCATCGTGGCTCCCGGCGTGGATGCAGGCTACGTGGACAGTGACTCCGCCTTCGGCGGCAAGGCCTTCCCCGGCAACATCCGCCAGTACAACCCCGGTACCCAGCCCTTCCTGAAGGTGAACCGCAACGGCGAGCGCTTTGCCAACGAGAGCAGCCCCTACAACGATATCGTCTACGCTGCTGCCCACCAGCCGGGCCGCGTCTACGCACAGATCTGCGATGCCAACATTCTGGAGGACGCAAAACGTTTCCACACCATCGGCTGCTCTGCCCAGACCCGCAACGGCGGCGAGAAGTACATTCAGGGTAAGATGGACGAGGCTATTGAGGCCGGTGCATTGTTCAAGTGCGATACGCTGGACGAGCTGGCTGACAAGATGGGCTTTACCGGTGCTGCCAAGGACACCTTCCTTGCTACCGTGGAACGTTACAATGAGCTGTACGACAAGCAGAACGATGAGGATTTCGGCAAGCCCGCTTACCGCCTGAGTGCCATCCGCACTGCGCCCTTCTATGGCTGCTGGCTGGGTGCCTCTCTGCTGACCACCGAGCAGGGCATTGCCATCAACGAAAAGGGTCAGGCGCTGGACACCAATAACCAGCCCATGGAGGGCCTGTATATCACCGGTGATATGTCCGGCAGCTTCTTTGCCAACAACTACCCCTGCCTGATGGCCGGTGTAGCCATGGGCCGCACCCTGACCTTCGCCATGAAGGCCGTCAAGCAGATGGCGGGTCTGGATAACGCCTGATTCAGCGCGGTTTTCCGGCACAACTTAAGCGTTTTTCCATTTCTTCTTTCTTCATGAAGAGAGGCGGTCCCTGTTTGGGGCCGCCTCTCTTTGCCATTTTTTCGCCACCCGCCCCCTACACAAATCCCCACGATTGTGCTATGATAAAGCTGAACAGCCGGTTTGTGCCAGACAACCGGCAAAATCGAGGTGTTTGTACAAATGTCTGATCTCCTTGAAACTCTGCAGCAGGAAGGGGTAGACCCCGCTCTGCTGGAAGCAGTCCAACAGTACCGCGCTGCCCATGCCCTGCCGGACGCACTGCGCCCGCGCATTCCTTCCCCTGCCTTTACCTACTACGGCAAACAGGTGTGGGAGCAGGCGCTGGCGGCGCTGCTCTGCGGCGAAAACCTGCTGCTGGCAGGCGGAAAAGCCACCGGCAAAAACGTGCTGGCCGAAAACCTTGCCGCCGCCTTTGGCCGTCCTGCGTGGGACATCTCCTTCCATGTGAACATGGATGCAGCATCCCTCATCGGTATGGACACTTTTGCGGACGGTCAGGTGGTGTTCCGGCCCGGCCCGGTATACCGCTGCGCCCAGTGCGGCGGCTTTGGTGTGCTGGATGAGATCAACATGGCCAAAAACGAAGCGCTGGCCGTGCTGCACGCGGTGCTGGACTTCCGCCGTGCCATCGATGTGCCCGGCTACGACCGCATCCCGTTGGCGGAGGAGACCCGCTTTATTGCCACCATGAACTACGGTTATGCCGGCACTCGTGAGCTGAACGAGGCCCTCACCTCCCGTTTCGTGGTCATCCAGATGCCCACCATTACGCAGGACGATCTGGAAAAGCTGCTGCGGACGCAGTTCCCCGATCTTACTTCCAAGTATGTGCGCCAGTTTGCACTGCTGTTCCTTGACCTGCAGAAAAAGTGCGACAGTGCAGAAATTTCCACCAAGGCGCTGGATCTGCGCGGTATGCTGGATGCCCTGCGGCTGATCCGGCGCGGCATCCCGGCAGGCGCGGCACTGGATATGGGCATCACCAACAAGGCCTTTGACTCCTATGAGCAGGGCTTGATCCGTGATGTGATCGCGGCGCGCATTCCGGCCAAGCTGGATGCCGCCAAGCTCTTTGGCTGATGGAAGCCCAGAGTTACACCGCGCAGGAGCGGCGTGCGGCCAATCAGGTCTGGGCTGCTGCAGGAGCCTATGGCTTTGAGCCGCTGTTTCTGGCCCGCTATACCGACGGCACCACCGATTTTTACATGAACACGGTCGTGGGCCTCATCCATAAATATTACGGTGACGCGCTGATCCGCAGCATCTTTGATGCATGGGACGGTGATCTGCGGCAGACCATGCTGGACGACATGACATGGCTGTATCTGGAAAATGCAGCCTATCGGCTGGAGCTGCCCCGCCGCCCGGTTCTGGAAGCACTGCGCCATGCCCATGCAGATTATTTCTTTGCCATCCAGTACAAGCTTTCGCGGCAGGAGTGGATGGCAAAAAATCAGCTGGTGTACACCATGCAGGCCGCACGCTGGCGGCGTGTACTGGGCCGTGCCGACCCGGTGATGACCCCTTATGAGTCCGGCCTCGCTGCGGCTCTTTCCCCGGAAAAAGCGCCGGCAGCGGAACAGCTGAAAGCCGAAATTTTATCGATCTACGCAAAATTCAACCTGTTCGACGGCACTGTGCACCAGAGAGCAGCTTTGCATCTACATCTGGACGGCCTGCTGGCAAAGCTTGCCACCAAAGCCATGCCCACCCAGATGATCAAGACCGACCGTGTGACCGTGGAGCACTCAAGCTCCGTGGATGCTGTGGGCAGCGGGCTGGCGGTGGACAAGCGCCGGGCCCACATCACCCTGAAGCAGGATGCCGCGCAGGACAGAGCCTACATCGAAAGCTGCTTCGGCCGCTCTCTCTACCCGCCGGAACGGCTGCGCAAGGCTGAGCAGGAGCTTTGCGTGGGCGACCATCTGGGGTGCCATTTGTGGTTCAGTGCCGGTGTGCCCAGTCCGGAACAGGCCCCCACCCCGGAAGCAAAACATCTGGCTGAGCAGGCTGAACTGCAGGCTGACCGCAACCGCGCTTATTACGCCAAAAATCGGGAACTGCACCGCAGTGTGGTGCTGCGGCTTACCGAGCAGATCCGCAACTGCATCCTTGTGCACCAGCAGCCCAACGCCCGTGTTGCCCGCAGTGGCAACCTGAACGCTGGGCGCATCTGGCGCGCACCACTTTTGAACGATGACCGGGTGTTTTTGTGTGCCGAGGAAGAGAACCAGCCCTCTTTTACGGTAGACCTTTTATTGGACGCATCCGCTTCCCGCCTGCACTGTCAGGAAGTGATCGCGGCTCAAGGGTCCATTTTGGCCCAGAGCCTTGCGGCCTGCGGTATCCCGGTGCGGGTGTCCAGCTTCAGCAGCCTGCGGGGCTACACCGTACTGCGTGTGCTCAAAGGCTTTGCAGACAAAAACCTGCAGAACATCAACCGATATTTTGCTTCCGGCTGGAACCGTGACGGCCTTGCCCTGCGGGCCGCAGGCGACCTTTTGCAGTATGCGCCCGGCCCTGCACCGCGGCATCTGCTCATCGTGCTGACGGACGCTTCGCCCAACGACAGCCGCCGCATCCCGCCCAGTGCAGAAAACCCGCTGGGCTGCGGTTACGAGGACGCTGCCGGTGTGGCTGACACTGCCGCGCAGGTGCGTGCGCTGCAGCGCATGGGCATCCGGGTGTCGGCTGTGTTCATGGGTGAGGACAGCTCTGCCGGTGCCGCTGCACAGATCTACGGCAAAAACATGGCCCGTATCCGCGGCATGGACCAACTGGCCCGCGCGGCCGGGCGGCTGATCCAGAACGAGATTCGTGAACTGGGCGATTGAACCATATTTTACCAGAACAGCCCACAGATGGGAGGCTTTGGCCTTGCCGTCTGTGGGCTGTTTTTGATACAGGACACAACTGATTCACTCTTGTAACAACCATGTTTCGGGTCACTGTTGCAGGATGCGCGGAAATATTTTGTTTTTCTGCAAACTTATAGTTGTTTTTTGTTGCAAAGTATGCTATACTATGTTCAGTCAATAAAACATTCCTGCGTAAGCCGCCTGCTGTGCACCGGGTCGTTTGGCGCAGTGCCCACCCGTTATACAACGAACTGCTGTGTTATAGTTTCAGGAGGGAACCGATCATGGATGCCAACCGTTATTTTGATGCCATGCACAACGCTATGTCAGCTCAGCACCCCGGTGCGCAGCTGCTGTTAACGGTAAAGCTGCAGGACACCTGCGGCAACGATGCCTGCCTGGAGCTGAAGCAGCTGCCCGGTGAGAGCACCTCCATTCTGTGCTACTCCACCATGGGTCGCCGCTGCCTGAACTTCCAGCTGTTCCGCAAGGGCTGGCAGCTGTGCCACAACGCCGATGGCCAGCTGGTGGGCCGCTTCCCTTCCAGCGCCGACGGCCTAATCGACGAGACCGATTTCCGCGCCTACTGCCGTGAGGACAGGCTGGATATGCCCCGCACCCAGCGCATCACCGCCGAGCTTCGCCAGTGCGCCGGTATCAATTATCAGGGCAGCATCCCGCAGAACGCCCGCACCGGTGCCGTTATTACCGTGGAGAGTTTTGTAGGGGCCGGTGCCCGCTGGACCTACTGGAGTCAGGATGTTCTGCCCAGCCTGCCGCTGGGTGCCATCCTCTACTGGCTGGCGGATCATCTGGCCGGTGCCGAGCGCCGCACCCTGCAGGCCGACCCGCAGGCAGCCCGCCTTGCCGCCCAGTGGCTGGCCGGTGATACAGCCGTATTCTTCCATCCGTCGGTGCCGATGACCGCCATGAATACGGCCTCTTCCGGCTCTGCACCCGCACGCCGCCGCACCACTGTGCCCGCTGCCCGCAACAAGAGCTGGCAAAGCATCATGGCCGTGATGGCAGGCATGTGAACGAAAAAGCAAGGAAAGACCGATCGTCTCTCCTTGCTTTTTCAGTATTATTCGAGGTACGGGTCCAGCAGGGCATCCACCGTTTTGTTCCGCTTGGGGTTCGGCTTTTTGATCACATGGCCGCGGCAGACCACCAGTTCCAGATGCTGCAGCGCACGCAGGTCGTCCAGTGGGTTGTGCTTCGTCACAATAAAATCTGCGCTCTTGCCCGGCTCAATGGAACCGGTCACGTCTCCTACTCCGGCCAGCTGAGCATTGCGCAGGGTGGCCGTGTAGAGGGCGAACTGGTTGCTTACACCGCAGTATTTGTGGAAGTAGCACAGCTCCCGCCAGAAATCATACTGGGTGATGTAGGGGCAGCCCACATCATTGCCTAATCCCACCGGGATGCCGTTGGCAAGGGCGGTCTTTGCGCTTTCCACCACGCCGTCAAACACGATCTTGCCGTTATACTGGTCCCTTTCCGAAGCACCGGAAACCGCCGTATCAAACAGTGCGTAGGGCAGCGCCGGGGAGATGGTGGTGCACACAAAGGCTCCCCGCTCCTTGTAAAGCCGGATGGTCTCATCATCCATCTTTGCGCCGTGCTCAATGGAATCCACGCCGTTTTCCAGCGCCACCTTTACGCCTTCTGGCGACTCGGTGTGTGCCGCCACGGTATAGCCCAGCTTGTGGGCCTCGTCGCAGACGGCTTTGACCATTTCCGGCTTCATTTTCAGCTCGCCGGGGGTTCCCTTTTCGGTGGCATCCAGCACGCCGCCGGTGATCATCAGCTTGACAAGATCCACCTTCTGTCCGCTGGCCTTTTTGAGCTGAGCCAATGCTTCGGCATTGTTATGGGCCGCAACTGCCACCGAGCCTGCCATATGTCCGCCCGGCACCGAAATGCCTTCGTTGGCAGCAAGGATGCGCGGTGCCAGCAGTCTGCCTGCAGCGGCATCATCACGGCAGCGGGTGTCAAAATCTGCAATGCCGCCCACGGTGCGGATGGTAGTCACGCCACCCAGCAGTTCCAGCTTCGCGTAGCTGCATACCAGCCTGTAGGCCACCGCACGGGTCGGGCCATTGCTCAGAATTTTGCGCACCAGCGCAGCATTATCCCGCGGCTTTGCGCTGGGCTTGCCGTTGCCTGCCAGATGCACATGCAGGTTGATCAGGCCCGGGCACAGATAGCCTCCGTGCAGATCGATGACCTCATAACCGTCCAGATCCACGCCCTCATCGACAATGGCAATGATCTTATCATCCTCGGTCAGTAGGATTTTGTGCGCTGCCGGCTGCATCTGCTCGGTGCCATCCAGCAGGATCCCGTTCGTATAGGCACGTTTCATTGGGAACATCCTCTCTTTTTCAATTTTTTCGGACAAGAGTTGTTTTGTTTCAGTATAGCACGTTCCGGCAGATGGTGCAATGCAAAAACGGGCAGGAAAGGTTCAGCCCTCTCCTGCCCGCTCGGTGTTTTTATTTACTGTGCGGCTGCGCTGGAAGCTACTTCGGAAGCAGCAGCCTCAGAAGCTGCTGCCTCGCTGGCAGCGGTCTCGCCGCCCTCGACCACCAGCTCGTCCTCGAAGTCGGTGCCGTAGGTATCCACCAGAGTCTCCTCATAGTCCTTGTGGAAGAAGTTCTCCTCGCCCAGAGTCTTGATCTCCTCGTTCAGCCAATCTAGAACGGTGGTGTTGCCCTGGCTCACAGCGGGAGCAATGGTGTCCTGACTGCCCAGAGAGGGAATGCCGACCGTGTAGCCGGTGTTCTGCTTTGCAAATGCAATGACCTCGGTGTTATCGTTGGCCCATGCCACGCCGTTGCCGTTCTCCAGTGCATTCTTGGCCGTTGCATAGGAATCGTACTTCTGCAGCGGAATATTGGGGTACTCCTTGGTCAGGTAGGTCTCAGCAGTGGTGCCGGAAATGACGATCATCTGATCGTCAGCGTTCCAGTTGTCCAGAGTGGTGATAACGTTGCTGTCCGGAGAAATGACGCCCAGTGCAACGTTCATGTACGGCAGAGCGAAATCCACTTCCTCTGCGCGCTCGGGGGTCACGGTGAAGTTTGCCAAGATCACATCCACCTTGCCGGTCTGCAGATACTCGATACGGTTGGCAGCCTCGGTAGAAACAAAGTTGATCTCTACGCCCAGATCCTCGCCCAGACGGCGGGCAAAGTAGACATCATAGCCCTGATACTCGCCGTTCTCATCCACGTAGCCGAACGGGTTCTTGTCGGAGAAGACACCGATGTTGATGGTGCCGGACTCCTTGATCTGATCCAGCGTGCGGTAGACCACGCTGCTGCCGGATGCTGCAGTTGCAGTAGAAGCAGAAGAAGAGCCGCCGCATGCGGTCAGAACAGCGGCAGCGGAAACTGCGCCCAGACCCAGCAGGAAGGAACGACGAGAGATCTTAGACTGTTTCATAATGATTACTCCTTTACAAAATCTTTCCCATTTGGCTGCGGAACACCCGCAGCCTTTATCTTGATCTGTGACTCATTTCACAGCATCAAACGTGAAGGTGCGCAGGAAGCGCTGCGCGCGCTCGGTCTTGGGCCGGTCAAAGAACTCGGCCGGTGCAGCTTCTTCCACGATCTTGCCGCCATCCAGAAAGATGACGCGGTTGGCAATGGCGCGGGCAAACTGCATTTCGTGGGTGACGATGATCATGGTCTTGCCCTGCTTGGCAAGGTCCAGCATAACGTCCAGCACCTCGCGCACCATTTCCGGATCAAGGGCAGCGGTCACTTCATCAAACAGAAGGATCTCCGGGTGCATACACAGTGCGCGCACGATGGCAACGCGCTGCTTCTGTCCGCCGGAAAGCTCACGCGGGTAGCTGTTTTTCTTGGCAAGCAGTCCCACGCGGTCCAGCAGAGCTTCGGCCTCCTGCTGCACTTCCGCTTTGGGGCGCTTCTGCACCTTGGTGGGTGCCAGAAGCACATTGTCCAGCACCGTCATGTGCGGGAACAGCTCGTAGCTCTGGAACACCATGCCGATGCGCTGGCGCAGCTGGGTCAGATTTTTACCGCCGTAGGCAACGGTCTCATTGCCCAGCCGCACCCGGCCGCTCTGGGTGGGCTCCAGACCGTTCAGGCAGCGCAGCAGGGTGCTTTTGCCGCAGCCCGAAGGGCCGACCACCACGATGACCTCGCCGGGCTTGACAGCAAAGCTGATATCATCCAGCACGGGGGTCTCGCCATAGGCCTTGATCAGATGTTCAACAGTCAAAATAGGTTCTGCCATGTACGGTCACTTCCATTTCTTTTCGAGATAGGATGCCAGCAGACTGATGGGCCAGCATACGAAGAAATATAACACGAAAACCGTGAGATAAATGCCAAACGCTGCGTTGGGGCTGGCGGTGCGGTTGGCCTCGATGATCTGCTGTGCTACCTTGATCACTTCCACCACACCGATCATCAGCACAAGGCTGGTGGTCTTGATCATGCGGGTAATCAGGTTGATGGACAGCGGGATCAGGCGGCGCACCGTCTGCGGAATGATGATGTACCAGTAGGTCTGCGCACGGCTCATGCCAAGGGCCTCGGCACTCTCATACTGGTGCTTCGGAATGGCGATCAGCGCACCGCGCACAAGGTCGCTCATTTCTGCGGTGCCCCACAGCACAAACACGATGATGGATGCCGTCTCGCCGGAAAGATTCCACCCAAAGGCACGGGTGGTGCCGAAGTAAACGAGGAACAGCAGCACCATCTGCGGCATGATGCGGACGAACTCCAGATACAGCCGCAGAATCGCCTTGATAACGGGGTTGCGGGAGGTCATGAGCACGCCCAGCAGGATGCCCAGCGGCAGGCTGATGATCACCGAGACGGCACTGATCTTGAGTGCAACGCCAAGGCCGCCCAGCAGGCGGGCCATGTTTTTGCCCTTGAACAGGACATCAAGACCCAAATCCAGCATAGCGCAGCCTCCTTTCGATCAGGCTGCCCACAATGGACACCGGCAGCAGAATGATAAGGTAGAACACCACCAGCAGGAACAGACATTCGATGGTCTTGGAATACATGCCGATGAGATCCTTGGCCGTGAACATCAGGTCCATCAGGCTGATGGCGCTGAACACGCTGGTCTCCTTGAGCAGGAAGATCACATTTGCCATGAAAGCCGGCATACTGGTGGACATGGCCTGCGGCAGAATGATGTAGCGCATGGTCTGCCAGCGATCCATGCCAAGGCTGTAGGCGCTTTCCGTCTGAATCGGCTCAATGGCTTCCAGACCGCTGCGGAACGCTTCGGCCATGTAGCTGCCGCCCAGAAACGCCAGACCGGCAATGCCGCAGATCTCGGCATTGGTGCGGATGCCCACCTTGGGCAGGCCATAATAAATGAAGAACAGCTGCACCAGCAGCGGTGTGTTGCGGGACAGCTGGATGTAAACACCCACGATCTGCCGCAGAACGGGCACCTTGTCATACTGGATCACTGCGCAGGCAAGGCCAATGATGATGGCAAATATGATGCCTGCAACACCCAGCCGCACGGTAAGTACAGCGGCTTTCTGGTAGAGCGGCAAATATTGCTGGATCGCATTCCAGTCCATTGCCGGATTCCTCCCTTGTATCCTGATTTGCGGGTCAAAACAAAACGCCCGGAAGCTCCCTTTTCAAGTAAGCTCCCAGGCGATCAGCGACAGATCCTTCTGCGTGTTCCCACACAGAATATGCAGATATGCTCACACGGCATACCATACTGCAGGGCGGCCGGTCCGGGAAGCGTTTGCGGTACAACAACACATTGCGCAACAACACATCATAGCCGTTTCCTCCCTGAATGATCTCAATTTTCGGATTTGCTCGACCCGATGCACGTAGTTTACACCCCATTACCCATTATGTCAATATGATTATGGGGCTTCTTTCGATTCTTTGCTCATTCAGCCTAAAAACATATCATTCCATGTACAAATTTTATTCATTTTTCAACTTGACCGTATGCGTCGTGCGGACAGCAAAAAGCCCTCCCGTCGGGGGAGGGCCGGGCCGGATTCAGTTTTTCCTGACCGCGATCAGCACGCGGATCTTGCTGCCTGCTGCGCGGCCGTCATTATCAAACCAGCCAATGAGGGTGTAGTCCTCGCCGTTCACCTGCGAAAGGGTGGTGGGATAGTAGGTACCCTTATACCACAGATACACCTGCATATCGTCGGCAGTCTCGTACTTCTTGCCGCCGCTCATCACCGAGGCCGCGCCCACCTTGTCGATCACGGCAGGCATCAGCTGCCGCATGGACTTGACCTTGCCGGAAGTGCTGATGCCCACAGCAATGCCGCCCGCCAGCACCGGGTACTTGGTGCTGGTCTTGTAGGTCGTCTGCTTGCCGTTCACGTAGCACACGTAATCTGCACCGCTTCCCAGATAGTTGAGCACAGTGCTCAGACCGCCGCTGGTGTTAGCTGCGCCCAACTTGAGCAGATAGCTTGCCAGCTTGTCGGTGCTGCCGGTCACGCTTTCCCACACACTGCTGCCGATGCTTCCGTCCACAAGGCCCCACAAAAGGTCGCCGGTGCTGGGCAGCACGATCTCGGCCACATCGCCTGCGATGGAAGCTGCATCGGTGCTGGAAGAGGTGCTTGTGGTGGTACCGGTCGTCGTGCCGGTGGATGTGGTGCTACTGGAAGAGGTGACATTGTTGATGAGGTTTTTCACGTCGTCCAGCACGCCGTAAGTCCACAGATCACCCGTGACATCGTTCAGGATCAGGCGATCGATCTGACCGTTCTCATTGGTGGTATAGTAGCGCACATCAGCATCCGAAAGTGTTACCCCCGATAGGCGGCTGGGACTTACCGTCCCAGCCACACCCTCCGAAGTCGTATCCAGAATTTCCACGCCGTCCGCAAGGGCTGTTTCGCCCAGAGCGGTACCGTCTGCATTGATCGTACCGGAAGTGCCCTTTTTACCAATGGCATCCACCTGCTCGCCGTCGGCGTTCACGGTGATTTTCACCATCCAGCCGGCCGGGTAGTTCAGGTCCTTGGCCACGCTCACTGTGCGGGTGATGCCGTCGGTGCACTTCACTTCCACCTTCTGCTGCACGTCCGCGCCGTTTTCTTCCACAAGGCTGCGGGTGGCCGTCTGCACTACGCCGTAGAACACTTCGTCTGCGGCATCACCGGTCAGCACGGCAACGGCTTCGTTGTTCATGCCCAGCAGCAGGGTGACTACCTGACCCACGCCGCCGCCGTTCAGGCTGGACAGCTGGGCTGCTGCCGAGGAGCTTGCAATGGTGTAGCTGGTGCCAGCCACGGTAACAGATGTGGGTGCACTGGCGCTGGGCGACACCGCCGTGATGCGGCCTGCCGCCTTGCGGGTGTAGACCCACACGGTCTTTGCACTGGCATTATAATAGTACACATCATAAGCGGACAGCTGGGCGTTGGTGCTCACGCTGTCGTTGCAGTAAACGGCCTCCGGCTCAAAGGGCAGGCTTTCGCCTTCCGATGCCACAAAGGGGCCTTCCAGATTGCTGAGCAGGATGGACGAAACATCCACCTGACCATTCGTCACCGTAAAGCCAAGGGTGGTACCGTACACACTGCCGCTGGCCGTGTTTGCGGTGAGGGCGTTGTACAGCAGGATGGCTCCGTCTTCCATGGTCATGGCCTGACCCTGGGTGCGGCTCAGATTTGCACGCAGTCCGATGGCGTTTGCCTTGTTCAGCTGTGCTGCGGGGAAGCCGCCGGTCAGGGTCGTCACATCATAGCCCAGCAGGGTCAGAGCGGCGGTGCAGGCTTCTTCCAGCGTCACGGTTTGATTCGGGCGGAAGGAGCCATCGGTATAGCCGCTCATCCAGCCCTGCTGCACTGCAATGCGGATATAGGGCGCATAAGCGCTGCTGCCGTTCACATCAGTATATAGAGTGCCGATGCTGCCCTGCGTATTGGCGTTATCGTGGTAGGCGGAAAAGGCCACCAGCAGCTTTGCCAGCTGCCCACGGGTGAGCGGCGTGCTCAGCCCGGCAGCTTCCTCGGTGGAGAAAGCGCCCAGCGTTACCGCCGTCTGCACCGCCGTGTTGGAGCCAGCTGCCGATGCGGGCAGCACCAGCATGGACACGCCGATGCACACCGACAGCAGCAGTGCGAGGAATCGTTTTTTCATAGTTGCCTCCTTAATCGTAACGCAGCGCTTCGATGGGGTTGAGCCGTGCCGCGCGCTTTGCGGGCAGGTAGCCGAACAGCACGCCGATGCCCACCGAGATGCCAAAGGCCACGGCCACCGAGCTGAGAGACGGTGCCACGGTCATTTCCATATCGGACATGACCAGCGGCAGGATCTTGTTTGCCAGTGCCGAGAGCAGATAGCCCAGACCGATGCCCAGTATGCCGCCCAGCGCCGAGGTGGTGGCAGCTTCGGTGACGAACAGGCCCAGAATGACCCGTTCCTTGGCACCCAGCGCCTTGCGAATGCCGATCTCGCGGGTGCGCTCGGTGACGGACACCATCATGATGTTCATGATGCCGATGCCGCCCACCAGCAGCGAGATGGCCGCAATGGCTGTGAGGATAGTGACGACCATGTTCACCATGGAGGTCATCATATCCAGCATTTCGCTCATGCTGGTGACCATGTAGCCCTTATCGGAGCTGAGCAGCTCCTGCAGGCCGTTTTCCAGTGCGGTCTTCGCTTCGGAAATTTTGTCCTCACTGGTCACAGTGACGGCGTAGGAGCTGGCGGTGCTGGTTTGTGAAACACGCAGCGCCGTGGTGTAGGGCAGCAGAACGATATCATCGCTGCTGCCCTCCTGATCCGAGGTGTCTGTCACCTTGGCTTCCAGTACGCCCACAATGGTATACTTCTCCGCTCCGATTTTGATGGTCTGGCCCACGGCATTGCCGCCATAGGCCACACGGCTGATGTAATCGCCCACTACGCAGATCTTCTTGTTGTCAGTCAGATCCACGTAGTTGATGCCGCGCCCGACGCGGACGGTGCAGCCGCTCATTCCAAGATAGCTCTCGCTCACGCCCTTGACGCTGGTGTTGCTGTAGCTGGTGGTACCCACCTTCACGGTTCCGTTGATGCTGGCCGTAGGCGACACCGCCTCGAACAGATCCGGGTGGGCATCCACGAGGCTGTAAACATCCTCCACTTTCACAGAGCGGGAACCGTAACCCATGACCTGCACGCTGATGATGTTGGTGCCGAGATCTGAAAAGCTGGACTGGATACTCTGGGTCATGCCGTTGCCAAGGCCCACGATAACGATGACCGCCGTCACGCCGATGATAATGCCCAGCATGGTGAGGAAGGTGCGGAACTTATTGCTCCAGATGTTCTGGATGGCTTCACGGAAGGTCTCATAGATCATGACGCACTCCCCTCCTGTTCTGCCTTGGGTGCATAATTGGGCTGCACCACGGCTTCGGGTGCGTGGGCATCGCCGTCGTACACCACATGGCCGTCCTCCAGCCGGATGATGCGCTGGGCCTGCACGGCAATGGAGTTGTCGTGGGTGATAAGCACCACGGTGTTGCCCTGCCGGTGCAGCTCCTGCAGCATGCCCAGCACTTCACGGCCGGTGTGGCTGTCCAGTGCGCCGGTAGGCTCGTCAGCCAGAATGACAGCCGGACGGCCTGCCAGTGCCCGCGCGATGGAAACACGCTGCTGCTGACCGCCGGAAAGCTGGTTGGGCTTGTTCCGGAGCTTATCGCCAAGGCCCACCCGCTCCAGTGCGGCGGCGGCACGGCGGCGGCGCTCTCCGCGCGGCACTCCGGCATACACCAGCGGGACCCCCACGTTTTCGATCAGGCTGAGCTTGGGCAGCAGGTTGTACTGCTGAAAGATAAAGCCCAGCAGCTCGTTGCGGATCTCGGCCAGTTCGTCGCGGCTCATTCTGCCCACGTCACGGCCATTGAGTTTATAGGTGCCCGCCGTAGGCACATCCAGACAGCCGATGATGTTCATGCAGGTAGACTTGCCGGAACCGGACTGGCCCACGATGGCCACGAACTCGCCCTTGTTGATCTGCATCGAAATGTGATCTGCAGCCTTTACAAGGGTATCGCCCATCTGGTAATACTTGCACACATTGTCAAATTCAATAAGGGCACTCATCAGAAGCCACCTCCCGGGCCTCCGCCGCCGGGGCCTCCGTTCCCTCCGCCGTGCCCGCCGCTGCCGCTGGCGTTCTGTTTTTCAGCAGCGTCGGCATCGTAGGCGATGGTGCCGCCCGGGCCCACCATGAATTCCATGCTGTCGCTGGCGTTCTGCTTTTCAGCAGCATTGGCATCGTAGGCGATGGTGTCGCCCTCCTGCAGGCCGCCGGTCACTTCGATCGAATCGTTGTCGCTGGTGCCGGTGGTGATCTTGACGTACACATAGCCGTCCGGTGCGGTCATATCCTGCACGGCATTGGCAGCACTGGGCGAATCCTTGGTGACCAGCACATAATTGCCGCGCACCACGGAACCGTTGGGAACGGCAAGGGCGTTGGACGCACTGCTCACCTCGATCTCGGCCGTGGCGTTCATGCCGGGCAGCAGGTCGCCGGTGTCATCGATGCGGATGGTCACCGGGTAGGTAGTGGTGCCGCCGGTGGTGGTTCCTGCAGCTGAAACACTGGTGACCACGCCGGTAAAGGTACGGTCAGAAATGGCATCTGCCGTAATGGTGACGGTCTGACCCTCCTTGATGGAGAGGATCTCCAGTTCGTCCACATTCAGCGTCATTTCCAGATAGCTCAGGTCGTAGATGGTGCACAGCGTCTCGCTGGCTGTAGTATCGGTGCCCACAGTGTCACCAGCCTTGACATTCTTCTGGATCACGGTGCCGCTGATGGGCGAGGTAATGGTGTAGTTTTCCATCTGCTTTTGGGTATCGCTCATGGAAAGCTGCGCGTTGAGCAGGCTGTCGGCAGCGGACTGTACCTGCCTGCTCAGCTCGGTGCCGGAAAGCTGCACGATGGCCGTGTTGGCCTCAATGGCAGTGCCTTCCTTGACGCACACAGCAGCCACCGTGCCGCTGGTGGTGGCTGTGACGGTCTGCTGGTGCTGATAATCGAACCGGGCCGAAGCCAGCGCGCTGACACCGTTGATGGTGGCGGATGCGGCCTGTGCGGTGGTCAGGCTGCCATTATTCTTCACGGCAATGGTCACGGTGCGCACCAGCAGATTGCCGCTGCTGATGGTATCGGTGCCGGCCACGGCCTGCACCGTGCCGGAAAGGGTCTCAAAGGTACCGTTGAGTATGACCTCCGCAGCCTGACCCACGGCAAACCCCGAAGCATCCGCTGCCGGGAATTCCAGCGTGAGCAGCAGGCTGGAATCGTCCCGCACGGTGGCGATCTCCTGCCCGGCGGTCACGTAGTCACCGGCCTTGACTTTGATGGAAGCCACTGTGCCGCCAATGACGCTGCGGATGTACTGGGCATCGGCTGTATCGTCGTAGCTGCGCTGTGCCTGCTCCAGCGCAAGCTGGGCCTTTTCCACACTGGTGGCAACGTCTGAACTGTCGATGGTGTACAGCACGGTACCCTTCTCGATGGTATCGCCCACCTCAAAATCTGCGGTGAGCACAGTGCCCTTCACCAGCGACTTGACCGTATAGGTGTTAGCTGCGGAAATGGTTCCGGAACCGCTGAAGGTGTTGGTGATGTCCCGCCGTTCCAGTGCGGCCTCCATGTACTGGGTGCTGGCCTGCACAGCCTTTTTGCTGTTTTTGGGCAGCAGCACCGCAGCGGCCACCGCCGCCACGCAGACCACCGCAGTGATCTTTTTCCAGTTGCGCTTCAAAAACTGTTTCGGGTCTTTTTTGCCCGGCTGCACCGCCGGGTTCTCAAAGTCCAGCAGTTCCTGCTGGGCATCCGGCTGCTGTGCCGGTTCGCTGTTTTTCTTTCGCAGCATCGTATCGCCCCTCCTGTATTGCATGCGGCGGGATCTTCTCCGCCAATATCTGGAAGTATACAGGATGATTCTTAGGATTTTGGGCAAAAAAGTCTTAAGATGACTTAAGAGAAGTCAACAATGTGTGAAAAAGCAGAGAAGGCCTCCCTCAGCGGGAAGCCTTCTCTGCTTTTTCATTCTTTGACGGTCTGGAACAGCAGTGTCATGCGGAAAATGCCTTCAGGCTGTTCAATACGGCAGATGCCCTGCATCTTTTCCATCATTGTTTCAATGCTGGGCAGTCCCACCTTGGTGCTCTCCGAGGAGGCGGGCACCGGCAGGACGCGGTTCTCAAAGCACAGGCCCGCCCTGTCTTCTTCCTGCACAAAGCGCACAAGGATATCACTGCAGGGGTCGGCATACTTGACCAGATTCGAGGTGATGTTATCCAGAATGCGGCGCACGTACTGCCCGCTGACCAAGAGCAGCACGTCCTCCTCGCCCAGTTCCAGTGCGCAGGCAAACCCGCGCTGCTGCAGCGTTTCCACCATTTCCGTGAGTGGCTCTTCAAACACAGTGGAAAAATGTGCCGGCGGGTCCAGCACGGCCACCGTATCCCGCGTGACAAGGGCATATTCAAACAGGTTATCCGAAAGCTGCTTGATCTGCCGGGCCTTCGCGTCGATCTTGTTCAGGTAATTGTCGGCCTGTTCCGGTGTCTCGTACTTATGATACTGCAAGATCTCTGTATACAGCAGCAGAGTGGTCAGCGGCGTGCGCAGATCGTGCGACATCTCGGTGATGAGATTCTTTACCTTGGCAGCGGCCTGTGCTTCCTCTTCCTGCTGCTGGCGCAAAGTCACCCGCATGGAGTCCAGACAGGAGGCCAGCGTGGTGATCTCATCGCTGCCGCGGATGGTAATGGGGTGGTCGAGGTCGCCGCCCTCCATGGCCTGGATCTCCTCACTGAGCTGCACCACGTACCGCACGATCTTACGGCTGTTCAGAAGGAAAAAGCCCGGAAACCACCATAAAATGCACAGGGAAAGCAAAATTTCGCACCCGGTGCCGTAATAGGTATTGAAGCCGTTGTAGTAGAGCATCGCGCTCACCTCACCGTCTGCAAAGGTGAGCGTGTAGCAGGGCAGCCAATCGTAAACGCCGGTCTTATCCACCAGGACCCCCGGGTTCTGATCCGATGTGCCGTTCTGCGGCAAAAACGAGATCATCCCGTCTTTGGGTGCAAACGAAGAGTAGATCATCGTCTGGCCCCGGTAGAGTTCCAGCAGGGTATAACGCCGCTTATGGCTCCAATCCGTCAGTTCCTTTACATCCGTGCTGGCAAGATGATGTTCCGTCACATAGCTCTGCAGCTCCTGCACCTGTTTCTGGGTGGCATGCTGCTGCACCTCCGTGCGGCTGAACCAGAAGCGCAGTCCCTTGGCAAGCACCACCTGCGATACTGTCAGCAGCAGCACGCTTTCCAGCGCCGCCAGTGCGATCATGCCCATAAACTGCTTTGCAAGGCCGTTCTGCTTTTTCATAGACCGCCTTCCTCTCCGGAAACAAAGCGGTAGCCCTTGCCCCACACAGTGCAGATGCGGGTGGGCTTCTGCGGGTCGTCCTCCACCTTCATACGCAGGTTGCGGATATGCACCATCACTGTGCCGTTGGAAACATAGTAGTACGGCTCGTTCCACACCGTCTCATAAATGACCTGAATGGAAAAGATGCGCTGCGGGTTCTGCATGAGCAGCCGCAGAATTTTGTATTCCGTCTCGGTCAGATCCACTTCCCGCTCGTCCACCCACACACGGTTGCAGTCCAGTGCAAGGCGCACACCGTGCAGCTCCAGCGTGGTGTTGTGCGGCTTGTGATGCACCTGATCCTTGCCCTGATACACGCAGTACCGGCGCAGCAGCGCCTTGACCCGCGCGCTCAGCTCCGCAAAGGAGAACGGCTTTGCCAGATAGTCGTCGCCTCCCGCCGTCAGGCCCAGCAGCTTGTCCGACTCCTGCGATTTTGCGGTAAGGAACAAAATGGGCACCGCCGAGGTCTTGCGCAGCTCTTCGCACACGCGCAGACCGCTCATGCCCGGCATCATGATATCCAGAATGACCAGATCCACCTCCGGGTCGAACAGCTCCAATGCCCGCAGGCCGTTCTCTGCCTCCAGAATGTGGTAGCCCTCGCCTGCCAGCAGGATGCGCACACCGTCCCGGATATCCGGGTCGTCCTCCACGATCAGGATCGTCTGTTCTGCCATATTCACACTTCCCCCTTGTACTGTCATTCGATTTTAGTATACCAGCAGAACGTTTTAGTTTCTACAAAAGATTTCTTAGGAAAGTTTAAGAAACAGCCGGTTTTGCTTTCTGCTGCCATATGCTCCCCTCCTGTCTTTTCTTTTATAAATAAGTATAATGATCTCCCGGGAAAAGTGCAACCAAAAGGCACCGGCTTGTGCAAAAAAGCCGGTGCCTTGGGGCAGGAATATTTTACAGGTTCAGCAGCACATTGGCCCGGAAAACGTTGCCGCCCGTTTCCACCGTCAGATTGCCGTGATACCTGTGCACGGCAGTTTCGACGGAAACAAGGCCGATGCCCTGTCCGTCATGCTTGGTGGAGCGCAGAACGCCGCCCTGCTTTTTCAGCACGCCATCGTAGCGGTTCTCCACCATCAGGCCCATCATGGCCGGGCTGAGCATCCGGGCCAGCACCTTGATCTGCCGTTCTTCCGGCGGCAGCTTCTGGCTGGCATGGAGCGCATTTTCCAGCAGGTTGCCAAGAATGGTGCACAGGTCGGCCTCCGGCAGGGGCAGGAGCTTGGGCAGTTCCAGCTTCCATTCGATCTGGATGCCCTGTCTCCGAGCCTCGTAGTCGTAGTGGCCGGCAAGCGCATCCACCGCAGCGTTGGCGCACAGGGTGGGTCTGGCATCGCTGAGTTCGCTCTCGTACTGGCTCAGGTAGCTTTTCAGTTCATCCAGCTGCCCGGCCTCGGTCAGGCCGGAGATCACATGCAGGTGCTGGCGGAAATCGTGCCGCAGGTGGCGGGTCTGTTCCAGATAGCTGCGCAGCTCCATATAGCGGCGGGACTCCACGGCCAGCAGCTGGTTTTCGCGGTCCAGCTGGGAGCTGCGGGCATACTCCTTTGCCACGCGGTACATCTCGTACAGCAGCAGAAAGATGCCCAGCAGCGAGATGCTCACTGCCAGCACCGCGATGATGCGGATGCGGTTCATCAGGATGATGCCGATCTCCTTCGGCATACAGAACACCAGAAACGCCGCGTACAGTGCCGGCAGCGGCCATGCCGACTCCCAGAAGGCTTCTCCGTGGTACTCCTGCAGCAGCCACCGGCTCCAGCGCACTGCCGTAAAGCGGAAGATGGTGCTGAGTATCACCGCGAGGGTCAGGCAGATGACCGAGGTGCTGGGCAGAAACACCGGCTGTGCATTGTCCAGCTCAGCTTCCGCGTTCAGCACAACGGCAAGCAGGGTGCACACAGACATCATCACTGCCGACACCGAGAACAGAAACATGGTCTGGCTGATCGATACTTCCCGGTCGGTGCGCCAGCGCAGCAGCCAGAAGCTGATGATGAGCAGCGGGATGAGCAGGAAGTTCGTTTCCATGTCCAGCATGCAGCACACCGCTGCGCCAGCCAGACCCATCAGTGCGATCGCCGACGCACCGATGGCATAGGTTTTACACGGTGCACGCAAGTGCTCCTGCAGCGAGGCAAGGCAGAGGTATTCTGCCGGATACATCATTGCAAATTCCAGAAAAAAACGTCCAAACAATGCAAAATTCACAAGCGCTCTCCTTTCCAGATCAGAATTCCCGCTGCATCCCACGGAACTGGTACTGCGTAAATTGGGCGAGCAGGCTGTTTTTGTCTTTCTGCCGCACCGGCAGATGGGTCCCATCCAGCATTTCAATGCAGTCGCCCTCAAACCGCAGCACCTTGGACATGTTGATGATCACGCCGCGGTTGCACACCAGAAATTCCGGCTGGGTCTGAAGCTGTTCCTGCACCTGTGCAAAATTTGCCGTGGCCCGGCACTCGCCGTCATCCGTGACCACACGCACATAATGGTTCTGTGCCGTAGCATAGTAGATCTTGGTCAGCGGCAGCCGCACGATCTGCCGGGCAATGCGCACCTCCAGCTCTGGCTGCTGGCGGCACAGCACCCGCCGCAGCTCCCCTGCCAGCTGCTCGAACTTTTCTTCCTTATAAGGCTTGAGCAGATAATCGAATGGATGTACCGGAAAGGCATCCCACACGTACTCCGGCGAGGATGTCACAAACACGATCAGCAGGTCCGGGTCGGCCGCACGCAGCCGCCGCGCCGTCTCAATGCCATTGGTGCCCTCCATGCAGATGTCCAGAAACACTACCTGATACCCTTCGCGCCAGTCGGCCCGCAAAAATTCATCTCCGCTGGCAAAACAGCTGCAGGATATGTTCTCATTTTCAAATGCCTTTTTCAGCAGCTGTTCCAACCGTTCGGCATCCGGCTTGCGGTCTTCCACGATTGCCGTCCGCAGGTTCATCGCTGCACCCCCCGTTCCTTCTGCTTCCCTATTTTTTATTCTATTATAGCACAAGTTCCGCCTTCCGTGGTCTGCCATTCGCGCACAAAACAGCCCGTTTCGCGCAGGCTGCGGCAGTGGGCAGAAATTTTTTGTGTGTTTTCGTGGCTGCTATGATCGTAATGCTGGCAAAGTGGTGGAACTGGAGAACGAAGTGACAGCTGTTCGCATTGACTTCATAGCACAATATGGATATAATATAATTAGAATTTTACTATTATAGATCGTTCAGGAGCAGGAGGTGCTTTTATGAATATCCGTCCATCTGCAGCGATTCGTCAGAACTACAACGAGATCGCCGATTTGTGCAGAGAAACCGCTGAGCCGATTTTTCTCACCAAGAACGGCGAGGGTGACTTGGTCGTCATGGACATCGAAACCTACAACCGCCGTGAAAAAATGCTGAAGCTCCGTGAAGAGCTGCTTTCCGTGGAAGAGGACCGGATGCGCGGAAGCGAGGGCTATTCGATCGACGAGGTCACTTCCATGATGCGCAGTGCAGTCAAGGAGGCCACAGGGCATGGCACAGCAAAATAAATACCACGTGATCGTGTCAGCACGGGCTGCTCAGATGCTGGTGTCCCACGCCGCATTTCTGGCACATGTCAGCCCTGCGGCAGCAGAGCGGCTTACAGTCGAATTTGAAAAGGCTGCAAAGTCTTTGGAGCAGATGCCGCAGCGCTGCCCATGGCTCAAAGGCGAATACATTCCTAAAAATGCTTACCGATTCATCTTGTTTGAAAAACGCTATATGCTTATCTTCCAGATTGTAGATCATACGGTTTATGCGGATCATGTGGTAGATTGCAGACAGGATTACGGCTGGCTCATCCGATGATCATCAAAGGCGGTGACTTTCCCTTTTGTGGGAAACTCCCGCCTTTTTCTGCGTCTATATAAAAAGAAAAGCACCGCACTTCAAACGAAGTACAGTGCTTTTTTGGTGGAGAATAGCGGGATCGAACCGCTGACCTCTTGCATGCCATGCAAGCGCTCTCCCGAACGGTATCGAAACACACCCCCACACGAAAGCGTGGGGGCGGGCTTAATTTCGCGTTGTTACGTTCTATCCACCGAAAAGGTTCACAGCTGCATCCTGCTTCCAGGAATCATGCTCCGCCTACAAGGCAATTTTACCACCCAATTTTTAAGTGTGTCAATGGGTTTTGCTCAGAGAGAAGGTCATTTACGAGAAAAGTTTTTTCTGACAGCTTACTTAGCGCAATTTTGATTTTACACATCAAAGTTGCGCTTTTTATTTTCCCCAAAAGTATTGACAAGGAGGTTTTCTCAACGATGCCGATATATTATCGCTGTTTTTTATCTGTGAACCAACCGCATGACCCTTGACTACTTCTACGGACAGGCCGGAGAGCTTTTCTCCTTCTACCGCATTCCCAAGGCACTTTTTCAAGAAACACGGTTTCAAGACCTGTCAACCGATGCCAAAACACTCTATGGCATCCTGCTCGACCGCATGAGCCTGTCTGCTAGAAATGGCTGGCTGGACGAGCAAGGCCGAGTGTTCATCATCTTTACGATTGAGGATGTCAAGAGGGCATTGTGTTGCGCAGACAACAAAGCGACTAAGCTGCTGCGATAACTTGAAGAATTTGGTTTGATTGAACGAAAACGCAGAGGTTTGGGCAAGCCAAGTTTGGTGTATGTGAAAAACTTTTCGGCAGAATCGTCAAAATCAATATTCCAGAATCGTGATTTTCACGATTCTGGAGGCTTCAAAACCACAAGTCAAGACCCTGCAAAATCACGATGTAATAAGACTGATGAGAATAATACTGAAATGAGTGAACCTTATCCCTTCTATTCGGAAGAAGATGATGCGATGAGCAAACGCGAACAGTTGGAAGGATATTTTTCACAGTCTTTGGAGGTTGACACTCTGCTCCGGCTCTGCCCGGACGATGAGGACACCATCTATCAGATTGTGGACTTGCTTGTGGACACCTGCGCCACCAACCGCAAGACGCTGCACATTGCCGAGGACGATAAACCCGCCGAGGTGGTGCGTAGTCGTTTCATGAAGCTGAATGCTGACCACATCCGCTTTGTGCTGATGTGCCTTGCAGAGAACAGCAGCCCAATCCGAAACATGAAACAATACCTGCTCGCTTCTCTGTACAATGCACCCACCACGATGCAGCTTTATTACCAGAACAAGACGAACCATGAATTTACGCATGGCTCACCGAGGGGGGGTGATTTTATCGCAAAGAAATGTACTACGATTCTACAGCCGGAGATGTTGTGCTGTTTAGATGAGTTTGAGTTTTTTCTGCGGAGTGGATCACCTGATAATAGTCCTGCATGAGCTTTTGGTACTCCTGCTTCACAGTTTCCACACTGCGCAGGGCGGCATTGTCCGGCGCGTGGTCCATCGTCCATTGGACGACGCGTTGGAATGCGCTGGACTCCAAAATCTGTGCAACAAAGAGGTCACAGCTTTCGGATTCGGCAAGTCGCTTTTGGTCACAGTTGAAAGGAGAAATAATGGCGTTGCAGTGTGAAAAACTGCTGTACATGACACCGACCGGAAGCCTGGATACACACAGATTGGGATAATCGGCAAGTCCGGAAATCGCCCGGCGGCGGGGAGAATGTTCTTCGTCGTCAAAAATAGTGCGCGAGATTAGTGTCCGTTCGCCGAGGGATTTCAAAAGGAGTTCTCTGGTCTCCGCATCCACCTGCAGACCAACAGGAAAAAGCGAAATCTGGTAGAGGAAGAGGCCGTTTGCTCTTCGGATAAACGCTTTGTGACAGTTGGAAGCTGCGCGAATCAAGCGCTCATCCAACGGAAGGATAATTTTTTGGAGGTCTGGGGCTTTTTCAGCAGCTGCGGTCAGCTTTTTGCAGACATCATCAATGCGGTCATAGTCCAGACCATCAACGGTCTTAAACATGGAGCCGTGGACAAAAAAGAGATTATCGTCAAAGGGGAGGATGCTGCCAAGCCTGACCTGCTGGATCTTGAAGGAATCGTTTACATACTGCAGTACAAAAACAGTTTCCGTCAGAGTTTTCAAATGATCTGTTTTGATTTCGGCTTTTTGCCTTGGCAGGCAGGCAGGCAAGCCAGAAATGGAACAAGTTGAACTGCTTACTTTGCAAAAGAGCGATGTCCTGTTTGTCAGTACCATTCAGACGTGCGAGAACGGCCTCGATGTAGCAATCGTGGAGTTCGAGCATCAGGTCACTCAGAATACGGTTTCCTTCTTTTGTCAGTTCAGAGCGGTTCAGCCGCAGACAGCTCTTGGTATCAAAACCATAAATGTCGATCACGGCACCTAGGCACTGCTCGTGGAAGAGGAGATTGTCCTTTACCCGGACGCCCTTAAAACGCACCTCCGAGAGACTTCTGGATTCCGGATGGAGAGACAACTCCGCGTAGACGGCGTTCGTTTCGTTCCAGAGCTTTGCGGTGGAGCAATCGTTTTCAAACTGGACTAGGTAATTGTCACGGCGTTCCCATTTGTCTGCTGCAAAATTCTCGCAGATGGGAATCAGATGTGTGATCGTCTGGCTCCCCACCGAAGGATTATTGCTTGAAACATGGACCGTGAAAAGCGATGTTCCGTAGTTATTGCTGACTTCGTCCAAAATCTGAAGTTCTCCCAGACAGTTTTGTGCTTCCATAGGGTCGTACTGGAAGTACCAGTAGTAAAAGGACTTGCCAGCAAACGTAAACGAAGGAGCAATGGGGACCTTGAGTGCGATGCGAATCGTTGTACCCCGGAAAGGTCTGCTGCCCTCTTTTTTGATTTGCAGGTAGCCGCCGTTTTGGTTGGAGTGTGCGATTGCAGTGAGAACTTCGGTGCCGTTGTTCGTCACAATCTCAAAGCGGTCGGCCACGAGGAAAATCGACTGAAGTCCGATGCCAAAACCTGCGGTAGGCCGCAGCCATTTTGGCATACACTGAATCTCCTTTTTCAGTTCGTCGGAGCCAGAAGGGCTGGCACCGACATTGCACATACGCTTGAAGGTATCAAGGGTGATGCCAGTACCCCGGTCTTCGATTTCGATTTGTGTCACCTGATCCTCGTCGGTGCTCAAATGAATCTTGATGGGGTAGCTATGATAAATCTCTGCCTGCAGGCTGTAAGGTTGCAGGGCTTGCAGCTTCTTGCTGTCCTTTTCACCGATCCACGCCTGATAGGTGCCGGCACAAAGATCCCGCCAGAGCTGAATTTTGGAAGCATCCATGGCGTTCTGCAGCAGTTCACGGATGAACACCAACTTGTTTTCGTAAATGTTGGAGCCTTCAATGATCTCAAATGCCTTTTTCTGTGAGATCTCAAAGTGGAGCCCGGCCAGCCCTTCTGCATCGGGTACGCCCTTGATACACAGCTTAGGCTTTTCAAAGCGCGGTGCAAATCCCCCAAAGCCTTTTGGAACAAGAATGACCCAATTCATGGTCAAAAAACGGATCTCAGCTTCCAGCCAGTTCACAAAGCGGCGGGCTTCCAGGTAGGAAGGCTCGTCGGGACCGTCGCTTGCAAATTCGATCTGCTCAGGCGTGATCAAAAGATGCTTGGTGGCTTCATGCTTTTCCTTGTGTGCAACGGAACTTTCCGGCAGCCCGCCGATCACCTCTTCGGCAGCGGCGTTAAAGCGTCCGTTATCCACATCCAGCAGATCACCCAGCCGGAGCAGCATGGCAACAAAGCGGGGATGCGCATAGTCAGAGCCAAAACCGTTGGTCTCATACGGAAGCTCCAACACCTGGTCTTCCGGGGCGGTGTGACAGGCGCAGATCTCGCCCAGCAGTTGCAGCAGGCGGCTGCGCACCAAGCCGCTGTGTCCAAGGTCGATCTGCAACCCTTGGGCGATGCGCTCAATGTAGCTTTTGGACATGGCGGCATGTTGGCTGCGGAAATAGGCAGCGTCGATGAGCTGGACGCTGCGGACGATATGGAGGGGCCACAGTGCATCATCCTTCTTGCCTGCCTCCATTTTGCGCAGCCACTGTACTGCATTGCGCAGATCTTTGTCTTCGCCCTCGGCAAGCGAAGTGAGATAGTTTTGAAACGCCAGGTCAGACCAGGCTTTTTGTAAATCGCGCCACTGCACCACCATGCCAAGGTCGTGTGCGTAGGCGGCGTGAAGCACCAGCCATGTGTCCGTAGGGGACAGCTGGCTCACGCGGCTGCCCAGAAGCATTTCGATTTTCGATAAAATGGCTTCGGCATGGCTGGCATCATGCAGGCTGTAATGCGGGTAGCGCAGAAGAACCGTTTTCAGCATTTCAGAGCAGCTTTTCCGGTTCAGGCTCCATGTCGCATACAGATTCTGATATTCCTCGTGGGCATCGCAGTAGGATTTAAGGTGTCGGTCTAAACTGTATTCTTCCATAGTTCCCTCCTTGTTGTGGTATTAAAACAAAAAGGGCATTGCAGACTTCTGTACAATGCTCTTGCTTGGGCAGAGAATACCGGGACATTCCAAATTACGGTGAACGATTGCAATCCATGCACAGCGTACTCCCGATCGAACTGATTTCCTCACGCATTTATACATTGATGAGAAAAGACGATGCTAATATTGTTTGTGCATCATAAGCATTTTTAACAAGTTCAAGTACAACCGTACATATCGAAAATCAGATGACCCAAATCGGGACAACGTAGTTATCCCGGTCCACGACCCCAACCTTGGGCTTCATGCAGACGATAGCACCTTTCCCACGCGGGACAGAAGCTTTATCCAGCAAAGAGAATACCTTCGTCAGCTCAGTGCCGGGGTTCGAGGTCTTTTTGATTTCGATGGGATTTAGAACACCATCTTGCTCCAAAATAATATCGATTTCTTTTGCATCTTTGTCGCGGTAATAGTACAGAAACGGCTCTCTGCCGGTATTCAAATAGGTTTTCGCAATTTCAGAAACAACATAGTTTTCGAGGATTGCACCGTTCATTGCACCATACTCCAGAACCTCTGCACTGCTCCACTTGGTCAGATAGCAGACCAACCCGGTATCATAAAAATAGAGTTTTGGGGTCTTTACCAACCGCTTCAGCAGATTATTGGAATAGGGGTGCAGATAGAAGATGATGCCCAGCGTTTCCAGAATGTGCAGCCAATCTTTTGCCTGCTTCTGATTGATGTCCGCATCCTGTGCAATTTCGGCAATATTTAGCATCTGTGAGCAGCGAGCCGCAACCGCTGTCATGAAACGCAGAAATTTCAGCGCATCGATGGCATCTGAAAGCTCTTTTACGTCACGTTCAATATAGGTGGAAAGGTAGCTACTGTAAAAAATCTGACTATTAGTATTTTTTTCGCTTGCAATAGCGGGCATGGAACCCCTATAGATACGCTCAAAGATACCTTTGGTATCTGCGGGCACAGCTTTTTCCTCACGTTTCAGCAGAGCATCCAAATCCACACGGAAGGGTTCGGTATCTGCACCGTTTATTTCTGACTGCGAAAGAGAAGTCATTGACAGTACTGCAACACGTCCGGCGAGCGACTCCTGTACCCCACGCATCAGCTTGAACACCTGTGAACCAGTCAGCCAAAAAGCACCCGGTTCGTGGTGAGTATCTGCATAGACTTTGATATAGGTAAATAGTTCCGGTGCATACTGAACCTCGTCAATCAGAACCGGTGGCTTATGCAGCTGTAAAAACAGTTCCGGGTCATTTTTGGCGAGTGCACGCTCATTCAGGTCATCCAGCGAGACGTACCCACGGGAACTTCCCTCCATGAGCTTTTGCAGCATGGTCGTCTTTCCCACCTGCCGGGGGCCAGTCACAAGCACAACTGGATATTCCTGCGTAACTTGCTGAACTACCTTTTCAAGACTTCTTGTGATGTAACTCATATCGGTCACCTGCTTTCGGCTGATTTTTCTTATAATTCCATTATAGCCGAAAAAAATGCTTTTTCAAGTACATTCGGACGAATCTTTTACAGATAGATATTTCTTCACAACACATAAAAAGGGGCTGTTGCAAAATAGCGCCAACGAAAAAAATGAGATAGACTTCCCCGAAAGGGGTTGCCTATCTCATTTTTTGTTGGAAGCTGAGGTTGTGAAAAAACAGATACAACAAGAACAGTATACAGGAAAGGGCGGCATATATCAACAGCTGACCCTTCCAATAAGCGAAAATACTATGCCGAAATATTATCCGATCAATGAAGAAGCCGCAAAGCGGGCAAAGGATATGAACAGCTTTTCCGACTATCAGCCGGGCTCCGCTACGGCGGGCTACCGGGCAATGGTCGATGAAGCGTATGCAGCGGCGGAACGCCAGAAAGCCCGTGTCGATCCCATGTACCACGATAAGATTGACGCGCTGGTAGATCGCTAATGCGGGCAATCATTTCCGAGTAGGAAACAGCCAGATGGACTTGCTGTTGAGGGTATCCTGACCGTCAAGGGACAGGGCCGCCGCTGATGGCGACCCTGTTTGAAGCCTACGTTACCAACGCCGGGAAGTACAGCGAGGGCCAGCTTGTGGGTGAAACACTGAAATTCCCCACAACTGCCCAGGAGGTGGAGGCTCTCTTGAAACGGATCGGCGTGGATGGCGTCCGCTATCAGGAAATTTTTATTACCTCTTTCGATGGGGATGTGCTGGGGCTCTATGACCATTTGAGCGAGTATGAAAATCCGGACGAGCTTTAATCATCTGGCCTGCCTGCTTTCCGAGCTTACCTCATCGGAGCTGGAAACACTGGAGGCCGTCCTCGACAGCAGCGATCACTGTTCCTCGGTGCGGGACATCATCAATCTAACACAAAATCTGGACTGTTACGGCTTTTACCCCGGCGTATCCGATGAGGAAACGCTGGGGCGTATTTATGTAGACGAGCTGGAAATGCTGGATGTGCCGGATCAGGTAAAACCGTATTTCGATTATGAGGCGTATGGCCGGGATGTCTGTATCAACGAAAACGGTCATTTTGCCCCGGGCGGCTATGTTGTCAAAGAAAGCGATCATTTTGTGGAAGTGTATATCTTCACTACGAAGCCCCGGTTGAGGAGCAAAACTTTGCCACGTTATTGGAAATGCTCAACACCATGCAGGTGTCCGAGGACGATGAAACCTATCAGAATCCGGTTGACCTGCTCTTTGAGGATTTAGGCAAGAAAAAGCCAAATTCTTTTGCAGTGCGCCAGTACAAGCTCTATAAATTAGCTGCCGGTGTTGTATGCTCTAAAAGACTTCTTAATCAAGCAGTTGGGAAGTCTCTTAGAACACACAACCTAAAATCGAAGAAAGGAGCGCAAGTTATGAGAAAAAACGAGAAAATCACTGCTCTGTACGAACGACTGAGCCGTGATGACTTTGGCAAAGATGATGACCAACAGCGTGAGAGCAATTCCATATCCAATCAAAAGGCAATGTTGGAGGAGTTCGCCGCACGGCAGGGCTTTACAAACATTGTCCATTTCACGGACGATGGCATTAGTGGTACTTGCTTTGACCGTCCCGGATTTTTAGCAATGATGAAAGAAGTGGAAGCAGGGAATGTGGAGTATTTGTGCATCAAGGACATGAGCCGCATGGGTCGTGACTATCTGAAAGTCGGTCAGATTATGGAAATCCTGCGTCAGCGTGGCGTTCGCCTTATCGCCATCAATGACGGCGTGGACAGCGCCAGAGGGGACGATGATTTTACCCCTTTCCGCAACATTATGAACGAGTATTACGCCAGAGATACCAGCCGTAAAATCCGTTCCACTTTCCAGTCCAAAGGCAAGTCCGGCAAGCACCTCACAGGCACAGTCATTTACGGCTATCTTTGGAACGAAGCCAGAGACCAATGGTTGGTTGACCCCGAAGCCGCCGAGGTGGTCAAGCGCATCTTTGCCATGACGATTGACGGCTACGGTCCGTATCAGATCGCCAGCAAGCTGAAAGAAGAAAAAGTCCTCATTCCGTCCGCTTACCTTGCCCGGCACGGCGAGGGCGTGAACAAAAATAAGACCTTCAAAGATGTGTACGGCTGGGGTTCTTCCACCATCTGCAACATTCTTGAAAAGCGTGAATATCTGGGACACACCATCAACTTCAAGACCCGAAAGCACTTCAAGGACAAGAAAAGCCATTATGTCCCGGAGGACGAATGGACAATTTTCGAGAATACCCATGAGCCTATCATTGACCAGCAGACCTTTGACCTTGTGCAGAAAATCCGTGGGAATGTCAGACGCTACCCGGACGGCTGGGGCGAAGCAGCTCCACTCACTGGCTTGCTTTATTGTGCCGATTGCGGCAGTAAAATGTATGTCCACCGCACCAACAATGGCAAGTGTATCTCTCAATATACCTGCTCCCAATACAGCAAAGTCCCAGTTGGAAAGCTCTGCACGACACAGCACCGTATCAATGAAGATGTGGTACTGTCCCTTGTCTCTGAAATGCTGAAAGCCATTGCCGAGTATGCGAAGCATGACCGAGCCGAGTTTGTCCGTGTGGTGCAGGAAGCGCAGTCCAGCCAGCAGACGGCAGAGGTCAAGAAACAGCGGACACGCCTTGCCACCGCAAAGCAGAGAGTTTCCGAGCTGGAAGTCCTGCTCTGCAAAATCTATGAGGACAACATTTTAGGAAAGCTGTCCGACAGCAGATACGCCACTCTGGACGCTCAATACGAAAAGGAACAGTCCGAGCTTACCGTTGAAATCTCCGATCTGGAAAAGGCTATCAAGAGCTACGAGAAGCACGAAAAGGACGCTGACCGTTTTATCGCTCTGATTGACAAGTATGAGAACTTCGACAAGCTGACCATTGCCATGCTCAACGAGTTTATCGAGAAAATCCTTGTGCATGAGCGTGACCGTAAAGGCAGTATACAGACCACACAGGAGGTCGAGATTTACTTCAATTTTGTTGGGCGATTCGTTCCACCGGCGTTTGGCGAAGTGGAGCTTACCCCGGAGGAATTAGAGGAAATCCGCAAGCGTGAGGAACGCAAGGACAGGCTTCATCAGAACTACTTGAAGCGGAAAGCCAGCGGAGCGCAGAAGCGATACGAGGACAAAATCAAGGGGAGAAAAAAGGCAGAAATCGAAGCCAAGAAAGCCGCCATTCGTGCGGAGGACATTGCAAAGGGAGTGTTCGTCCCTGTCAGCAGTTTACCGCAGAGAGAGCCGATGAAAGGAGTGCAATCAGCATGAATATCACTTACACACAGAACGGAGATTATCTTATCCCGAACATCGTTATCCGCAAGACAAAGCCCCTCGGACACTACGGCAGACTTCGCAAAGCGTATTTGGAAATGCACCGCCCGATACTGTTCAATGAGCTGGCGCTATCCGACAAGCTCTTTGAGCATTGCGCCGAGATTGACGAAGCGGCACGAAGCCGCATGGAACTGATCGTGCCAGAGCTGGCAAAGCAGTACGGCGTGACAGAGCAACTGAAAGCTGAAAACCAAATGGAATGGGTGCGGCAGATGAACGCTTGCAAGGCGCAGGCAGAGGAAGTTGTGAAAGCAGAGTTGATTTATAATTGAGCGAGGAAGTCCGGGCAGAAAACTGTTCGGACTTTTCTCATATGTTCCAAAATGACGGTAGAATTGTTCACAAGTTTTATGGTATAATTTGAATGTGAAAATTGAGCATCAAACTGGAATTGATATAAAAAAGGAGGACACATAGATGAAAACAGTAGTTCTTTATAATATTATTTCTTTTATCATCATCGTTGCTTTGATTTTTGTCTTAAGGATTGTTAGTAAGAGTAATTTAAGACAAAATCAACAACTTGTTATTAAAGTCATTGCAACTATTTTAATTGTTTATGTGATAGCGTTCGTGCTTTTTATTGATGCAATAGCATTTGGCATTATAGGACCAGTTCCAAATTAACAATTCAAGTTTGTCGAACTGATAAAATCCCTTTAGGAACTAAAGGGCGCACTTCTATACTCTCTATCGAGAGTAGTGCGTCCTGCGGAGCTGTATTCTCTGTCAGCAGAAGAAAACTGCTCGACCGAGCATGTTTCGTCACTTCGTTCCGTCAAGGGAGCTACACTCCCTTGCGCCGCTTATGCGGCTATCCCTTGTTGACTTGCCGTCTGCAAACAGTATAAAATGCTGTTCGCCGCCAGCAAGTTTGATTTTGAAAATCCAACTGAAAGGAGAAGCATAATTATGAAACGGAAATTGGTAATGTTACTAACTATTGTAGCGGTTCTCGCAGTAGGGATTGGTATCTGGTACAATGTTCCTATTAACTTGATGGATTTGGAACATGATGAAGTTATAGAAATTGTCGTATTCAATGGAAATACTGGAAATGCAACTCACATCACAGATGAGACACAAATCGAACATATTATTGAAAATCTAAATGAAATCAAGTTAAAAAGGTCGAAGCCGTCTGTTGGTTATTCTGGATATAGCTTTAAGATGACCATTTATTTATCCGATGGTAATGAAGCCGATGATTGGAATAACTTTATCATCAATTCGGATGATACTATTCGGAAAGACCCTTTCTTTTACAAGGTGGTTTCAGAAAAAATTGATTATGATTATATAGCTGGTATCGTAAACTAAAGTGAGATAATCATTGCAACTGAATACTAAAAAACAGACCGTTGATACACATGACCGTGTGAAAAAATCAGCGGTCTTTTTTTATACCCATTTTCAAAAAAGGAGGTCATGAAACATGGCAAAAACGAAAACCCTCGACCAGCTTAGAGCCGAAAAAGAACAAGCTGAAGCTCAGCTTCTTCAGGAACAGCACAAGCTCCAAAGGCTGGAACAGAGGAAGAAACACTATGAGAAAGGCGAACGCAAGAAACGCACCCACCGCCTTTGCAATCTGGGCGGCATGGTGGAAAGCGTTGCCCCGGAGGTTAAGGACTTGACACGCACCGAAATGACAGAGCTGATGGAACACATCTTTTCTCTGTCCGAAGTCCAGCGAGCCGTCCGTCATATGGCGATTACCCACATCAACAAAGCGAACGGAGGAAAGGAGTTGAAAGCCGATGGCACTATTTCATCTGAGTGTCACGCAGACTAAGCGAAGCGCAGGACAGTCCGCTATCGCTTCTGCTGCCTACCGAGCCGGGGAGCGATTGTATAGCGAGTATTACGGCGAATACAGCGACTACACCCGCAAGGGCGGCGTGATCTGCTCTGACATCCTCTTGCCGTCCCATGCACCGCCAGAATACGCAGGCCGCCAGACCCTATGGAACGCCGTGGAAAAAGCCGAGCGTGGAAAGAACGCCCAGCTTGCATACAGCTTTGACATTGCCTTGCAGAATGAATTTTCCCTTGAGGAAAACATCGCTCTTGCAAGGCGATTTTTATTGGAGAACTTTGTGAGCCGTGGCATGGTGGTTGACTTCGCCGTACACCAGCCAGACCGGGAGGACGGCGGCATACCAAACCCACACTTCCATGTGCTTTGTCCCATCCGCCCCATCGAGCAGGACGGTAAATGGGGGCTAAAGCAACGACGAGTGTACGAGCTGGACGAGGACGGAAATCGTATCAGAGACCAGAACGGCGAGTATGTTTTCAATGCCGTTCCCACTACCGACTGGGGCAGTCCCGAAACGCTGGAACATTGGCGTGAAGCATGGGCGGAACTATGCAACGCCAAGTTTGCAGAGAAAGGGCTTGATGTTCGCATCGACCACCGAAGCTATGAGCGTCAGGGCGTGGAGCTTCTTCCCACCGTCCATGAGGGCGCAACCGTCCGGGCGATGGAGAAGAAAGGCATACGCACCGAAAAGGGCGAGTTCAACCGCTGGATCAAAGCCACCAATGCCGTTATTCGAGACATCAAGAAGAAAATCACTTCGCTTATGGGCTGGATAGCGGATATGAAAGCCGAGCTTGCCAAGCCACAGGCACCCGACCTTGTTTCTCTGCTGAACGCCTATTACACTCAGCGCAAAGCCGGGGCATATTCCCAGAAAGGCAAAATCAGCAACCTAAAGGAGATGAACGATACTTTCAATTATCTCCGGGCAAACGGCATTTACTCCCTTGAGGATTTGGAACGCCGTGTCAGCGAACACAGTGCTGCCACCGAGAGCTTGAAGAAAACGCTGGACGAGCAGACCGCCCGAATGAAAGCGATTAAGCGGCTCTATGACAGCTCCGCTGCTTTCCAGAGCTTGAAGCCTGTCTATGACGGCTTGCAGAAAATCAAGTTTGAGAATCCCAGAGCCAAGTACAAGGCAGAGCATGAAGCGGAACTGATACAGTTCTACGCCGCCAGACGAAAGCTGACCGGGGAGTTCCCGGACGGCAAGGTGGATATGAAAAAACTGTCCGACGAGTATGACGAGCTGGAACAGGCGCACGAAAGCACCTACGGCGAGTTTAAGACCGTCAGAGACGATTTACACCGCCTTTGGAAGGTCAAGTCATGCGTAGATACTGCCGCCCGATTTAACGAGCGTACAGAGGAACAAAAGCTCCAAAATCGACCTCAAACACGACAGAAAAAGGAGGAACTATCCCGATGAATTACACCCAAGCACAGATTGACCGGGCAAATGCCGTCAGTCTGGAAGATTTTCTCCGCACACAGGGAGAGACACTGATAAAAAGCGGACGAGAATACCGCTGGAAAGAACATGACAGTCTGACCGTCCGGGGAAACAAGTGGTTTCGCCACAGCCAGAGCAAGGGCGGCTATCCCATTGATTTTGTCATGGAGTTTTACGGCAAGTCCTTTCCCGAAGCCGTTCAGATGTTGACAGGCGAAAACGGCGAGGGACAGACCGAAGCCACCACAGCACCGCTCACAGCGTTCCACTTGCCCTTGCACAGCAGAACAGCCGACAGAGCAATTCAATATCTTTGCGAAAGCCGAGGTCTCAACCCGAAACTGGTTGAGGCTTTTCTTCTTTCCGGGGATATTTATGAGGACGCAAAGCGGAACAATGTTGTCTTTGTCGGCAGAGACCGAAACGGCACACCGAGATACGCCCATGTGCGAGGAACGGCAGACACATTCAGACAGGATATTGCCGGGTCTGACAAGTCCTATCCGTTCCGCTATGAGGGAAACGGCAACCAGCTCTTTGTCTTTGAAGCGCCGATAGACCTTTTGTCCTTTATCTGCCTTTATCCGCAGGACTGGCAGACAAGGAGCTATCTTGCCCTGGGCGGCGTTTCTGGCAAAGCCCTTGACCGTTTTCTTTCTGAACGCAAGGTCACCCAAAAAGTGTTCCTCTGCCTTGACAGCGACACCGCAGGAAATGAAGCCTGCACACGACTGGCACAGTCCATTCCCGGCGAGATCGCCGTCATTCGCCTTGTCCCGGCAAGGAAAGACTGGAACGATGTTCTCCGTCAGCAAGGGGACATTCCCAGCCGCAAATTCATAGCCGAGACAATCACGCTGCGAGAGCTGCCCACCGCCCAGCCTGTCCCCATGCTCCGTATGGCAGATGTGGAGCTGACGAGCGTGGATTGGCTATGGTTTCCGTATATCCCCTTTGGAAAGCTGACGATCATACAGGGCAACCCCGGCGAGGGCAAGACCTACTTTGCCATGCGTCTTGCGGCGGCTTGCACCAACCGAAAGCCCTTGCCCGGTATGGAAACCCTTGAGCCTTTCAATATCATCTATCAGACCGCAGAGGACGGTTTGGGCGATACCGTCAAGCCCCGGCTGATGGAAGCGGACGCAGACCTTGAACGAGTGCTTGTCATTGACGATAGAGACACGCCGCTGACCCTTGCCGATGAGCGCATAGCAAGGGCAATCCGAGAGAACAACGCAAGGCTGGTTATCATTGACCCGGTGCAGGCGTTTCTGGGCGCAGATGTGGACATGAACCGGGCAAATGAAGTCCGTCCCATCTTCCGCAGTCTGGGAGACATTGCACAGGCTACCGGGTGCGCTATCGTGCTGATAGGACACCTCAACAAAGCCGCAGGAACGCAAAGCACCTACCGGGGATTGGGGTCTATCGACATTACGGCGGCAGTCCGCAGTCTGCTTTTTATCGGCAAGCTGAAGGACAGCCCCACAACGAGGGTGCTTATCCATGAGAAAAGTTCCCTTGCGCCGCCCGGACAGTCCCTTGCCTTTTCTCTGGGAGACGAGAAAGGCTTTGAGTGGATAGGGGCTTATGACATTACCGCTGACGAGCTTCTTGCCGGGGCAGACACCGCCAAGACCGAGAGCAAGACCGCACAAGCACAAATGCTCATTCTGGAACTGCTGGCAGATGGAAAGCGTATGCCGAGCGCAGAGCTGGAAAAGGCAGTCAATGAGCGTGGGATTTCTTCACGCACCATGAGAACGGCGAAGAGCCGTATCGGGGACAGACTTGTGACCGAGAAAGATGGCACAGCATGGGTCTGCTATCTCCGCAACTGACAACAGGAACACGGCAAGCGTGGCAAAGACGGCAAGGTTTTTATAGATACCTTAATGTTGCCGCCTTGCCTTGTTCCCTCATACCGACGCCGCCCGATGATGAACAGTCACCGGGCATTTTTCATTTACAGGAGGATTTTGAATGAACAATACCGCAACCAACACCGCCACTTGCCCGACTGTCAGAAAGCAGATCGGCAAGACCACCTATATCGTCCGTGTGCATTTCAGCCAGACCGCAAAAGAGACGATGGAGGACAAAATCAAGCGTCTGCTCCGTGAGGAAGTCCGCAAAATGTGACTTCTTTTTGAATTTGATAAAAAAGTCCTTGACTTTTCGTCTCTGGAAAAACGGCCAAGTCAATCCTTATTTCCTGCGGTGCCCGTTTATCGCCATTCGACATTCAGGAAGTTCGGGATGCCACCATGTACGATGAACTGGAACTGGACAAGCTGGGCGACCGGAAAACGGCATTATTCCTGATCATGTCGGACACCGACAGCACGTTCAACTTCCTGATTTCCATGATTTACACGCAGTTGTTCAATCTGCTATGCGACAAAGCCGATGATGTATACGGCGGCAAGCTGCCCGTCCATGTGCGGTGCCTGATTGACGAGTGTGCCAATATTGGTCAAATTCCGCAGCTGGAAAAGCTGGTGGCCACCATCCGCAGCCGTGAGATTTCCGCCTGCCTTGTCTTGCAGACCCGCAGCCAGCTGAAAGCCATCTACAAAGATAACGCCGACACCATTGTCGGCAACATGGATTCGCAAATCTTCCTCGGTGGCAGCGAGCCTACCACCCTGAAGGAGTTGTCTGAAGCACTCGGCAAAGAAACAATCGATAGTTACAACAATTCCGATACCAGAGGAAACTCACCGTCCTACGGTACAAACTACCAGAAACTTGGTCATGATGTGCCATAATTACTCGTGATGAATTCAGTTGCCCTAAATTCACACGAGCAGGGACACGACCAACTGGATTCGAACAACGAATACATACAGGAGGTTTTCGCATGAACAAACTGCTTTCCTGCCGCTACAATATGGACACCAACCGGGTGGAAGCCCGGTTCGCAGATGGCACTACCCTTTCCATTGATTGTATCGCCATTGAGGACGAGTACGGCAACACTCCGGCACAGCGGGCAGAACTGGACTGGCTACTATACAACAAGCCCTTGGAGTACGCCCAGCTTGTGCTGGGTGGTGAAATCGAGCATTACCTATCACTTGGCTGTGACCATGGCAGATTAAAAGATTGATCTTTAATTAAAATATCCAAACCAAAACAACAGTCCTCTACTTGCAATTGTTGCAAATAGAGGACTGTTAGTCATTAGCGATTCAAGTTGTCAAGATAATAAATTCAAACTATGTAAAAAAAGTCCTATCCTTCAACGCTCTCTGACATTATCGATTCATATAGAGATGTACTCAACGTATCTATATCATCGGAAAGAGGTTTTCCAAGATTGTAAATAAAACTTTGAAACAGTTCAATGGTCTGTTCACTAAATGCCGGACGTGACTCAACATTCTTCGATATTTCAATCAATTTGTTGGCAATATCGTTAAAATGAGGAATTTCATCATAGGATGTTACTTGAAGCAAAACGCTAAGTTCATCTGCATGCTCTTTGGTCTCGCCCAAATCAATGGGGTCGGAATAGTACAAGTCTGAAAAAAGCATGGACATCAAAACAGATACTTGTGTATCGATCTGTTCTTGGTTGAATTAAAGCTTTTGGTAATCTTTGTACATATTGCTAAATTTCATTCCACATAGAATTATAAGCACTGCAACGACACCTATAAAACCATAACGAACAATCCTTGCTTTCATTGACGGCCTCATTTATACACCTCCGTTTTTTTGCTCCTAACAAGAGCCTTTGTATAATCAACGCAATTCGCATTCGCTTCGTTTCAATTTTCAGGAGAAATTTTTTCAAATTTTCCATCTTTGTAAGTTCAGACAAAAAGAAAGCCGGACATTTGTGTACTCTTACAAATGTCCGGCTTTCTTAACGGATACCTTCCGCAATTTTCATAATCTCATCGTATGGAATGTTTCCCATAACGGTATGTGTAATCCCCTGATATTCCCAACTTAGAGTATAAACATTCTTTCCATGTTCATCCGTACTAGTTCCAAGTACGCCATCTGCTTCTCCGACCTTTACGGTTTCGTACACTGTATGCTCATTATCAAATAGATGCCGATTCACTCCCGCCCGCCTGATAAGACGAGCGGTTATTTTTTACCCATTGACCCAACAGGTACACCGGAAAATCAGCCTTCGCCGTGGTTTTCGGCTTTTTGCAAACGGATTTCAGGTGTGTGCAGGGTCACTTTTTCAAAACAAAGGAGATTTTTCTATGGAATTCTTTAACAGCGCAGTGGACGTTCTGAAGACTCTGGTTGTGGCATTGGGTGCCGGTCTGGGCGTGTGGGGTGCCGTCAACCTGATGGAGGGTTACGGCGGCGATAACCCCTCCGCAAATGCTCATGTGCCATAAAGAAACACGCAAGAATTTGATTGACAGCATCCACTATTCCATAGCAACAGCGAGTTGCTTGTTAAAATAAGGTTTGCAGTTTTATAATAAATAATAACATATTCCTTAGGAGGGACAGACATGGAAACACGAGATATTCTCAAGAATTTGCGTGAAAAAAATAAACTTACAAAAAGTCATTTGAACGGTACTACAAAATGAGAAAAAGCGCTTGACTCTACATCTGTTGTAGATATTATAATATTGGTAGTTTAACAAAAAAGAAGGATTAGGCAATATGGAAAAGAACCTTACTACCGGCAGTGTGTTCAAAAATGTTGTATTATTCTCATTGCCGTATCTGCTCTCGTATTTTCTTCAAACGCTCTATGGCATGGCTGACCTATTAATCATCGGACAGTTCGAGGGTGTAGCCAGTACTACCGCTGTTTCTATCGGCTCACAAGTGATGCACATGCTTACGGTTATGATTGTAGGGTTATCGATGGGAACAACCGTCAGCGTCGGCCAGGCGGTGGGGGCAGGAGATCGAAAACAGGCAGCGCATAACATCGGGAATACGGTAATATTGTTTCTGGTGGTTTCCATTGCACTTACGGCCATCCTGTTATCCCTTGTTCATCCCATTGTCGTTGCCATATCTACGCCAACGGATGCGGTGAGTGGTACGGTCACCTATTTGACCATCTGCTTTATCGGGATTCCGTTTATTACATCCTACAACATTATCAGTTCTATTTTTCGAGGGTTGGGCGACAGCAAAAGCCCGATGTGCTTTATTGCCACAGCCTGTGCTGCCAACATCGCTTTAGACTATCTTTTTATGGGTGTGCTGCACCTTGGGCCTGCGGGCGCAGCCCTTGGTACAACTCTCTCTCAGGCAATCAGTGTAGTTGTTTCCCTGACCGTTATTTTGAAACGCAGGAGCATCGTTCTGAAAAAAAGCGACTTCAAGCCTTGCCGTGCGGTCATGGGGAAAATTTTGGGGATCGGCATCCCGATTGCGTTTCAGGACGGCCTGATTCAAGTTGCTTTTATTATTATCACGATTATTGCCAATCAGCGTGGACTGAATGACGCAGCGGCAGTCGGGATTGTGGAGAAAGTGATCAGTTTTCTCTTTTTGGTCCCCTCCTCTATGCTGTCTACCGTTTCTGCCTTGGGAGCGCAAAATATCGGTGCGGGCAAACCGGAGCGGGCCATTCAAACGCTGCGCTATGCGGTGATGCTCGCCGCAGGCTTTGGCGTGCTTGCTTCTATCGCGATCCAGTTTACAGCGGAAGGCATCGTTTCGCTGTTCACTGATCCCAGCACTGCGGACGGAGCGGCGGTGGTCCGTTTCGGCGGCCAGTATCTGCGTGGTTACATTTTTGACTGTATTTTTGCTGGCATTCATTTTAGTTTTAGCGGCTTTTTTTGCGCATGCAGGAAATCCGGCCTGTCGTTTTTACACAATATTCTCGCCATTGTATTGATGCGTGTGCCTGGCGTTTATGTGACCTCAAAATTATTCCCGGCAACGCTTCTCCCGATGGGACTGGCTACCGCGGCAGGCTCACTGCTATCGGTCGTGATCTGCCTAATCGCCTTTGGAGTCATACGGCGCAAATCAACGCTTGTTCTGGTGGAGGAGTAAGATATGGATCGGAAAAATCTTTTCCCAATAGGTGAAGTGTCAAAATTGTTTCATATCAGTGTTAGTAGTTTGCGGCACTATGAACATATCGGTTTGCTTACACCAGAATACATTTCCTCAGATTCTGGCTATCGTTACTATGGCACCGAACAATTTGAAGTACTCAACACAATCAGGTATTTGCGGGCATTGGATATGCCTTTGGCCGAGATTGAGGACTTTCTCAAAAATAAGGATATCAGCCGTATTGAGGAAAAGTTGTTACAGCAAAAGCATGCAGTCCTGAAAAAGCAACAAGAATTACAACGTATAGAACAAAAGATTAACCACCGCTTAAATTGGCTGCGAGACGCACAAAGTGTGCCTTTGGATACCGTTTCCTTAATAGAGCTTCCGTCCTGTCGCATTGTTTGGGTAGATGCTCCACTGAAAGTAGATGGCTCTCTTGATATGGAAGTGCCGATTAGAAAGCTGGATCAATCTGATGCCGAAGCCGTTGTATTTCTTGGAAAGGTCGGACTTGGCATTTCCGCGGAACATTTGCAGCAATCAATAGTAAATCGTTATGACAGCATTTTTCTAATACTGGATCAAGAGGACATTTATACAGGTGAAACCATTACTCTTCCCAAAACACTTTGTGTACGGCTGCGTTTTCGAGGCAGTCATATAGAAGCTCCAGCGCACTATGAAAAGCTCCTTGACTACATCACAAAAGAACAGATACAGATTGTTGGTTTTTCGCGAGAAATCACGCTCATAGACTATGGCATTACTAATGACAGTGAAAAATTTGTGACTGAAATATGTATTCCGGTCAAGTGCAGATAAGAAGGGCATAAAATGAGATTTGTTGTTAAAAAAGAAATTTTTGAAGAACTGCCGAGTGCCTGTTTTGGTGTTGTTATGGCAAAAGGCATTGATAATAATAACGCATACCCAGAGATTGAACAATTTTTAGATGAAAGTATCCAAGCTGCAATGCAGCGTTTTGAGGGAAGAAAAGTCAAGGAAGATCCGGATATTTTACCATATCGAGAAGCATTCCGAGCCTTGAATATCCTATCCAATATCGTACTGAATGAATTGGACTGATGGGTGGCCTCCCCATGGGAGAACATGCCCACTCACTACGAGTACAAAACCAGACAGAATTTCTCATGTGCCATAAAGTAACACAAAAAACAACAGACAGCCGCCACAATTCCGTAATGATTGATGCTTGACAGACTCCTTCAAGTTCGCTATAATAATAAACGCAAAACTTTAGTGGACTTTTCCGGATTCGGTCATCTTTTTGCCACACAGCTATCTTGTGATAGTTGTGTGGCTTTTTTGTTGCCTGTATCTCAGAAGTATTAGCAGAATGGAGGACTATATCTGTATGGGAAAAAATTTTTTGTCTCTTATCAAGACGTGCCGTAGTGTACGGGCTTATAAATCGGAATCGGTCCCTTCCAAGGCTTTGGACGCTGTACTGGAAGCAGGGACTTATCCGGCCCAGGAAGTCGGTCAGCCCGCAGCACGCAAACAAAACTATATTGTTCGGACAATTTGTGGAGAAGAGGGAAAGCATGCAGACCAATAACAAAATGGCGGTCGCGCCCGTTGGAAAGCTCATCTGGCAAATGTCGATACCGCCGCTGATTTCCATGTTCCTGCAATATTCCTATAACCTGATAGACAGCGCGTTTGTGGCACGGTTGAGTGAGAATGCACTGATCGCTGTTTCTCTGGCATTCCCGATTACAACATTGATGAATGCGGCGTCTATCTGGATCGGTGTCGGCGTGAATGTGCTGATAGCAGGATATCTTGGACAGAAAAAGCAGGATGATGCAAATACAACCGTCACACATGGATTGTTACTGGCCTTTGGAATTGGTGCTTTGCTCAATCTTCTGGCATTACTGATTATGAAACCCTATTTTCGGGCATTCACCAATAATGAAGAAATTTATCAGCTGAGCATCGCCTATATGAGTGTGTGCTCCTTCATGCAAATTCCCAATATGGTGCATATCGCCATCCAGAAGATGATACAGGCCACCGGGAACATGGTCGCTCCCATGTGGTTCCAGATTGCAGGAGTGGTCGTTAATTTTGTATTTGACCCACTCCTAATTTTTGGCATTGGTGTTTTCCCACCTATGGGAATCCGCGGCGCTGCGGTGGCTACTGTTGCGGGCTATTCAGTATCCATGATTTTGGCATTTGCTTTGCTGCTGGGCAAAAAGCAGAAAGTGCAGGTAAAAATCAAAGGCTTTCATTTGCAAAAGCAGATGATCCGCCGTATTTTTGCCTTTGGCCTGCCATCTTTTATTATGAACGCCCTCAGTTCGTTTATGGTGACGTTCGTCAATCTGTTCCTGGTGGCGTATTCCGATACGGCGATTGCTTTCTTCGGTGCGTATTTTAAGGTGCAGCAGCTGATCGTTATGACAGTAAACGGCTTGATTCAGGGCTGTTTGCCTATTATGCGGTTTAACTACGGCGCAGGCAACAGCGAACGGCTGCATTCCGCTTTCCGATATGGAACTGTTTTGGTCACCGGCATGATGATACTGGGGACGTTGGCTGTCCTCCTCTTTCCGACGCAGATCCTGGGATTGTTTACGGCGTCGGAAGCTATGCGTTCCTTTGGCATCTCCGCCATGCGGATCATGGCGGCAAGCTATCTGTTTTGCGGTCTCTCTACTATGGTTTCCACCTATTTTCAGGCTACGGAAAAAGTAGGTTCCAGCATGGCAATCCAATTATGCAGGCAGATACTTTTCCTTGTTCCCGCCTTATGGTGTCTGGACAAATTGTTCCATCTGAACGGAATCTGGCTTGCATTTCCGGTTGCCGAAACTGCCACTTTGCTCGTTGCTCTCGTGATGATGGCATGGCATCGCCGCAAAAATATCTCATAACGTGTTCCAGGGAGGAAAAATGATGAACGACACTTTCATGAAAGAGAAACCGGTATTACCGCTGATTTTACTATACAACAAGCCCTTGGAGTACGCCCAGCTTGTGCTGGGTAGTGAAATCGAGCATTATCTCTCACTCGGCTGTGACCACGGCAGACTGAAAGACTAAATTTTAATTAAAATATCCAAAGTAAACCATGAGCCCTCTATTTGCAACGACTGCAAGTAGAGGGCTCATGGTTAGTTAGTAGTTCAACCTATTATGGTAACCATCTGAAAATACTGATATTGATATTCGTCTTCTAATACCGCCTGCATTTCTTCCATGTATAACGGGTCTTTCAACAATTTGGGATGAAATGCTCGC